>CAZBDC010000108.1:0-18171 GCA_964490575.1 uncultured Anaerolineaceae bacterium | reverse complement strand
CGTATTCACCCGGCAAAACAGCCGGTTTCATCGCCGTAATTGGCGAAGGTATTGGCAAGAAGAAGAAATTAAGCCAAACTATGAAAAAATTGAACCGCGGATTCAACCGCGGATCAGCCCGTAAAAATAGGTTGATAGCACTGGGACCACTTTTGGCTTTAGATGGCTCAACGTGCCTGGGTTGATGTTCAATTGAATCGGGCCAGGTACGTGCGCTGAATCGTAAGAGCTGGAATTTAAATATTCATTGGAGTAAGAGTGTCGCTGGAGTACAGTGTTTCCCTCCGGCTTGCAGACCGGTCGGAATGGTCGCTGACTTGTTCTGAAGGCCCGGTGAAAGAAATCGTCAGCCGACTTGCCTGGACTATGAACCTCACTCCAGGAATCAAGGCGGATCATGATGTGCTGGTCAGCACGAAATCTGATAGATGGATAAGCCAGGAGCCGGTTGGGATACGATCACGAAGCCGGTTATTGATCGAACGGGTGCCTGGTACTGACAAGCCCCTTGATATCCAGGTGCAAAACTTTCTGATGAGTTCGCTTGGGAACGCATGGGCCTGTCTGATCCAGCAGGAAAATGCTGTGCTCTTGCACGCCGCGCTGGCGGAGTGGCGGGGGTGCGGCGTGCTGTTTGCCGGCCCTGGCGGCGTCGGAAAATCGACTACCAGCCAACGCCTGCCGCCCGGCTGGCGATCTCTGTGCGATGATGCTTGCCTGGTCATCGGACACCAGGGAAAATTCTATGCTCATCCCTGGCCAACCTGGAGTCGGTTCTTCTTTGATGAAGGGATGAGTGGCCAATGGGATGTACAAGAATCTGTTCCGCTGAAGGCGATCTTCTTGCTGGACCGGTCGGAAAAGAATTATCTGGAGGGAATCAACCGGGCTGAAGCTGCAGTCTCGCTGGTAAAATCAAACGAACAGATCATCAACTCCCAGATTCAGGCGCTGACAAGAGATCAGCGAATCGGGATGAGAATGAAAGTGTTCGATACGATCAGCAAACTGGTTCGCACTGTGCCAGTTGTGCGCCTTTATCTCGGGTTGGACGACGATTTTGGCCCGCTTTTAGAAGATTTTCTTGAGGGGATAGGATAGTATGATCCGCTCGAAGCCGGCGCTGGATCTGGCAAGCTGGAGCGAGGGTGAACAGGCCGAAGTTCCCCAGGGCACGTTCCTGTTCGCTT
This sequence comes from uncultured Anaerolineaceae bacterium, assembly GCA_964490575.1. Classification (GTDB taxonomy): domain Bacteria; phylum Chloroflexota; class Anaerolineae; order Anaerolineales; family Anaerolineaceae; genus DSYU01. The sequence continues at coordinate 16,981 of CAZBDC010000108.1, read as the reverse complement.
ATAGTGGGCGGAGCATGTACCCCACGCTGCGCGAGCCGGATTTCCTGGTGGCGGAGCCGGTCGACTTTCGCCGGATTGCGCCGGGTGACGTTATTATTTTTACGTCGCCAGAAGGCTCTCAGGCGGTTGTGCACCGGGTCATCCAAAGAACTCGGGATGGTTATGTCACCCGCGGGGATAATTTGAACACCGCCGATTGTTGGCCGGTTGCCGAGCAAAACTATATTGGCAGGGTCTTTCAAAAGCGAATTGGTGGTAAGACCCGCCAGGTGTATGGCGGACGTGCCGGGATGGCAATCCACGTGTCTCTCCGGGCGGCCCGCACGGTGATCCGGCAGCTGAGCCCGTTGGCTAAAGGGCTGCGGGCGGTCGTCCGTCTTCTGCAAATTGACTGCCTGGCCGAAAAGTTGCTCCAGCCGGTCCCGGTTGCCTACCAGTCCCCTGCCGGGCGGGTGGTGCGCCTGGTCTCGCGCGGCAAGGTCATCGGCGAGTACAGCGACCGGGCTGGTCGCTGGATCATCCGGTTCCCCTACCGCTATTTCATCCGGCGGGACCAGCCCCCGCTCTAATCGGTGAGCAGCAGCCCTTCTTTCCACGAAAAGCTCCAATCGGCCGGGCAGGGGCTGGCCTACCTGCCGCGCGCGCTGAGCCTGATCTGGCAGTCTGCGCCGGGGCTGGCGCTGGGCTGGATCGCTCTGCTGCTGGTGCAGGGGCTGCTGCCGGCGCTGAACATCAGCCTGACCCGCCTGCTGGTCAACCGGCTGGTCGATCTGCTGGCGCGCGGGCCTTTCCCGGCCGGCATCCCCTGGGAGTTGCTCAACCCGGTCGCGCTGCTGGCAGGCGGAATCGCGCTGCTGATGCTGCTCAGCCAGCTGCTCCAATCGCTCGGCGGGCTGGTCCACACCGCCCAGGTCGAGCGGGTGGGGCTGCGGGTGAGCGCGCTGATCCAGGACAAGGCCAGCCAGGCCGATTACAGCCTGTTTGAAACGCCTGAGTTGACCGACAAATTGCACCGCGCGCGTGCCGAGGCGGCTTACCGGCCGGTGGCGGTGCTGGATATCCTGGGCGCGCTGATGCAGGGCGTGGTGACGCTGGTCGCCATGCTGGCGCTGCTGCTGCCCTATGGGACCTGGCTGATCGCCGTGCTGGCGGTCAGCAGCCTGCCGGTCCTGTGGGTGGTGGTCCGCTCGCGCCAGAAGACGTATGCCTGGCAGAAGAGCATTTCCTCGACGGAGCGGCGCGCCTGGTATTACGACTGGCTGCTGATCTCGGAAGACGCGGCGGCCGAGCTGCGCCTGTTTGGGGCTGCCCCGCTTTTCAGCCAGGCGTATCGCGAGATCCGCGCCCGGCTGCGGCAGGAACGCATGAGCCTGGAGCGCAGCCAGGCCCTGGGTCACCTGGCGGCCGGGCTGATCGGGATGCTGGCAGCCGGGGCCTGCATGGCGGTCATGGCCTGGCGCGCGCTGCAAGGCGCGGGCAGCCTGGGCGACCTGGTCCTGTTTTACCAGGTCATCAACCAGGGCCAGTCGGCCATGCGCGCGCTGCTCCAGAACGTGGGCCAGCTCTACGGCAGCCTGCTGTTCCTCAGCAACCTGTTCGAGTTCCTCGACCTCGAAAAGCAGGTGGTCGACCCGGCCCAACCCGTCTCCATGCCGGACCGGCCGGAAAGCGTCACCCTGCGCTGCGAAGCCCTGGGGTTCACCTACCCGGGCAGCGCGCGCGAGGCGCTCTCCGGGCTCAACCTGACCCTGCCGGCCGGGCAGATCGTGGCCATCGTCGGCGATAATGGGGCCGGCAAGAGCACCCTGCTCAAGCTGATCTGCCGGCTGTACGACCCGCAGTCCGGGCGCATCACCTGGAATGGGACCGATCTGCGTGACTTTGCCCAGCAGGAGCTGCGCAGCCGGATCACCGTCCTGTTCCAGCAGCCGATGCATTACCAGGCCAGCGCCAGGGAGAACATCGCCTACAGCACCGCCGGCCAGGCTGCCCCAGGCAGCGGTCGCGGCCCGGACGCGGAAGCAGTCGCCACGGCGGCGGCAGAGGCCGGCGCGGACGGCTTCATCCGCCAGCTGCCCGAAGGCTATGAGACCCGGCTGGGCAAGCTGTTCGAGCACGGCACTGACCTGAGCGTCGGGGAGTGGCAGCGGATCGCCCTGGCGCGCGCCTTTTACCGCCAGGCGCCGCTGATGCTGCTGGACGAGCCCACCAGCGCGATGGACGCCTGGTCAGAAATGGAATGGCTGGCCCGCCTGCGCAGGCTCAGCCAGGGGCGCACGACCTTGATCATCACCCACCGCCTGACGACCGCCATGCAGGCGGATATCATTCACGTGATGGTGGATGGGTGCATCATCGAATCGGGCACGCACGCCGAGCTGGTGGCGCTGGACGGGCGCTACGCGCAGGCCTGGCGCGCGCAGACCCGCCAGGAAGATTCTATAGATCTAAACCATGCGGCAGGATCACCAGGTCGCTGATGTTGACGTGTGACGGTTGGGAAAGCATAAAGACGATGGCATTGGCGACATCCTCAGACCGCAGATGGGTGCGCGCTTCGACCCGTCTGGCGATTTCTTCTTCCTCCGCCAGGCCCCACAACTCATTTGCTACGGTGCCAGGCGCAATCGAACCCACCCGGATGCCATAGGGGATCATCTGGCGGCGCAGGGTATGGACGAAGCTCTGGATGGCGTGTTTCGATGCGCTGTACACCGGCTCCCAAACAATGTCGACAAACCCGGAAATTGAGCTGGTGACGAGGATATCCCCGGATTTCTGGGCGATCAGGTGCGGTAAAACCGCGGAAACGCAGCGGAAGACCCCGTTGATGTTCACGTCGATCAACCTGGCCCAATTGTCCGGATGCCCTTCTGCCACTTTTCCAGGGATGTAGATCCCGGCATTGGCCAGGAGCACGTCGATATGCCCGAAGCGCTCCACAGCTTTTGACACCATCCTGGATACGTCCGCTTCATTGGTCACGTCAGCCGGTACGCTGAGCGCTGTTGGACCCAATTCTTTCGCTAATCCATCCAGCTTTTCCGCCGAACGAGCAGCCAGAACCAGGCTGCAGCCCAGGTTGGCCAGTGCCCGGGCCGTGGCTGCCCCAATGCCAGAACTTGCGCCTGTAATAATGATGACCTTGCCCCGCAGTGATTCCATTGATTTTCCTCTATCCAGGCAAGATTCAATCACCTAATTGTGCCCGCATTTGACGAGTTTGACAATGAATTTTATGTGCCTGGTTCATTTTGAGGTATAACATAGGAAAACCACATCGGGAGTCTGGCATGGGTTTACGTATTCGTTCCAATCGCGGTGTTTCGGGCAGGGCGGTCGATCTATTTCTATGCGGATGCAAACCGCGGTCAGGGGGTGGCTCGGGATGAAAAAATCCAGGAATGTACCTTTGAAAAACAAGAAAAAGGCCGGCGCGCCGCAGCCCAGGCGCCGGCAATCGCTGCCTGTCGCGCTGATCGTGGGCGGCGTATTGGTGCTGGCTGTGGTGCTGGTGATCGCCCTGACCGCCGGCGGCCAGGGAGAGGCCCGCGCCGTCCAGCCGGCGCGGGTGGGCGCTCGCCTGAGTGACTTTTCTCTGGTAGATATTTCCGGGCAGCAGGTCAGCCTGAGTGATTACCGGGGCCAGGTGGTCGTGCTGAACGCCTGGGCCACCTGGTGCCCGCCCTGCCGGGCCGAAATGCCGGCCCTAAACGCCTATTACCAGGCCCACCAGGCCGATGGCTTTGTCATCCTGGCGATTAACGCCGGCGACGCGGCCGCGGACGCGGTGGCTTTTGCCGAAAGTTATAATCTGGCTTTCCCGGTCCTGCTCGACCCGGACCTCGAACTGCTTGACGGCCTGCAGGTGCACAGCTTCCCCACCTCGATCCTGATCGGGCGCGATGGGGTAATTAAGGATATCCATATCGGCCTGTTTACACCCGAACAGATCGAGGCCAAAATCAGCCCGCTGCTGAATCAGTAGCCGCTCGCAGCGATTCCAGCACCCAGGCGAGCGCGTCACTGCCACCCTGATGATAAGCAATCCACGCAATCGCAGGGTGTTCTCTGGCTTGCTGCGCAGCCAGCCGGTTGAGCCAGGTTCTCTGCTCGGCGGCGATTGTTTCTATCGCGGCGGCTCCTGGCCGGTCTGCATTCATTTGATCTGCTATCTGATCGCTGAGCAGCCGGCGCGCGGTAATAAATGCTACCAGCCGGCCCTCATCATACTTTACACCACCGGTCACCCGCCCATCCTTCTGCATCTGGCATAGCGACGCGCCACCCGTCTGAGCCTGGAAGGATTGTGTTACCTTAGCGATTTCCTTTTCAATTGCTTCGAGAATCAATAGATCCATGGATGACTGTACTCCGGATGAATTATGGTGCTTTCATGTTCTCTACAGCGAGGGTAAAGTATTTCTGGGTTATCAGGGAAATTATTCATCTTTTTCGCACATCCACTTCATAAATAATTCATACCTGAAGGGTATCTTATCACAAGGAATGTGGGGTAAATCCCCATATGAGATCGATAACTTTGAGGGAATGAAGCATGGAACACAAAGCAGTTTCAAACCAAACACGCAATAACTGGCTGTTGGATGCCGGGCTTTTTCTCAGCGCGGTCATCGTGGCAGCTTCGAGCCTGTATTTTCTGTATGCCCCTTCTGGGGGGTACCAGGGCGGGCGAAATCCTGCTTATAACCTGCGGATCCTGTTCGACCGCTCAACCTGGGATGATCTGCATACCTGGAGCGGCGTGGCGATGATCGTGATTGTCCTGGCCCACCTGCTGATCCACTGGAAGTGGGTGACCAGCATGGCGCGCCGCCTGTGGCGCGAGTGGACCGGGCAGTGCGCCTGCATGAATGGCAAGGGTCGCTTCAACGTGGCCATCGACCTGATCGTGGCGGTGAGCTTCTTGCTGGCAGCCCTTTCTGGGGTCTACTTCCTGTTCGTGGGCGGCAGCCATGGTGGGACCAACCCGGACCCGCTGATCCTGTTCAGCCGCACGACCTGGGACCTGATCCATACCTGGTCAGGGGTGGTCATGATCATCGCGGCCATCATTCACTTCGCCATCCACTGGCGCTGGGTCGTCAAGGTGACCGGTAAAGTAGCCGGGTCGGTCTTCAAAACCAGGCCGAGTCTGCAGGCTGAAGCGGCTGCTAGGTAAGTGAAAGAACACAATTACAACCAGAATAAACAATACCTTGTAGGAGGAAACGATGTTGAAAAAAGTATTAGCAGGAGTCCTGCTGGCAGGTGTGACGGGCATTTTGATCTTTGGCGCTGTCCAGCGCACGAATGCCCGGGTCGGTGAGGAGAGCAGCCGCGCGAGTGTCGAAGGCGCCCGGATGGGGAACGATACAGCGCTGGAAGGGCGCGGCGGCCAGGGCGGCGGACGCCCGGAATGGGCTGGCGATGTGGCTGAGGAGCCGCTGGAAGAAGCCGGTTCGCTCGCCGCGCAGCCGGAGGCGCGCGGGGGGCAGGGCTGGGGACGCTCGGAATGGCCAGCCGGTGGGCAGGCGGTAGAAGCGGGCGAGCACCCGCTGGCGCAGGCCGGCGCGTTCGAAGCGCAGCCGGGAGCCCTTGACGAAGTTGAAGCGGCGGGGTTGCTGTTCATGCGCGAGGAAGAGAAGTTGGCGCGGGATGTTTACCTGGCGCTGTATGAAACCTGGGGCTTGCCGGTCTTCCAGAACATCGCCGCCAGCGAGCAGGCTCACATGGACGCGGTGCTGGAGCAGATGACTCGCTATGGCCTGGCGGACCCGGCGGCGGATGCGGCCCAGGGCCAGTTCACCAACCCCGACCTGCAGGCGCTTTACGACCAGCTGGTCGAGCAGGGTCGCCGGTCGCTGGCGGACGCGCTGAAGGTTGGCGCAGCCATCGAAGAGATCGACATCCTCGACCTGGACGAACGGATGGCCCAGACCGACGAAGCCGGCATCCAGGCCGTGTACCAGAACCTGGCCCGTGGCTCGGAAAACCACCTGCGCTCCTTCACGCGCACGCTGGCTCAACAGACCGGTGGGGTCTACCAGCCGCAGTATATGGACCAGGCCACTTACCAGGCCATCATCTCAGCCTCGAACGGCAACGGAGGCAATGGTCGGGGTGGAAATGGCGGCGGGAGGGGTGTGCGCCCGTAGTGGAATCTGAAGTAGAATAATGCGTCTCTCGCGGTAGAAAACGCGGGGCAGTAGAAGTGAAAATTCGACTGCCCCGCGCTTGTGTTTAACCGGCCAGGTTGGTTACACTATAGAGTGCCTGTGAACTGGCACGGAAAACAATTTTGTGAGGTGCCCTGAATGGAAAAGTCCTTTACCTTCCCATATGGCCGCGTGCAGCGCACGATGATTGTGCCTGAGGAGAACCTGGGTTGGGTTGCCGCTCCGCGGGATGCCCCGGCTGTGCCGGACCTGGAAGCGGCGGTGCTGGCGGCGCTGCGCGCCCCGGTTGGCTCGCCGGGCCTGGCGGAGTTGGCCCGGCAGCACGGCAAGAAGACAGTCATCCTGGTGGATGACGGCACGCGCGCCACGCCGCAAAAAGCGGTCCTGCCAGTCTTGCTGGACGAGCTCAACCGGGTCGGGGTGGCGGACGAACAGGTCACGGTCCTCATTGGCCTGGGAACTCATCGCCCAATGCGGCCCGAGGAATGTCGCGAGCGCTTTGGCGAAGCGGTCATGCGGCGGGTGAAGGTGGAGAACTTGCCCCAGGGCCCGGATGATTTCGCCGCCCTGGGTCCGACTGCCCAGGGCGTGCCGGTCCAGGTCAGCCGCCGGCTGCTGGAAAGCGAGCTGAGCATCGCGGTGGGAACGATCATTCCGCACATGTATGCGGGCTGGTCGGGCGGCGCCAAGATGGTCCAGCCGGGCGTCTCCAGCCCGCTGACCACGGCCCGCACCCACCTGATGGCCGGGCCACACGTCTACCAGATCCTGGGGCAGGTCGAAAACCCGGCCCGGCGCGAGATGGAAGCGGTGGCGGTGCGGGCCGGGCTGAAGTTCATTCTTAACTTTGTCCTCAACCCGGCCGGGAAAGTTGCGGCGGCGGTGGCCGGCGACGTGATCCTGGCGCACCGGGCCGGGGTTGCCCTGGCCAGCCCGATCTACACCGTGGAGGTGCCGCACCGCGCGGATATTGTCATCGCCAGCGCGCACCCGGCCGACCGCGATCTGTGGCAGGGGTATAAGCCGGTCAATAACTGTGGGATGCTGGTGCGCGATGGCGGCACGTTGATCCTCTTCATCGCCGCGCCCGAAGGAATTGCCCCCGATCACCCACAGATGTTGGAGCTGGGGCCGAAAACAGGCGCGGAGGTCATGCAGATGGTGCGGGATGGCCTGGTGGCGGACGAAGTAGCGGCTGCCACGCATATCGCCTATGACCAGACCCGCCGCCGGATTCGGATCGTTCTGGTGACAGAGGGCATCTCCCCGCAAGATGGCGCCCGGATTGGGCTGCTGGCGACGCCCGATCACCGGCCGGCCCTGGCTGAGGCGCTGGAGCGTTATGGCTCTCAGGTGCAGATTGGCATTGTGAACCACGGAGCAGATATCTCTGGCCGGGTGCGTGCGGTGGATTAAATAAATGCATGGGTTGGGCAGCTGCATAGCCATCCAACCCATGCATTTGAAGACCCGGCAGCTAAGAAGCTGTTTCCGGTTTGTTTTCCTTGACCAGATCCAGGAATTTACCGACCACCTGCCGCAAGACCGGTTCGGGCAGCGCCCCAACCTGCTGGTGGACCAGCTCCCCACCGGATATAAACAGCATGGTCGGGATGCCCTGCACGCCGAAGCGCATGGCCCACTCGGGGTTTTCATCGGTGTTAACCTTGGCAATCACCAGTTTTCCGTCCTGTTCTTTGGCGATTTTGTCCAGGGCCGGGGCTACCATGCGGCATGGGCCGCACCAGGGCGCCCAGAAATCGACTACAACCGGCAGGCTGTTTTTCAGCACAACCGTCTCAAATTCTTGATCCGTTACGTGAAGCGGAACACTCATTGTTTATCCATCTCCTCAAAGAAGTAAAAGCAGCTGCTGTAAGCGCTAAACAATTTACTCACACATAAACACTGTTGAGTTAGATGCTCCTGGCCTGAAAAGGTTACATTTTTTTCCTGCGCAGATGACGCCGGCCTTGATTTTCCTGGAAACCTCGTTATAATTTAGCCGGCTAACTATTTCGTGGCTAACCAATCTCAGCATCTCCTTGATCAGTTCTTTAGACTCTGTTCATTAAGGAAGCAAGCATGACCGATTCTCACCCACCGGAAACGATGGATTTTATCCTGGCCAATATCTGCCATTTGCATCGGGCACGGGCGCACCAGCTGCTGGAAGGAATTGGGTTGTACCGCGGGCAGACGCCGGTCCTGTGGGCCCTGTGGGAAACGGAAGGTCTGACCCAGACCGAACTGGTGGCGCGGATGAAAATCACCCCGGCCACCATGACCAAGATGCTCCAGAGAATGGAAAAGGCCGGGTTTATCTACCGCAAGCCGGACCCCGCCGACCAGCGTGTTTCGCGTGTTTACCTGACCGAGGCCGGGCGGGCCATCCAGCGCGAGGTGGAGGCCATCTGGCTGCGGATGAACGAGGAGACCTTCGCAAATTTCACATCGGAAGAATTCGCGCTGCTGGGCCAGTTCTTACTGAGGATTCGCAACAACCTGGCTGAGATCACCGGCGAGGCGTTGTGGAAGTAACGAAACACGAGTGGCTTTTATTTGTTGATCTATTTTAACCATAGGGAACTTGTTTATGAACTCAGGCTGGAAACTGGTTCGCTTTTTGAAGCCATACTGGTATTGGGCTGCACTGGCCCCCTTCTTGATGCTGCTGGAAGTGGCGATGGATCTGATGCAGCCGCGCATGGTCCAGCGCATCGTCGATGAAGGCATCGCTCAACTTGACTTAAACCTGGTGATCCAGACCGGGCTGCTGATGGTCGGGCTGGCGGTGATCGGGGCAACCGGTGGGATGACGAATGGGATCCTGGCGGAATTTGCCGCCCAGGGTTTTGGCGCGGACCTGCGCGCCGCGCTCTTCCGCAAGGTGCAAACATTCTCGTTTGGCAACCTGGACGACCTGGACACCGGGCAGTTGATCACCCGCCTGACCAATGACGTCACCCAGGTGCAGGATGCCATCGTCATGATCTTACGCATCCTGGTGCGCGCCCCGTTGCTGCTGGTCGGCAGCCTGGTGATGGCCATCATCACCAGCCCGCAGCTGGCTTTTCTGCCGCTGGTGATGATGCCGGTCGAGCTGGTGGTGGTGGTGTGGGTTGTGCGCAAGGCCACCCCGCTTTTCGTCCAGGTCCAACAGCGCCTGGATACGCTGAACGGGGTGATGCAGGAGAACCTGGCCGGCGTGCGGGTGGTCAAAGCCTTTGTGCGCGCCCGGCATGAAGAAAACCGCTTTGATCAGGCCAACCGCGGGCTGACCGGCCAGACTGTGCTGGCCGGCCGGACGGTGGCGATCATGTTCCCCTTTATGATGACGATCATCAACGTTGGGATCATCAGCGTGCTGTGGTTTGGCGGGGTCGAGGTTACCCAGGGGTCGATGACGGTCGGCCAGATCATCGCTTTTGTCAACTACCTGACCACTACCATGTTTTCGCTGATGATGGTCAGCCAGCTGGTCATCCAGCTTTCGCGCGCGGAAGCCTCGGCCAGCCGCGTCCAGGAGGTGCTCGATAAGCAGCCTGACGTGCAGGACCGGCCCGGCGCGCTGAAAGCGCTGGATGGGCAGGGCAGGCTGGCCGGGCAGGTCACGTTTGACAACGTGACCTTCAGCTATAACGGGAATGGCGCGGAACCGGTGCTGAAGGGCGTCAGCTTCCAGGCGGAGCCTGGCCAGACGGTGGCCCTGCTTGGCTCGACCGGGACGGGTAAATCCAGCCTGGTCCACCTGATCCCCCGTTTCTATGACGTAAAGTCTGGCTCGATCCGCATCGACGGCGTGGACGTGCGCGATCTGGACCAGGAATTCCTCCGCCGCAGCATCGGCATTGCCCTGCAGGAGGTAGTCCTCTTCAGCGGCACCATCCGCGACAACATCCGCTACGGCCGGCCGGACGCCACTGATGAGGAAGTGGTCGCCGCGGCAAAGGCCGCCCAGGCGCACGATTTTATCCTGTCTTTCCCGGAGGGGTACGATACCCCGATTGGTCAGCGCGGCGCGAACCTGTCCGGCGGGCAGAAACAGCGCATTGCCATCGCCCGGGCGCTGCTGATCGAGCCGGCCATCCTGATCCTGGATGACAGCACCAGCGCGGTGGACGTGGAGACCGAGAGCAGGATCCAGGAGGCCCTGGAAACGCTCATGCGCCAGCGCACCAGTTTTGTGATCGCCCAGCGCATCAGCACGGTTTTGAAAGCGGACAAAATCCTGGTCCTGGAGGACGGCCGGGTTGCGGCGGAAGGCACGCACCGCGAGTTGATGGTCAGCAGCCCCATTTATCGGGATATTTATGACTCGCAGTTGGGCAATGGAAATGGAACGAAGGCTTATGAACCAGCAGCGTAGCAACAGCCGAACTACCCCGCCTCCGATCGGTTTCCGGCCAGGCGGGGGCCATCACCGCATGTTCCAGGAAGTCGAAAAATCCAGGGATACTCGCGCCACGCTGCTGCGCCTGTGGGGCTACCTCAAGCGCCAGCGCCTGTTCCTGGTCGTTTCGGCGGTCCTGGTGATCATCACCTCGATTATCGGCCTGCTGGGACCTTACCTGATGGGCCTTGCCATCGACACCTACATCCTCACCGGCGACCTGGCCGGGCTGGCCAGGATCCTGGCCCTGATGGGCGCTACCTACCTGGTCGCGGCGGGCGGCACCTGGCTGCAGACCTACCTCCTGCTGGGCATGGCGCAGTACGCTGTGCGCGACATCCGCACCGACATGTTCGCCCGTTTGCAGACCCTGCCGGTCGGTTTCTTCGACCGCCGGGCGCACGGCGAACTGATGAGCCGCCTGACCAATGACGTGGAGAACATCTCCCAGATCCTGGCGACCAGTTTCAGCCAGCTCCTCTCGAGCGTGCTGAGCCTGGTAGGGGTGCTGGTCTTCATGTTCTTGCTCAACGTGCCCATGGCGATCATCAGCATGGTGGTCATGCCGGCGACTTTCCTGCTGACCCGCGTCGTGGCCCGCCATACCCGCCAGGGCTTCCGCGAGACGCAGCAGCACCTGGGCGACCTGAACGGAATCATCGAAGAGACGGTCACCGGCGAGCGGACGGTCAAGGCCTTCGTGCGCGAGCAGACTGTCATCGGGGAATTCGCGGTGGTGAACCAACGCCTGCGCAAGGCTGCCACGCGCGCGCGCATCTTCGCCAGCTTCATGGGGCCGCTGATGAACATGGTCAACAACATCGGCCTGGCGGTGGTGGCCTGTTCGGGCGGCTGGCTGGCGGTGCAGGGATTTGTCTCGGTGGGTGAGATCGCCGCGTTCATCGGCTACGCCGGGCGCCTGGGCTGGCCGCTGAACCAGATTGCCCAGTTATTCAACTCGATCCAGTCGGCGCTGGCTGGCGCGGAGCGGGTCTTCGAGCTGATGGATGAATTGCCCGAGCAGGACGCGCCCGGCGCGCTGGCGCTGGAACACGTCAAGGGCGACGTGGCCCTGGAGCGGGTCAATTTTGCCTACGAAGCCAATGTGCCGGTGCTCAAGGAGGTCGACCTGCAGGCGCGCGCCGGGCAGATGATCGCTCTGGTCGGGCCAACCGGCGCGGGCAAGACGACCATCGCCAACCTGCTGACCCGCTTCTACGACGTAGACGGCGGCGCGATCCTGATCGACGGGCAGGACGTCCGCGCGGTGAAGAAAGAGGACCTGCGCCGCAAGCTGGGCCTGGTCTTGCAGGATAACTTCCTGTTCGCGGATACGGTCATGGAAAACATTCGCTACGGGCGCCTGGAGGCCACCGATGAAGAGGTCATCGCCGCCGCCAGGCTGGCCAACGCCGACTGGTTCATCCACCGCCTGCCGCACGGCTACCAGACCCTGCTGACCGAGCGCGGCAGCAACCTCAGCCAGGGCCAGCGCCAGCTGCTGGCCATCGCCCGGGCCGTGCTGGCCGACCCGGATATCCTCATCCTGGACGAGGCCACCAGCAACGTGGACACGCGCACCGAGAAGCACCTCCAGGAGGCGCTGATGCGGCTGATGGAGGGGCGAACGAGCTTCGTTATCGCCCACCGCCTGAGCACCATCCGCGAAGCCGACCAGGTGTTGGTGATCAACCACGGCGAGATCATCGAGCGCGGCACGCACGCCAGCCTGCTGCGCCAGAAAGGCTTTTATTACAACCTGTACGTGAGCCAGTTCAAGGGCCAGGTGCTGCCCGAACTGGCCGGATAAAAGCTGGGGTTATCCGCTTTCGCGAAAAGCCTGTTATGGGTATGATTCAATGAGTTATTCATGTGTTGTTTTACGTGGGCGGCCGCGCCGCCCACGCAAAACAACACAAAGTACCTAAAAAGGAGTAACGCAATGACGGATGATCAGCGCAGTGCAACAGCCGGGCAGCAGCGAGGGCGCCGGTCCTGGGCCGAGCCCTGGAAGGTCAAAATGGTCGAGCCGATCCGCATGACGACCCGCGAATACCGCGAAAAGGCGATTGCCGAGGCAGGCTATAACACCTTCCTGCTCCGCTCGGAGGACGTTTATATCGACCTGCTGACCGATTCGGGCACCAGCGCCATGTCCGACTACCAGTGGGCGGGCATGATGCTGGGCGACGAGGCTTACGCCGGCTCGAAGAATTTCTACCACCTGGAAGAGGCCGTCCAGCAGTATTACGGCTATAAATACCTGGTCCCGACCCACCAGGGTCGCGGAGCCGAGCACATGATCTCGCGCATCCTGATCAAGCCGGGCGACTATGTGCCCGGTAACATGTACTTCACCACCACCCGCCTGCACCAGGAAATGGCCGGCGGCACGTTTGTGGATGTCATCATCGACGAGGCGCACGACCCGCAGCACCTGCACCCCTTCAAGGGTAACGTTGACCTGCATAAGCTGCAGAGCCTGATCGAGCGGGTTGGCGCGGATAAGATCCCCTATATCAGCGTGGCGGTCACGGTCAATATGGCCGGCGGGCAGCCGGTCTCGATGCAGAACCTGCGCGAGGTGCGCGAGCTGGCCTCGCGGCACGGCATCCGCATCATCCTGGACGCCACCCGCGCGGTGGAAAACGCCTGGTTCATCAAGGTGCGCGAGCCGGGCTACGCCGGCAAGAGCGTGGCCGAGATCCTGAAAGAGATGTGCAGCTACAGCGACGGCTGCACGATGAGCGGCAAGAAGGACGCCCTGGTCAACATCGGCGGCTGGCTGGCGCTCAACGAGTTTGACGTGTTCGAAGAGGCTCGCAACATGGTGGTGGTGTACGAGGGTCTGCACACCTACGGCGGCATGGCCGGGCGCGACATGGAAGCCATGGCGCGCGGGATCGTCGAGTCGGTCCAGGACGATCACATCCAGGCCCGCGTGGGGCAGGTGGAATACCTTGGTGAACTGCTGCAGGAATGGGGCATTCCCATCGTCCTGCCAGTGGGCGGGCACGCCATCTTCCTCGACGCGAAAGCTTTCTACCCGCATCTCCCGCAGGACCTCTTCCCGGCCCAGACCCTGGCGGCCGAACTGTACGTCGACTCGGGCATCCGCGCCATGGAGCGCGGCATCGTCAGCGCCGGGCGCGACCCGCATACCGGCCAGCACCGTTACCCGAAGCTGGAACTGGTCCGCCTGACCATCCCTCGGCGGGTCTACACCCAGGCGCACATGGACGTGACGGCCGAGTCGGTCCTGGCGGTCTACCAGGAGCGCGAGAAGGCGCGCGGGCTGCGCATGGTCTACGAGCCGAAGTACCTGCGCTTCTTCCAGGCCCGCTTCGAGCCGTTTAGCGAATAGATTTTTCTACGCAGAGAGATATCTCACGCAAAGACGCAAAGGTGAGTAGTTACTTCTATCATTTGCGGCTTTGCGTGAGGCCTTCTTCTATTTCTAATGAGGCCAGGATGAACGGCCCGACGCCCTTGTAATCGTTGGGGACGATGGCTTCCCCGATGTAGTATTCGAACGAGCCGTCCCGGTAGGGCGCGCCGCCCAGCCCGGCCGTGCCGCAGATTTGCCCCAGGGTGACCAGGCCCTGCGCGTCGACGGTGATGAAGTTATCCAGCAGGCCCTGGTAGCCTTTCTTGACCAGCCCGTGGTAGGTATCCGGCAGGTAGCCCTGGCGGATGCCTTTGGCGATGCTGTAGACGAACATGCTCGAGGCGGAGGCTTCCAGGTAGTTGCCGGGGCGGTCTTTTTGGTCGAGGATTTGATACCAGGCACCGGAGGCCGGGTCCTGCACGGCCGCGATGGCCTCTGTGGTCCGCGCGAGGATGGCTAGCAAATCTGGGCGGGCGGGGTGGGCGGGGGGAAAATGATCCAGCACGTCGACCAGCGCCATCAGGTACCAGCCCATCGCCCGGCCCCAGAAGTGGGGCGAGCAGCCGGTGAGCGGGTCCGCCCAGCGCTGCTGCCTGCTTTCATCCCAGGCGTGGTAAAGCAGCCCGCTGCGCGGGTCGCGGGTGTGCTGCTCGACCAGGGTGAACTGGTGAGCGATGTCATCAAAGGAATCCGGCTCATCAAACGTCGCGGCGAACTGGGCGTAAAACGGCCCGGCCATGTACAGTCCGTCCAGCCACATCTGGTAGGGATAGATTTTCTTGTGCCAGAACCCGCCCGCCTTCAGGCGCGGCTGTCCGGCTAACTGCCGGCGCAGGTGGAAGATGGCCGTCTTGTAGCGCTCGTCGCCGGTCGCCCGGTACAGCTCGAACAGGGGCCGCCCGGGGTAGACCTGGTCGAGGTTGAATTCTTCCAGGTCGTAGGTGCGGATGCCGCCTGCCTTATCGATAAACAAATCGGCGGTGTCTTTGACGAAGGTGGGGTAGCATGGGCTGCCGGTTCGCCGCCCGACCTGCTGGATGGCCAGCCACACCAGCCCGTGGTGGTAATGCCAGCGGGCCGAATCGGGCGTGTGGCGCCGGATGACCGAGTCGGCCATGCGCGCCGACCAGGCCGGTTGGGAAGTTTCGCGATCCGGGGTTGTCAGGCTGCCATCCATTTTTCCTTCTCCTCGCGCCGGTTTGCGCCGCGCGCCGAAATGCCGATCACCAGTTGGTATACGAGCCGTCGCGGCGGCGCAGGTGGGGCGCTTCCCAGAAGCGGAAAGGCTGCTTGAGCGCCAGTTCCTCGTTGAACTCGACCCCCAGCCCGGGGGTATCCAGGACCGGGAAGCTGCTGCCTTCCAGGCGCGGCTGGAGCGGGAACAGGTCATCGTTGGAATGGCGGTTGGAACCATCCAGCGAGACCCAGGTCTCCAGCCAGGCGAAGTTGGCCACCGCCGCGGCCAGGTGGATGGTGGCGGCGGTGCAGATCGGCCCGAGCGGGTTGTGCGGCATCAGGTCGATGTAGTGCGCCTCGGCCCAGCCGGCCACTTTCATCGCCTCGGTCAGCCCGCCCACGTTGCACACGTCTACCCGGGCGAAGTTGGTCAGGCCGCGCTCGATATAGGGCAGGAAGGCCCATTTGCTGGAAAATTCCTCGCCGATTGCAAAGGGCACGCTGACCATCTTGCGCAGCGACTCATAGGCCTCCGGCGATTCGTCGCGGATGGGCTCTTCGAGGAAATCGAGCGTGCCGGAGGGCAGCCGCTGGCAGAACGAGGCAGCCTCGGCCACGCTCAGGCGGTGGTGGTACTCCACCCCCAGGACCGGGTCGGGTCCGACCGCTTCGCGCGCCTTCGTCACCCACGTGGCGGTGTGACCGATCGATTCGCGCGGCTCGAACAGCGTCCCATCCAGGCCGGTATCTGGGCTGCTGGCGCCGATGCGGATCACGTTCCAGCCGTGCCGGACCAGTTCCTGGACGTTTTCGATCAGCTCGGGGCCCATCGTGCCCCAGCTGGTGGCGAAGCACGGCACGCGGTCGCGCTGCTTGCCGCCCAGGAGTTGGTAGACCGGCACGCCCAGCGCCTTGCCCTTGATGTCGTACAGGGCCATGTCGATGGCCGAAATGGCGGCGGTCAGGGTGCGCCCGCCCTCGAAGTACTGGCTGCGGTACATCTCCTGCCACAGCGCCCCGCTCTGCATGGGGTCGCGCCCGAGCAGGAACTCACGGTAGTGCCTGACCGCGCCGTCCACGGCCAGCTCGCGTCCCGAGAGCCCGGCCTCGCCCCAGCCGTGAATGCCCTCATCTGTCTCAACTTTGACCACCATCTGGTTGCGGTGGCCGACCCAGACCGGGAACGTCTTGATATCGGTGATTTTCATAAGCTGTCCTTTGCACACTCAAAGACAATCGCTATTCGGGCTGTACCCACTTAAAGAAATTCTAGCACAGGTGTGAAAAAGTAAAATGGTGATCACCATCCGCCTTACAGGTCAACATGCCGGTGGTGGTGTCGTGGGTGAGACTGCATCAAAACATTGACCTGCAAATCCCGCGAAGCGATTAAATTTGCCCTCCCCAATCGAATGCGCTGCCATACACAGACCGGCCTCTATAACCCGACGAATCCAATCCGATAAGTAAAGTAAATTCTTCGTTCACGAAATAAACAATAAATCGGTAGTTACATTCCGGTAATTTATTCGTATAATAAATTTCAGCGCAGCGCCATTCATTCGTCGATCCACAGCGCTCCCCTGTCCTGGACGCCGCCTGGCCACGCGGTTCCCGGCCGGTCCAGGCCTATCCCCCCGGAGTGAAGCCATGCAGCCCATCCCCAGCCTGCTTCTCATCGCCGTCCTGCTGGTCAACGCGCTGCTGCCGGGCAGAGCCCAGTCGGCTGCCTATCCTCCTCGTCCGCCCCGCGCAGCCGCGCGCGCCGCCCAGGACGGCGAGCCCCAGGCCGAAGCGGTCGCGGAGCGTCCGCGGATCCGGCTGGCGGTCGAAATGAGCGAGACA
>CAZBDC010000107.1:0-18273 GCA_964490575.1 uncultured Anaerolineaceae bacterium | reverse complement strand
CTGTTTGCACTAAAAAATAGAAATGCCGTGTATTTGCGCAAAAATAAGGTCTAACATGCTCCGCATCTACTTTTCCGGGCAGGGATATGATGTGGATGTGGCTTTACGTGGAGCGGAGGCGCTTGAAAAAACGCGCCATGGAATGCCGCATTTGATCATCCTGGATATTATGCTGCCCGATATCGATGGCTACGAAGTTTGCCGGTCGCTTCGCCTCAGCACTCGCACCAGCCACATCCCGGTGATTTTTTTGACCCAACGGGATGAACGCAGTGACCGCCTGCAGGGTCTGGAACTTGGCGCTGATAACTACATTACCAAGCCGTTCGACATTGAAGAGTTGAAACTTTATGTTCAGAATGCCATCGCTCGTTCAGAACGGGAAAGCCTGACTGATCCTCAAACTGGATTGCCGTCCGCTCGCCTGATAGAGGATGAGCTGCGCAAGGTAATCCGCCTGCGAAAAGGCTGGGCCTTTATGGATCTCCGCCTAAACTATTTTGAGGCGTTCAAGGATGTGTATGGATTTATCGCCGCCAATGATGTGCTGCGCTTCACCGCGATGATGATTGGGGAGGTAATGGATGAGGCGGGCTCGGCGAGCGATTTTATCGGGCATGCAGGAGGGGATAACTTTATTATTATCACCACAAATGATGAGACCACGCCTGGACTGCGCCAAAGGTTAAAAAACCGCTTTAAAGAAGAGGTACTGTCGCATTACAATTTTATGGATCGCCAGCAGGGTTTCATTTTAGCTCCAGATGAAGCAGGCAAAATCCAGCAGACGCCGCTGATGACCATGGCAATCGGCGTGGTTTCTCCTACGACGCATACATTCGCTGATATCCGCGAAATCACAGAACTGGCTGCTGATGAGCGCCGCCAGGACGCAAATGCGATGGTGGGACGCTGATCTGGCGCTGAACCCGGCTTGCCAGCTGCGCCTTTGATACCCGTACAATGCCCCAATTTGACCTTCCTGGCCTGGCTTTTCTTCTGACTGCCATCGGGCTTTTCTTCTTCCTGGTCGTTCGCCTGATGCTTGTTCTGGTTCCGCGCGTGCGCACGGGGGGAGAGCCGGCGGCCGGGATCGAGGGAAGCGAGTTCACTGCTGACCATGGGGAAGCGGTGATGGTTGTCGAAGTAGGCGGCCGGGTCAGGAAGATTAACCAACGCGCCCGCCAGATTTTCCGCCTGCAGGACGGTGAAATGCCTAACCTGGAGCGGCTGGCGCGTAAGGTCCGCCCCAGCGATTCTTTGATCAAGCTGTGCGCCAGTGAGGGCCAGGCGCGTTTTGTCCTGGATGGCCGGTTGATAGAGGCTACTTCTTATTTATATTCTGTGAACAACCACGCGTCGGCTGTCGTCGCTTTCCGGTATCCCGAGATTGCCGGCAGTCTATCGACCGGGGCAACCGGTATGAGCACTCAGGCCCTCCAGACCTTTACTCAGCTTACCCAGGCTATGGCTGCCAGTCTTGACCTGGAAAAAACCCTCCTGGCGGTTCTCACAAACGTGGAACAGTTGATGCCGGCTGACTTCATCGAAGTCACTGTGTGGGATGCGGAGAACGAGGCTTTCACCCCTTACCGGTTTGCCAGCCTGCCCGGGGCAGAGCGCCAGCTGCAGCGAATTGAACAGCGCAACGCGCCAAACCAGGGGTTTAGCGGAATTCTTTTACGAGAGCGCCAGCCGCTGCTGATCCCCGATGTCCAGACTCGCCCGGACCTGCGCGCTGCTTTTGAGCAGCTTTCGGTTCCGATGCGTTCTTACCTGGGGATCCCGCTGATCGTGAGAAGCGAATTTATTGGCACGCTGGAGTTGGGTTCGCTGGCTCCGGATGCTTTTCGTGAAGAAGATCTGAACCTGGTCAAGCTGCTCAGCGGGCAGGCGGGAATCGCGATTCACAATGCGCTGCTCTATCGCATTGAACAGCGGCGGACGGCCGAGCTCACCGGCCTGGCTCAACTGTCCCAGGGATCTGGCTCAGTTCGCGATCCAACGGCAGTTTATGCCCGCCTGGTGGAAAAAATCACCCCCTTAATCCCGGTCGATATCCTGGGGTTCCTGATCTACAACGAATCCCACCGCTTGCTTGAAGCCCGCGTACCTTTCCATGGTTTGCCAGGCCAGATTGTGGAACTTTACCATGCGCAGGTTCCAGCCGGGTCGCCGGCCGAGCGGATGCTGCTGGACGGCGATTTGCTGATCACCGAAAATGCTTCAGAGGATGATCAATGGGCTCTCCTGGGCCTCGACCATATCGCCCAGGCTGCCAGCCTGCGCGAGACGGTACTTGTACCGCTCTCGACCGGCGGACACATGCTTGGATACCTTCAGGCGTCCAACCACACCGGTGGAAGCTTTCCGTTCAGCCAGGCTGAACTTCATCTTCTGGTGATCATTGCCAACCAGACCGCTTCTCTTATCGAGAATACCAACCTGGTCCAACAATCACGCCAGCGAGTTCAACGGGCTGAAGCTTTGCGCCGAATCACCAGCCTGGCCAGTTCTGCCGCGAACCTGGATGAGATCCTTCAATTCGGCGTTCAAGAGCTTGCCCGCCTGCTGCGCGCCGACGTGGGAGCAATTTTCCTGCTAAACCAGGAACAGAATGAGTTGAAGCTGCATCTCCCTTCTGTGTTTGGCTCGAATGGGCTACCTGATCGGCTTACCCATATGGCGGTTGATGACGCGCAGTTCCATTTTACCGTGGCAGGCAGCCACCATATCCTTACCCTGGAAAACTTTTCTGAGGGTAGCAAAGCCATTGTTCCTTTTTACCAGTCGATTATCCAGCATTGGGGCCTCGAATCCGCGATTGTGGTGCCGCTGGTCGTGAGGGATGAAGGGATTGGCGAGTTATGGCTGGGTAGAGTGACGGTCGGCGCTTTCGAACAGGGTGATACTCAGGTTGTCGCGACAGCGGCCGGACAGATGGCTTCCGTGGTGGAACAGTCTTTCCTGCGCAGCCAGACAGACGAGAGCCTGCGCCGCCGGTTGGAGCAGATGACTGCGATTACCCGCATCAGCCGCGAGCTGAGCACTTCGCTGGATCTCAACTATCTATTGAACCTGGTCTATGACGAGGCAATCCGGACGACTCGCGCCGACTGTGGAACGATCCTGCTGTTCGAACTCGGCGAGGACCACAGGCAGTATCCTTCTGTGCGCTTTTTTGTGGGCGATATGCCTGAGATGGAGCTTTCGCCGCTTGAGCGCCTTGTGCTGGAACGGGATGCTCCGGTGACCGTGGCTGATTTTTCTCACTCTGAATATCCTCCCCCTCACCCCGGGGTCAAGTCGACGCTCATTGTGCCGGTTTCACAGCAACGCCGGCATGCCGGCCTGATCTGCTTGCATGGCAAATCCATCGGGCAGTTTGACGTAACGGCGGTGGAGATTTCACAGTCCCTGGCGGTCCAGGCGGGAGTTGCGCTGAATAATGCTCTTGCATACGAGGAACAGGCTCGTCATGGAATGCTGCTGAAGCGTGAATTGGAGACCTTATCACGGTTGATCCAGGTCTCACGCGTCCTCAGGCCCAACCAGTCGCTGAACCAATCTCTGACGGCAATTGCCAAGGCGATCCAATCCGCTACACCTTTTCAAGTGATCCTGATCAGTGTTTATGATCCTGAGATCCAGGCGCTTAAGCGGGTTGTGGGGGTTGGCGTCTCACCCGAGTTATGGGAGGAATTGAACGCCCGGACTCAGCCGTGGCGCGGGATCCAACAGCTCTTGCAGCCTGAGTACCGGTTCGGAGAAGCTTATTATATCCCCGAGAATAAAACGCCTGCTATTCCTGCGGACGTACATATCGTCAGCGTGCTACCGTCCATTGAAACCCGCCTGGGAGATGTCTGGCGCCCGAATGACCTCCTGCTGATCCCGATGTATGACGTCAATCAGAATCCATTGGGTATGATCAGTGTGGATGCCCCCGCTGACAACCAGCGGCCCGACCGGCCGACCTTTGAAGCCCTGGAGGTGTTTGCTGCGCAGGCCAGCCTTGTCATCGAGGGGCATCTGCGCAGCGCGCGGATGGAGCGCCAGATCGGTGAATTGGAGCGGGAGCGCGCGCGCCTGGAACTGGCTGCCAGCCAGGCGCAGAATAACCTGCCGGTGATGCTGCATAAAGAACTGGAACAGTCGATCGCGCTGCACAGCCTGAACCAGCGTATTGAACGCGTCAGGGCGACGCTCGAAATTGCCGCATTAGCGAACCAGCAGCCTGGCGAGAGCGATGCGCTGCATACCCTGGCCAGCGAGATGGTCACTCGCTTTGCGATGCACGTGGCATTGGTTGCGGAAAAGGATGCAGCCGGCATGCGCCTGGTTGAGTATGTTGGCAGTCTTCCGCCCGGTGCCAACCCAGAGGCTTTGTTTGGCCAGCGCAACCCGCTGCGCCAGCTTTTGCAGGAGCAGCACCGCACGCCTGAAAGCGGCATGCTGCTGGTCGCCAACCTCGACAGCACCCCCGAATGGCAGAATAACTCGCTACTCAATGTCCTGGAGGCGCGCAGCCTGATCGGTATGCAGCTTGATATGGGCAACGAACGCCTGGCGGGGCTTCTGGTGGTGGGACAGCGCGCCCTGCCTGCTTTCCTGGAGGAAGACCGCCGCGTTTTTGCCCAACTTGCTTACCAGGTCAGTGTGGGGCTGCAAAACCTCCAACTGTTGAATGAGACGCGCCGCCGCCTGCATGAGGTTGATCTGCTGTTGGATTTCAGCCGAAAATTGGGCAGTTTGCAACCCCAAGAGATCCTGGCAGCCCTGGTTGAGAATGTTGCGCAGGTATTGGAACGAGTCCAGGCTGGGTGGGTTGGGATCTGGGATGAGAAGGCGCTCTCTATTGTGCCGCAGGCGGCGACCGGTTATGCCTCGCAGAAAGATATCCTGGGGATTCGCTACTCGCTCCAGATGCGGACGGGCGAAATCCAGGATACGCGGGTTGTCTTGCCGCTGCGAGTATTTCGCACCGGGCGGTCTGAACGGATTAAAGAAGTCGATTTTGCCGTGCAGTACCATCTTTCCGCAGAGGACCTGCAGCGCTATCGCCGGGCGACCAATGGGCGCCTGCCCATTTCAGCCATGTTGATCCCGCTGCGGGTTGGCGAAAATGTCCTGGGGATCATCTTCCTGGAGAATTTTGATGCGCCAGACGCTTTTTCGGAAGAGGATGAGGAGCTGGCTTCATCATTTACCCGCCAGACGGCGATGGCGCTCGAAAATGCCCGCCTGTACCAGGCTTCAGAGCGCCGCGCCACGCAGCTTCAGGCCCTGACGATGGTCGCCGGTACGATCACTTCTAGCCTGCAGCGCGAAGAATTGGTGTCTTCGCTGCTCGAACAGCTGAAGCTGGTTTTACCATATGATACCGCCACACTCTGGCTGCGCACCGGCGACGTGCTGAGCGTCTCGGCTGTCACCGGTTTTATGGACAGCGAGTCGCGCCTGAACCTGTCTGTGGCAGTTGAAGACAGTACCCTGTTCAAACAAATGGTTGAGACGGGGGAGGCAATCTCAGTCGGCGACCTGCGCAATGACCGGCGTTTCCCGATGCTGGTTGAACCGGAATACCTGTCCTGGCTTGGGATCCCGTTAATTTACAAATCTGCAGTGATCGGGTTAATCGCGCTGGAAAAACGCGAGGCGGATTTCTATTCACAGGATTCCATCCAGGCTGGAACAGCTTTCGCCAGCCAGGCGGCGGTCTCGCTGGAGAATGCTCGCCTGTACGCGGACAGCATGGCCCGGGCTGCCGAGTTGGACGAACGCTCACAGCGTTTGGCCCTACTAAACCGATTGTCGAGTGAACTGGTCGCCTCGCTGGATGTGGATTATATCTTTAAGCTGACCGGGGAGCAGCTCCTGGATGCACTGGGCGCGAATGGTGTGGCGGCGGTGATGATCGACCCCCGCAAGCGATACGTTTTGCAGGTGGAAGTGCCTGCCCGCGACGACACCGTGCCGCTGTCGCTGCCCGTTTCGCCGCTTTTCGACCATCTCCAGGAGACACAGGGGATCTTCCAGACCAGCGACGTATCTTCAGAAAATGACCTGCAGCCTCTGCGAGACACTTTCTTACATGCGCGCCAGGCGCGCTCGCTGCTGGTGGTTCCACTCGTGTCTGGCGCAGTTTTGCAGGGCTGGTTCCTGATCTACCGCACCCAGGAATATCGCTACACCCTGCCAGAAATTGAGCTGGCGCGGACCATGTGCAATCAGGCGGCGATCGCTGTTCAGAATGCGCGCCTGTTCATCGAGACGCGCCGCTTAACAGAAGACCTCGAACGGCGTGTTGAGGAGCGGACGCGTGAACTGCGCCGGGAGCATCAGAATTCTCAGACATTGTTGCATATCATTACCGAGCTTTCGGCCAGCCTCGACATGGGGTTAGTCCTCAACCGCACCCTGGGTGTTCTCAACGAGTCAATCGGGAGCGAAGAAAGCCTCATCGTGCTTTCTAAGGACGATGTCACTCAATACCGCGCCGGAGTTCCGCTGGCGCGGATGACCGATAGTCCGGTTTCTGGCCCGTCCGTTGAGCGCCAGATTGCTCGCTGGGTCATCCGCCTGCACCAGCCGGTCCTGGTCAGCCGGGTTCAAGAAGATCCCCGTTGGGAATTGCCCCCCAAAGCCACGATAACTTACCAGTCTTTGATGGCGGTCCCGCTGGTTATGGGTGAAGATGTGTTGGGCGCTCTGCTGCTCCTGCACCGGGGAGCTGGCTTTTTCCACCAGGATCAAATTGCGTTATTAGAAGCCACGGCTCGCCAGATTGGCATCGCGCTAAACAACGCCGAACTGTTCAACCTGATCCGCGACCAGTCGGAGCACCTGGGCAGTATGTTGCGAGAACAGCAGATTGAGGCCAGCCGGTCACGGGCTATCCTGGAAGCGGTCGCTGATGGTGTCCTGGTGACCGATTCGCAGGGTCGGATTACCCTGTTTAATGCCTCGGCAGAACGTATTCTCAATGTACAGGCCAACCAGGTCCTGGGTAAAGCGCTCGATCACTTCCCCGGATTATTTGGCAAAGCTGCCAGCGAGTGGATGCTCACCATCCGCAGATGGTCAAGTGACCCGGCTGCATACCAGGAAGGTGAGAATTACGCCGAGCGACTGGATCTGGATCAGGCCCGGATCGCATCGGTTCACCTTGCGCCGGTCTTCTGGCGGCAGGAGTTTCTCGGAACCGTTTCAATTTTCCGGGACATCACACATGAGGTCCAGGTGGACCGCCTGAAGTCTGAGTTCGTGGCAAATGTCAGCCACGAGCTGCGCACGCCAATGACGTCAATCAAAGGCTATGTCGAGATCATGCTGATGGGCGCATCTGGCGAGTTGAACCCGCAGCAAGAGCATTTCCTCAACATCGTCAAGGCGAATACCGAGCGCCTGAGCGTGCTGGTCAATGACCTGCTCGATATTTCGCGTATTGAGGCGGGGCGCATTTCGCTCAATTTCCAGGCGCTTGACATGCGCGATATTGCCGAAGATGTTATCGCGGATGTTCGCCGGCGCTCTCAAGAAGAGAACCGGCCCATGGAACTGGTTCTGGATGCCGGTCCAGAGCTGCCCAAGGCGCGGGGAGACCTGGAGCGCGTGCGGCAGGTTTTGGGTAACCTGGTTAACAACGGCTATAACTACAGCCATGAAAATGGACAGATAACCGTTTCAATTCGTGAGGTTGGGAAAGAGATCCAGGTGGATGTCCGCGATAATGGGATTGGTATCCCCTGGGATGCTCGCCACCGCATCTTTGAGCGTTTTTATCGCGGCGAGGACCCGTTGGTGCTGGCTACAGCGGGGACCGGCCTGGGCCTGGCGATTGCCAGGACCCTGGTAGAAATGCATCACGGGCGCATCTGGTTTGAGAGCAGTGGAGTTGAAGGGGAAGGCAGTACATTTAGCTTTACGCTGCCCGTTTATGAGGGCCAGGAGTGAGGTAAACGATGGCAAAGATATTGATAGCAGAAGACGAACGTGACATTCGGGATCTGGTGGCTTTTACATTGCGGTTTTCAGGCTATGAAGTTGTTTCTGTAGCAAATGGCGAGGAGGCAATTGAGGCAGCCCGGCGAGAAATGCCGGATCTTATCTTGATGGATGTGCGGATGCCACGGATGACCGGGTATGAGGCCTGTGAGAAGCTGAAAGCCGACCCACAGCTTGTGAGAATACCGGTTGTTTTCCTGTCGGCCAAGGGGCAAGAATCGGAAATACGCACCGGCATAGCGGCTGGCGCAGTGGATTACCTGCTCAAGCCATTTGCCCCGGCGGAACTGAGCGAGCGTGTTGAGGAACTGCTAAAAAAGTACTGCGCGTAATCTGTCTGCTGGGCGCAGT
The DNA here is from genome assembly GCA_964490575.1 of uncultured Anaerolineaceae bacterium. GTDB lineage: Bacteria > Chloroflexota > Anaerolineae > Anaerolineales > Anaerolineaceae > DSYU01. The sequence goes on along the minus strand of CAZBDC010000107.1, from coordinate 9,915 downwards.
GAGGATTTTCAAGTCATGAGTGTCGTTCTGATCGAGCAGCAAGTCGTCCATTACGAGGTTTTGGGGCGCGGGCGCCCGCTCATCTTCTTGCACGGGTGGGTAGGTTCCTGGCGTTACTGGATCCCGGTGATGCAGGCTGCTTCGATCTCTTACCGGACATACGCGCTCGATATGTGGGGTTTTGGCGATTCGGCTAAGGCGCAGGAAAATTACTCGCTCGACAGGCAGGTCCAACTGGTCGACGAATTTCTCTACCAGATGGGGATCGGCCGGGTTGCGCTGGTTGGGCACGGCCTGGGAGCAGTTGTCGCCACGCTGTTTGGGCTGCGTAATCCGGACGTGGTGGACCGGGTGATGGCGATCGGGTATCCGATCGATGAAAGCAGCGTCAATCCCCGGCTGCGAACTTCAGCCCCCGCAGAACTGGCAGATTGGCTGCTGGGCAAGACGCCGCTGACGGAACCGGTCCGGACAGATGCGCCAAAGACAGATGCGCAGGCGATCACGACTTCCCTGCTGGGCTTGAGCGCCGCCGAAGTGAAAGAGGCCAGCGCCATGCTCAACACTTCGTGCCTGCTGGTCAGCGGGCAAAATGACCAGGCTGTCACGGCGCCTGACCTCGACCGGATCATCCGGCTGCCCGAGCAAACGCACGCCATCACGTTTGAGCAGTCTGGCCACTTCCCCATGCTCGATGAGGGCAACAAATTCAACCGCCTGTTGATCGATTTCCTTTCTCTGCCCTCGGGCGAGTCTCCTCGCCAGCTTCAACTAAAAGAGGAGTGGAAGCGGCGCGTTCGTTAGGCCGGGCATTGACAGGTTGTTCACTTTCTAATATACTCTTGCACAATCAACCGATCGGGGAGCCTGGAAAACCAGGCTGAGAGGAGGGTTTTGACCCTCGACCCGCATGACCTGAACCGGATAATGCCGGCGGAGGGAACATACTGGCAAAGCTGCAGTTAACCACCCTCCCTGGCAGGAAGGTGGTTTTTTTATGACGGAAAAGCGCGCGCTGGTATTTGTCAACGGCGAGCAAATTGACCTGGCTGCCGTAAAGCAAATGGTTCGACCCACAGATACCCTGGTCGCGGTTGATGGTGGGTTGAATCATCTGCGCCGGCTTGGCCTGGAACCTGCGTTGCTGGTTGGCGATCTCGACTCCGTGCCACCCCAGGAAGTTGATCGCTGCCGCCGCAACCCGGATGTGCGGGTCATCCAGCACCCGATCCACAAGGACGAGACCGACCTCGAACTGGCCCTGCTGGCGATGGTCCAGGAGGGGCACACCAGCATCCTGGTCCTGGCGGCCCTGGGTGGGCGGTTAGATATGACCCTGGCGAATATTTCCCTCCTGGCGCTCCCCGAATTGAATGGGGTGGACGTGCGCCTGGACGATGGAATTGAGGAAGTTTTTTTGATCCGTCCAGGTGAGCCGGTTCATCCAATCGATGGCCGGCCTGGAGACCGGGTATCCCTGCTGCCCTGGGGTGGGCCGGCAGGTGGGATCTATACGGCCGGGTTGTACTATCCGCTGCGCGGCGAAAGTTTGTATCCAGAGCGCACGCGCGGGATCAGCAACCAGATGGTCGAACACCAGGCTCGGGTGACCCTGCAGACCGGGATGTTGATCTGCATCCATACCCGCAGCACGGCGCTATCGCCAGGGAACGGCTCAGGTTAGCCTCATCTCGATTTTTAGAATGATAAGGTAAGGGACAGGAGGAATGGAAATGAAGCAGACCATCGTTCAGATATGCTGCCGGGCAGTTGGCGCGCTATTGCTGGTGGCTTTTCTTGCCGGCTGCGGGCAGGGGACTGTCTTGCCGCCGGCCTCCACCGGGGTGGGGGAACCGGCTGCCGGTGAAACCTCGGGGCCGGTTACGCTGACGGTCATGACACACGATTCGTTTGCCGTCTCAGAGGAAGTCGTCCGGCAGTTTGAACAGGAGCATGATGTCAAGCTGAACTTTTTGCTGAGCGGCGATGCGGGTTCGGCGCTCAACCGGGCTATACTTTCACAGGGCGCGCCCCTGGCTGATGTCTTCTATGGTGTTGACAGTACATTTTTGTCGCGTGCGCTCGAGGCCGAAATCTTTGAGCCTTATGCCTCGCCGGCCCTGGCGGATATCCCCGCGGAATTTAAGCTCGATCCACAGAACCGGGCCCTTCCGGTCGATTATGGAGATGTTTGTATCAACTACGACAAAGCATTCTTCGCGTCGCGGAACCTGGTGGTTCCTCAATCGCTCCAGGATCTGACTCGCCCGGAGTACAATGGGCTTCTGGTCGTGGAGAACCCGGCTACCTCTTCCCCTGGGCTGGCGTTTCTGCTGGCGACCATCGCTGAATTCGGCGAGGATGGCTATCTCGATTACTGGGAAAAGCTGCGCGAAAATGGCGTGGTGGTTGTTAATGATTGGAACACGGCCTACTACACAAATTTTAGCGGGTCGTCTGGCCAGGGGCCACAGCCGATGGTCGTTTCTTATGGCTCGAGCCCGGTAGCGGAAGTTTTTTTCGCCGAGACGCCGCCATCAGAAGCGCCGACTGCCTCAATTATCGGCAGCAATACCTGCTACCGGCAGATCGAGTTCGTCGGCATCCTCAAGGGGACACAGCAGCGGGCGCTGGCTGAAAAATTGGTTGATTTCATGCTGAGTGAAACCTTCCAGGAAGATATGCCGCTGCAAATGTTCGTCTTCCCGGTCAACCAGAAAGCGCAGCTTCCAGCTGTCTTCCAGGAGCATGCTCAGTCCCCGGACCAGCCGGCAATGCTGGACTATGTGCAGATCGCCGAAAACCGGGCCGAATGGATCCAGTCCTGGGACGAGACGGTGTTGAGGTAACCTGGTGAATGGCGCGCCACCTGTAGGGCAGGCATCCCAGGCAGCAGCGGGCAGCGGGCGGCGTAGCATCCTGGCGCTGTGGATCCTTCCACTGCTATTCCTGGCAGTGTTCTTCTTTGTCCCCTTGGGTGCCATTCTGCGCCTGGCCGGCGAGATTGCACTGCGGGAAGGCTTCGATCCGGCCATTTTCGGGCGGGTTGGCCGGCCTTTGGGGTTTACCCTCTTCCAGGCTGGGCTTTCGACACTCCTGACGCTGCTGGTGGGGCTGCCGGCGGCGTATGTGTTCGGCCGGTTTGACTTCCCGGGGAAGGGTCTGCTGCGCATTCTCACCACTTTGCCCTTTATCTTGCCGACTGTAGTGGTCGCGGCCAGTTTTAATGCCTTGCTTGGCTCGCGCGGGTGGGTCAACCTGATGCTGATGAGCGTCTTGAACCTGGAGACGCCGCCGGTGCAGATCCTGAATACCTTATGGGCAATCCTGCTGGCGCATGTCTTTTACAACACCACGGTGATTATCCGCGTGATCGGAGGCGCCTGGGAACAGCTTGACCCGCGCCTCGAACAGGCCGCCCGGGTCCTGGGTGCTTCGGCCTGGCGCGCTTTCTGGGAGGTAACTTTCCCCCTGTTGCGTCCGGCCATCCTGGCGGCGCTGCTGCTGGTTTTTATGTTTGACTTCACCAGCTTTGGCGTGGTGTTGCTGCTGGGAGGGCCGCGTTATGCCACGCTTGAGGTCGAAATCTATATTCAGGCCCTGCAGATGCTCAACCTGCCCCTGGCCGGGCTTCTATCGGTGATCCAGCTTCTCTTTACCCTGCTGCTTTCGGCTGCGTATTCTGCTGTTTCTGCGCGAAGAGCTGTCCAGCTTTCGCCGCGGTTCCGGGGCGAGGGGCTGCGCCGGGCGTCTGGTTGGCGCGACCGCCTGGTGTTGGGGATTGTCCTGGCTGTGCTGGTCTGCCTGTTGGTCTCGCCCCTGGCGGCTCTTGCGGTTCGGTCTGTGACCCGGCTGGAGACTGCGGGCCATGAGAGCGCCGCCGCCGGGCTGACTCTGACTTACTATACCGAACTGTTCGTCAACCGGCGCCAATCGTTATTTTATGTTCCGCCGATCGAAGCGGCGCTCAACTCGCTGGTGTACGCGGGAGTCACAGTGGTCATTTCGCTCGTCCTGGGTTTCCTGGCGGCATATTCGCTGGCGCGCCCTGCACGCCTGAACCGGCTGCTGGACCCGTTGTTGATGCTGCCGCTGGGGGCCTCCGCGGTGACCCTGGGACTGGGCTTTATCGTGACCTTCAACCGTCCCCCGCTGGACGCCCGCTCGTTTCCCTGGTTGATCCCGATTGCCCACAGCCTGGTGGCGCTGCCGTTTGTGGTTCGCACCCTGCAGCCGGCGCTTTCTTCCATCCCTGTCACGCTGCGGCAGGCGGCGGCCGTCCTGGGGGCGTCTCCCTGGCGGGTCTGGCGCGAGGTCGACCTGCCGATTGTCTCGCGGGCTGCCCTGGTGGGGGCGATCTTTTCCTTTACGATCTCGCTGGGTGAGTTTGGCGCGACTTCTTTCCTGGCGCGCCCAGAATTCCCAACCCTTCCGGTGGCTATTTTTCGCTTCTTATCCCAGCCCGGCCCATTGAATTATGGGCAGGCCCTGGCAATGGCAACCCTGCTCTTGCTGGTCTCGGCGCTCAGCATCCTGGTCCTGGAGCGATTCCGCGCCGGCGGCAGTGGAGATTTTTAATCCGAGTACCGCGGGCCGGCTGCCGGCTCGTGCTTTTTCCAATACAGTATGGTAGGATCAGGCCTGGAGGCGCTCGATTGATGCTGGAAGTACACAATATCTGGAAGAATTACGAAGGCCAGCCGCTGCTGCGCGGCGTTTCATTCTCCGTGGGCGGTGGTGAAACGGTCTGCCTGCTGGGCGCCTCTGGAAGTGGGAAAAGCACCCTGCTGCGCATCATCGCCGGCCTGGAAACGCCCGAGGATGGGCAGGTTCTCTGGCAGGGCCGCAGCCTTTCTGGTATTCCTGTCCACCAGCGTCATTTTGGCCTGATGTTCCAGGATTATGCCCTTTTCCCGCACCGCAGCGTGGCCGAAAACGTGGCTTTTGGCCTGCGGATGCAGAACCTGCCGCGGTCCGTGATTGCGCAGCGTGTCCAGGAAGCCCTGGACCTGGTTGGCATGGGTCGCTTTGGCCACCGGCGGGTCACCGATCTTTCGGGCGGTGAGCAGCAGCGGGTCGCCCTGGCGCGCGCTTTTGCCCCGGGTCCGCGCCTGCTGATGCTGGACGAGCCGCTGGGCGCGCTGGACCGGGCCTTGAAGGAACAGGTGGAAGAAGAAATCCGCCGTCTTCTCCATGTGACCGGGATCCCGGCTGTGTATGTGACGCACGACCAGGAAGAAGCGTTTGCCGTGGCGGACCGCCTGATTTTGCTCAACGATGGCCAGGTTGTGCAGACCGGCGCGCCTCACGCCGTCCATGCTCACCCGGCCTCGCCCTGGGTGGCGCGCTTTTTGGGCTTGAGCAACCTGTTGGCAGGCCGGATCGTGGACACTTCGCCCCTGCGTGCGCAGACCCTGCGTGCGCAGACCTTGCGTGCGCAGACGGACCTGGGGGTCTTTCAAGGCCTCTGGGACGCGCCTGACCGGCCAGGGTTGGGCAGCCCGGTGACGCTTCTTTTTCGGCCTGGGGGAGCAATCCTGGGGCCAGGTGCTGGAGCGGCCAACAGCCTGCGGGGCGTGATCGAAGACAGTGTGTTTCGAGGGGATGGTTTTCGCGTGAACCTGCGCGCTGCAAATGGGCAGGAGTTTTTCTTTAATCTGGATAGGGCGCTTGATCCAGGACAGGAAGTTACCCTGGCTCTGGATGAGGGATCGGTTCAATTTCTGCGGGAGGCTGGATGAGTGAGATTTTAGTGCGCAAGCTGGATATTCACCGCCAGGAAACCTGGCGCTACACTGGCAGGACTCTGCAGCGCTGGCCAAATGCAATTCTGCTGGAGGCCTTCTTCAACCGCGCCGATCTCCCTTTCCACGGGATTCTGCTCGGCCGGGGCGACCGTTTTGTCGAGAAGTTTTATGCAGATCGCTGGTATAACATATTTGAGATCCATGACCGCGCGGATGACCGGCTGAAGGGCTGGTATTGCAATATCACGCTCCCGGCTGAATTAAAAGAGGGCCAGGTCGCTTACGTAGACCTGGCCCTTGACCTGCTGGTATACCCGGATGGAAGCCAGCTCGTCCTGGATGAGGATGAGTTCGCCGATCTGGTTCTGGATGTAGATACCCGCCAAAAGGCGCTTGCAGCCCTTAGCGAGCTTCAGCGTTTGATTGCCGGCGCGCCGGAATTTCAACTGGAAACGTTCTGAAAACCCGCGCCGGCAAAAAAAAAGCCGAAAGTTTCCCTCTATTGGTACAGGCTGGGATCGATCTGTTCGAGGATTATGTCCCCAAGCCAGAAATACGATACCGCTGCCACGGCCAGGCAGCAGCAGCACAGCACAACCAGGACAATAATCACAATCAGCCAGGTCCGGTTGGTCTTAGCGGGGGGCTGTGCGGGTGGGGGTGGTGGGACCACATAATCCTGAGCCGGCACGACCGGTTCGGGCGCAAAATCAGGCGGCGGCGGAAAATCCTGGGCTCCGCCGGTGAAGTATGGGGGCTGCTCCTCAGGGGAGGGCGGCTTCTGCGGCTGATTATCAAAGTTGAACAGGTCGTTGTCTCGATTTTGGTCCATGGTCTCCTCCTAAAATTTTGATAACAAAATAGCTTACCGATGGAAAGGTTGTTCGCGACGGCCCCCTGATGCTGCGGGGAGCATGGCTCGACAGGTTTTGGCGAGAACGCCTAATAGTAAGACCGGTCAAAGATAAAGGGGCAGACTGCCGCGCCGCTGATCACTCCCGCGATGACCAGCAGGAACAGGCATAAAGCGACGACGGTCAGGGCGATGTTGAGATACCCCAAAATCAACCCGGCGGTTGCGATCCCATCACCACTCATCTGCCCGCTGCTGCGCCGGATCTGGTCTTTGGCTACGTGCCCGGTGATGACTGCGGCGATTCCACCCAGGCCAAATACGCCCAACCAGGCCAGGACGCCTGAGATCAGGCTGATGACTGCCCATACGTTGGTTTCCGTCGCTGTGTACTGCTGGTTAGAAGAAGGGTATTCAGACATCATTTCCTCACTTTATCCCATGAAGTTGTGCGCGCTTTTTCCTCCGCCGGATCAGGAACCAGATGATCAGGATTGCGACCAGGAGCAAGAAGATGCCAACCAGGACTGGGACGATCACCGAAAGGATGGAAACCGCGGTGGAAACAAGATCTTCCAGGATGCTGACCGGGATATTGCCGGCGCCTGCCGTGGTGGCTGTCACCGCTGGCCGAACGGCTACCGATTTGACGGTGTGAACGCTTCCGGATACCAGCAGCCCCAGGATGATGGAAAGGACAGGGTGGATCTCGGTGATTACCTGGGCGCTGGCAGCAAATACCAGGGCGCCCGCCGCCGGCCGGATGATGCTCTGGATGGCGTCGTTGACATGGTTCACGGCTGGAGCCTTATCGGCAAAGAATTCGATCAGGGAAAGGACCACCAGCACACCGATGACCCACCAGCTGGTCAGGGCATTCCAGGGCTCGCTGAGCTGGATCAGGTTCGTGAACCTGGCCAGGAGCGCCACGACCAGCAGCGGGATGTAAGCATTCAGGCCGGCGCTGGCCGAAAGACCAAAGGCTGAGAGAATACTCAAGAGCTCCATTTCGCAGAAACCTCACATGATAAAGCCGGCCCAGGTTCCGGTCAGCATGTACCGCGCAGCATCCAAAATGATGACCTGCAGCAGGGCGGTCAGGAAACCGGCCAGCCAGGGGAAAGCCAGCTCCCGGTAGCTGTCGAAGCGATTTTCTCGCTTAATAACCATTAACCATACTACCATATAAACCAGAGAAAGGATCAAGAAAATGCTGGCTGCGCTGAGAAGCGCCAGCGGGTAAAGCAGCAGTGGATTCTCACTCCAAACGGCAAGATCAATTAAGATGGCCAGCCCCAGCATGGGCAGGAATTCCCGCCAGCCGGCCAGCGCCGGGCGGGAATCGTAGGTCTTCCACAGCACCTGGTGGACAACCGGCACGAGGATGGCTGCCAGCCCCAGTCCAATGCCGGTGCCGGTGATAAGCCGCAGCCAATTGTTGGGCTCGTAAAGCCCGGGGGCGCCTGGGAAGAAGTGCAGGTATGAATTTGCGCCATCCAGCCCGAAACCAACCAGGAACGCGACCAGGATTAGCGAAACTTTCAGGGACGGCATCCCGCTGCGTTTTCCAAAACGAGTTAGATAGACGATGCCCATCAACGCCCCCAGGTACATGCCCGAACAGCGCGCGCAGAGAGGTGTCTGGCGGTCTCCGATCTTGAAGGAGCGGTCAGCAATCCGGTGGCAGACCGCATACCCTGCCGCATCTGCTTTCCCCAGCAGCCCGGGCGGGGTGAGCCATAACCACCCGAGCAGGATCAGGCCGGTTGAAAAAACCAGTAAACCCTTCAGGATGCCGGTAACATTAAAGCCTGCCAGGCGGCCTGACAGTTGTGGGGGATTCTCCATAACACTCACATTATATGGGTTTCTAGAAATGGTTACAAGGCTTTTATCCGCTGGTTGTTTTGGCCGCGGCCTGGTAAACTAACCCATGGATAAGCACCCCGGTTGGCGGAATTTAGATTTTGGGTTATGATTCCATCACCAACAAGGAGAACCCTGTGAAAAAACTGTATGCCCTGATCCTTGCTGTGGCAATCCTGCTGGCGGCCTGCGGCCCGGCCGAGGCGCCGCCTCCGCCCACGCCTACGTTTGCTTTACCGACCAGCACCCTTACCGCAACCCCCACAGTGCCAACCCCGACCGAAACGGCAGTGCCGTTCACGCCGACCCCTTCTTTCACGCCAACGCCTTCGCTCACGCCAACCCCGTCTTATCCGCCCGAAGGCCGCGGCCCGGTTGGCTTTGCCCCTGGCGTTAACCCGCTGACCGGCCTGGAGGTGACCGACCCGCTGCTGCTCGAACGCCGCCCGATTGTAATTAAGGTGGAAAACCTGCCTCGCGATCACCGCCCGCAGTGGGGCCTGTCCCTGGCTGACCTGGTCTATGAGTACTATACCGAATTCGGTGGAACGCGCTTTGCGGCGGTCTTCTACGGCGCGGACGCCACGCAGGTTGGGCCTATCCGTTCGGGCCGCTTTTTTGACGTGAATGTTGTCCAGATGTACAAGGCGGTGTTTGTGTATGGCAGCGCCTATCCAGATGTCCAGAACCGGTTTTTTAATTCGGATTTTTCACGCCGTTTGATCCTGGAAACGTTGAAGTCCTGCCCGGCCCTGTGCCGGTATGATCCAAACGGGCAGAACCTGCTCGTTTCGGACACTGCCGCCCTCCAGGAGTATCTCGTCACCCGCGAGGTCGATAATGCCCGCCAGAACCTGGACGGGATGTTGTTTAAGGCCCAACCCCCTGAAGGCGGCGCCCCGGGTACCCAGATCTTCGTCCGCTATTCGGGCGCGATTTATAACCGCTGGGATTTTGATCCAACCACCGGGCGCTACCTGCGCTTTGTCGACAGCGCCGATGACATCAACCGCAAGAACGAAGTATATGTCCCGCTGACTGACCGGCTGACCGGCCAGCCGGTCGCGGCCGATAATGTGGTTACCCTGTGCGTTCCCCACCAGTATTACATTTACCGCGACGACGCGGAGGTGGTGGATATTATCATGGATAACCAGCGCCTGGCTTCTTATGCTGCCTGCGACGGGCAGACCTACCCGGGTAACAGCGGGCCGGCTTACATTGCCCGTGACGGGCAGGTATACAAGGTTACTTGGCAGCGCGCCGCGCGCGATTCGGTGCTGACCCTGCTCAACCCGGACGGCACTCCCTTCCCATTCCGCCCGGGCCAAACCTGGTTCGAGGTGGTTGGCGCTTCTTCCAGCGTCGAAGAGCTGCCATCCAGCACCTGGCGTTTTACGCACCGCATGCCGCCCTGAAAACTTACGGGAAAGTGAATACTATGGGTAT
>CAZBDC010000106.1:0-18307 GCA_964490575.1 uncultured Anaerolineaceae bacterium | reverse complement strand
ATGTCAGCCTGAACTGCCGCGCCAAAAACGAGCAGCTTGCCGACAAACCCGCTGAGGGGAGGAATGCCACCCAGTGAAAGCAGGGCAATGAGCAGCGCCAGAGCCAGGCCGGGACTCCGGCGGTGCAGGCCAGCGTAGGCTGAGATTTCATCCGACCCAACCGTCCGGCCCACCAGGGCCACGATGCCAAAGGCAGCCAGGTTTGTCACCAGGTAAGAGATCAGATAAAACGTGGACCCGGCCACCCCGAGGTCATTGGCGGCGGCAATCCCCAGCATAATATAGCCGGCCTGGGCGATGGATGAATAAGCCAGAAGGCGCTTGATATTCTTCTGGACGGTAGCCACGACATTGCCCACAATCATGCTCACAGCCGCGAGGATAGCGATCAGGGTAGTCCAGCCAAGTGAAAAATCCGGGAAGGCAGCCAGCATGACCCGCATCAGCACGGCAAAACCGGCCGCTTTCGACGCAGTGGAAAGAAAACCGGCTACCGGGGTTGGGGCGCCTTCGTACACATCGGGCGCCCAGAAATGAAGCGGGACCGCCGAGATCTTGAAACCAAAACCGACCATCACCAGGAATACGGCGGCCAGAACCTGAATTTCACCGGTCATCAGCCTGCCGGCCATCGCGTACAGGTTCGTCGTGCCGGTGAAGCCGTACATCAGGCTGAAGCCATACAGCATGATGGCAGCCGTCATGGCGCCAAACAAGAAATACTTGATTCCGGCCTCCGTGGAGCGCGGGTCGCGCACCATCGCCCCGGCCAACACATACAGCGGCAGCGAGGTAGTCTCAATTGCCAGGTAAAGCATGACCAGGTTGGCAGAAGAAGCCATCAAATTCATGCCGAGCGTAGCGACCAGCATCAGGCCATAGAATTCGCCATGCTGGCCTTCGGGCTTGTGATCCATCATAAATAGGGCCGTCAGGCCGGCGCCCATCAGGAAAACCAGGCGGAAGACAAAAGCAGTCCCATCCAGGCGGAGCATCCCACCAAATATGAGCTGCGGCTCTTCTCCCGGGCGAGCGAACGCCAAGGATAGGACCAGGATGACCAGCAGACCTGCCGCCGTCACCCAACCCAGGTTGCGCCGCCCCCCATCCCGCCAGGCGAGATCGAGCGCCAGCACCAGCCCAGCCAGGATAACCAGGCCAATTTCGGGCAGGATCGCCAGGAGCATTGAAGGTTGGAAAGCTACTGGTTCCACTTATACACCTCCCCACAGGTTCAGGATGCGGTCCACACCGGACTGCACCATAGCAGCCATCAAGGCTTGCGGGAACAACCCAATCGCGATCATGATGACAGACAGCGATACGACCACAATCTTATCCATGAGAGAAATGTTATCGACCTTCTTCTCAAAAGCTTCCGGAAGCTCACCAAAAAAGACGCGCCGGATAACCAGCAGGATGTAGCCTGCCGTAATGATAACGCCCAGGATCGCGATGATTGCGACGGCCGGTGCCACCCGCCAGGCGCCCATGAAGATCGGCACCTCTGCCACGAAACCAGAAAAACCAGGCATCCCCATCGATACCAGGCCGGCGACGATGAATCCCACCGCCGCGTATGGCATCTTGCGGACCAGGCCGCCGAGTTCAGCGATATCACGGGTATGAGTGCGATCGTAAACCATCCCGACGATGGCGAAGAAGAGCGCAGTCATCACGCCGTGAGAGAACATCTGCATTCCGGCGCCCAGCAGGCCCTCCTTGTTCAACGAGGCAAACCCGATCAGCACCAGTCCCATGTGAGAGACTGAAGAGAAGCCAATCACGTATTTGAAATCCTTCTGAACCAGCGCGATCAGGGCTCCGTAGACGACATTGATGGTCGCCAGCGTCAGGATCAGCCAGGACCATTGAACTGCGCCTTCTGGCATCAAGGTAATCGCTACACGCAGAGCGGCAAAGGCGCCGACTTTCATCTCAACACCAGCCAGCAGCATCGAAACGGCGGTCGGGGCAGCCACATGGCCGTCAGGCGCCCAACTGTGGAAGGGGAAGATACCTCCCAGCACCGCAAAACCCAGGAATACGACCGGAAATGCCCAGCGCTGAATCTCAAGCGGGATCCCTGCCTGTTCCAGCGCGAGCATGTTGAAGGTGCCTTCTCCGGCAGCAAAGTACATGGCCAGCACCCCGACCAGGGCCACAACGGAGCCGATAAACAGGTAAAGGGTCAGTTTCATGGCGCCATAATCGCGGGTACGCGGGTAGCCCCACATGGCAATCATCAGGTATTTTGGAAAAACCGCCAGTTCGAAGAAGAAGAAAAGCTGGAATAGATCAAGCGAGCTAAACACGCCCAGGACACTCGTTCCCAGGATCATCAGAAACGCGAAGTATTCGCGCGGGCGATCGGAGACATTCCAGGAAACCATGACCCCAAAGGTCACCACCAGCGCCCCGAGCAGCATCAGCGGCATGCTGATGCCATCTACGCCCAGGAAGTAGGAGATGCCCAACGCCGGCAGCCAGGCATGAGGCCCCTCAACGAACTGGTAACCGCCCAGGGCAATATCATAACCAAAATACAGCCCAATTGTCAAAGCCAGGGTCAGCAGCGCTGCGCCAAGGGCTGTCCAGCGGATCCAATCGCGGCGCTCGGCCGGCATCATCAGGATCGCGATGCCAGCAACCAGCGGGAGGAAGACGATGAAACTCAAGAGTGGGAATTGCATCCTGCACCTCTTAGAACAGCCGTATGACGGCCTGGTTGATAACGTCAAGGATCCAGGCTGGCCAGATCCCAATGACCAGGATCAAAGCCAGCAGAGGCGCCATGACGACCAGCTCGCGCGCATCGATTTCTTTCAACTGGCCAGCCCAGCGCTTGTTCAGCGGGCCATGGAGAACATCACGCAGCGCCTTGAGCGTATAAGCCCCGGTAAATAAAAGGCCAATCATGCTCAGGGCGGTGGCCAGGGTCAGTACCGGCCAAGCGCCGCGCACAACCATAAACTCAGATACAAATCCATTCAACCCCGGCAGGCCCAGCGAAGCCATGGAGGTAATGACCAGGATCGTGCCATATACCGGCAGAATCGCCCATAAACCGCCCAGTTCACTCAGCTTGCGCGTATGGGCCTGGTCGTAAATCACGCCCACCAGAAAGAACATGCCGGCTGAATATAAACCGTGATTGAACATCTGCAGCACGGCCCCGTTCATGGCAAATTCGCCATGTTGACTGCCGGCCGCCAAAGCCGCCGCGGCAATGCCTAGGACGACAAACCCCATGTGATTGATTGAAGAATAGGCTACCAGGCGCTTGAAATCATCCTGCCCATATGCGCCCCAGGCGCCCAGGATAATTGCCAGCGTCGCCAGCGCGGCCAGCCAACCAGCGTAGGCCTGTGACTCGGCCGGAAAAAGCGGCAGCACCAGGCGCAGAAAGCCATAGCCGCCCAGCTTCAGCAGCACCCCGGCCAGGATCATCGAGCCAGCCGTAGGCGCCTCTGTATGGGCATCCGGCAGCCAGGTATGGAACGGCCAGACCGGGACCTTGACAGCAAAAGCGATCACGAAAGCCCAGAAGATCAGCGATCGAACCGTCGCCGCCGGGATCCCCATCCAGGTTTCACCGCTCAGTCCGACCTGCGGCCACAGCTCGAACAGCCGCACCAGGTCAAATGTCCCGGCCATCACGCCGAGGAGTTGAACGGCTAAGAGCAGCCCCAGCGAGCCCGCCATGGTAAAGAGGATAAACTTGAGCGCGGCGTAGTTGCGATTCTTGCCTCCCCACTGAGCGATCAAGAAGTACATCGGCACCAGCCCGATCTCCCAAAAGAGGAAGAAAAGCAGCAGATCGAGAGCCAAAAAGACGCCCAGCATTCCCGTCTCGAGCAGCAGGAACAGGATCATATAGGCTTTCACCCGTTCCTCAATCTTGAACGAGGCCAGGATCACCAGAGGCATCAGCAGGGTGGTCAACAGAACCATCACCAGCGAGATGCCATCTAACCCAACATGATATGAAGCGTTAATGGCCGCATACCAGACGTACTGTTCCTCAAACTGGAAGCCAGATGCCGCCGGCTGCCCAAAATTCGCCCAGGCCACCAGCGTGAACAGCAGCGGGATCAGGCTGGCGATTAAGGCAAACCAGCGAATCACTTGTTTCTGCCCACCAGGCACGAACAACAAGATCAGCGCCGCCAGCGTTGGTACAAACAGGATCCACGAAAGAAGATTTTGTTCAAAGAAACCCATTGTCCCTTCCCCTCACCTGGATCAGGCCAGAACCATGAAGAAGAAGAAAACGGCGCTGACGACAATCAGCAGAAGCAGCGCCAGGAGCATATACTGCTGTATCCGGCCCGTCTGCACTTCGCGGAGTTCAAGCCCCGTGCCGCGCACCACCTTCCCCGACTGGTCACCCAGCCAGTTGACAATCTGCAGGTCAATCCAGCGTCTGACCGCAGCGCCCAGCCACAACGCACCTTTGGCAACCCCTTCGATCAGCCCATCGATTACGCCCTTATCGATCCACCGATAGGTAAAGACTTCCGCCAGCCAGTCCGATGTCTTAATGAAGGCCCAATGATAGAACTCGTCGATGTAGTAACGGTTCTGCAGCCAGTTCCAGTAAACCCCCAGGCGCTTGCCCACCGGGTCTTCTTCCTCAGCCGTCGAATAGCCGCGGTAAACCAGATAGCCCAACAGCAGGCCACCAATCGAGACAATCACCGAGACAATCAGGGGGACATAGCTGTGGGCAATTTCTGCCGCATGTCCCTCGGTATGGATCATCCCGCCCAGGAACTCCTCGAAGAAATTAGGGACCACCTGCCCTAACCCTGGGAAGGTATGGGGAATGCCAAACCAACCAGCCGCCACAGCAAACACAGCCAGGACAATCAGCGGGATGGTCATCGTGCGGGTGCTCTCATGAGCGTGTTCAGCCGCGCTGGTGCGGGCCCGGGTGAGGAAGGTGAGGGTGATCTGGCGGGCCGTGTAGAAAGCCGTCAGCAGGGCTGCGGTTGCCAGGACCCAGAACACCACCTGGTGCCCACTGTTGAAAGCGCCCGACAGGATTTCGTCCTTCGACCAGAAGCCAGCCGTGACCACCGGCAAACCAGACAGCGCCAGCCCACCCAGGGTAAACGTCCAGAAAGTGACCGGCATCTTCTCGCGCAGGCCGCCCATATTGCGCATGTCCTGCGGATCGACATGCTTCCCGGTGTGCAGGATTCCATGCTCCATTCCGTGAATGACCGAACCAGAGCCCAGGAAAAGCAGCGCTTTGAAAAACGCATGGGTCAGCAGGTGAAAAGCTGCCGCAACATATGCGCCCACGCCCAGGGCAGCGATCATGTAGCCCAATTGCGAGATCGTCGAATACGCCAGAACGCGCTTGACATCGTTCTGGCTGACTGCGATCGTCGCGGAAAACAGGGCCGTAAATGAACCGATGACAGCCAGCACGTTCATCGCCGGGGTAATGGGCTCGCCTGGCGCCCAGCCCATCGTCACCAGGGGAAAGATGCGAATGGCCAGGTAAACACCGGCTGACACCATCGTGGCCGCATGAATCATCGCTGAGACCGGAGTAGGGCCTTCCATGGCGTCTGGGAGCCAGACGTGCAGGGGGAATTGGGCAGATTTACCGACCACGCCCAGGAAGATCAAGATCCCAATCAGCCAGGCCCATGACAGGCCGGGGATCACCGAGGCCTGCATAAGCAGCCCCTCATTGGCCAGAATATCCTCAAAGCGCAGGCTGCCGGTCAGCGAATATAAAGCGACGATGCCGAGCAGCATGAACATATCCCCCACGCGGGTGGTCATAAACGCTTTTACACCGGCGTCACGGGCGGAAGGTTTGGCATACCAGAAACCAATCAGTGCATAGGAGCAGAACCCCATGATTTCCCAGCCAATGTAGAGAGTCAGCAGGTTGTCGCTGATCACCAGCGCAAACATGGCAAAGGCGAACAGGCTGATCAGCGCGAAGAAGCGCGCGTACATTGGCTCAATCGAGGGCACCTCAACGGTCCGCTTGGCTTTCTTATCGCGAATTTTTGCACCATGGGGCGGCAGCCCCGGCTGATCGTGATCTCCTTTTGGCTGGCCAAAGTTATGGTAGCCAATACTGTAAATAAAGATCATCAAGATCGTCCAGGCCACAAAGAAGATGGTAACAGCCGACAGGGGGTCAATCTGCACCCCAATGGACACAGCACTGTTCCCAACCGGCAGCCAGTCGATGGACAGTTGGAAAGGTTCTTCAGCCAGTCCTTCGCGGGTGATCGCGCTGAAGAAGATCACCATGCTGGCCAGCCAGGATAAACCCGCCGCCCCAACGGCGATCCAATGGCTCAGGGCATTACGCTTGTTGGTAGCCAACATGATGATGAAGAACGCCAGCAGCGGGGGAAGAGGAGTAAGCCAGATGAGAGTTTCAATATTCATAGTTCCTCGCTGTCAGGGTTACCCCTTCAAAAGATCCATCTCTTCAGCAGCAACCGTCCTGCGCTGCCGATAAGCCGAGATGATCAAAGCCAGCCCGACAACCGCCTCAGCCGCTGCAGCCGCCAGAACAATGGCGACAAACACTTTGGCATCCTGGCGATCTGGGTACAAAATACGCCAGAAAGCCAGCAGGTTGACGTTTACCGCATTGAGCATCAGTTCGATGCCCATCAATATCGCCACCGAATTTCGGCGCGCCAGCACACCATACAGGCCAACGGCAAATAAGAGTGCGGCGAAAATCAGGTACCACGACAGTGGAATTTCCATGTGCCCTCCTTTACCTTCTCTTCTCGTTGGCCACGTAAATTGCCCCAATCAGGGCGCCGATCAGCAAGACCGAGGCCACTTCAAATGGGATCGCATAAGCATCTGGCGAAACCAGCAGCCGGCCCAACTCACTGATTTGCTGGACCTCCCTGGCAGCCGAAGTGTCGATCCCGGGGCGGACAGCTGAAAAGTTTCGCCAGCCGGCCATCACGGCAACCAGGCTGCCAAACACAGCCAGAGAGATCAGCCCAGCCAGCCATGCGCCGGCATTGGTCTGCTTCTCAGCATCCCGTAGGTCACGGTGCGTTAACATGACCGCAAAAATAATCAGGGTCGCAATGGCGCCAACATACACCACTACCTGGACGACCGCAAAAAAGCCGGTTTCCAGGGTGACAAAGACAATTGCCACCCCAAACAGCGTTACGACCAGCCAGAGCGCGGCGTGCATGATCCGCCGCGCGCTGACCACCATAACAGCCGAAAGCAGGGTAGCAACAGCGACAAGGAGGAAAACAATTTGGATGGGGGTCATTCTACACTCCGCAGGGGAGATGATGTGGATGGCGCTTCCTGCCCGGCCGGCAGGCCGCTGGCTGTTGCGACCGGGCGAGGTTTGCTGACAACCTGGCGCCTGGTCCGGACGTTTTGTGTCAGCAGCCGGGAAGTTATCCAGTAGATGAGGAAGTTCATCGCCAGAAGAACCACTGTGCGTAAGGCCAGCTGCAGGCCGGCGCTCTGGCTTGCCAGAAGCGTGGCAACCGTCTTATCCACCAGCGCCGTGGCGAACACAATCGTGATTGCGAGGGGAGTGAGAACCTTCCAGTTGAGGTCCAGCATCTGGTCAATTCGGAAGCGAGGCATCGCCCCCTTCGAGAGGATGGTCAAGAAGTAAACAAAGAACGTCTTGATGAGCAAATAGACGATTCCCAACAGGGGGAACTGGTCGACGAACGGGCCGCGGTAGCCTCCCAGAAACAGGGTTGAGAACAGGATCGAAAGCGTGAACGCGTGCAGAAATTCAGCTACGTAGAACATGCCGAACTTGAGCCCGGAGTATTCGACGTTAAAGCCGGCCACGATCTCAGATTCGGCCTCCGTAAAGTCGAACGGCGCACGCGCAGCTTCGGCCACCATGGTGATAAATAAAACCACAGCGGCCACTGGCGACATAAAGATGAAGGCGACATCCTGGGCCTCGACGATATCGACCAGGCTCAAAGATCCCGCCAGCATTGCCGGGACCAGGAGCGAGATGACCAGCGGGACCTCGTATGAGATCAGCAGCGCAATAGCACGAAAGCCGCCCAGCAACGCATATTTGTTGTTCGATCCCCAACCGGCCAGCAGGATCGCCAGCTCGCCAAGCCCGCCGACGGCGACTACGAATAATAACCCAACGCTTAAGTCGGCGCCTACAAAGTTCGGCGCCAGGGGAAGAACTGCCCAAACCAACAGGACGGCTCCGACCGAGAGGATTGGCGCCAGGTTATATGCGACAATATCTGCGCCAATGGGTGTGATCAGTTCCTTGGTAAATATTTTGCCCATGTCAGCAAAGGTCTGAAAAATTCCCCACGGGCCGACACGGTTAGGTCCCAGGCGATCCTGCATCCGGCCGTAAATTTTGCGCTCATACCAGATCAGGAAAATGACAAATAACATTGCCACCAGGGGTAATAAAACAGCCCCGACCAGGGCCATCAAGAAGTTCGCCAGGCTCTCCGAAAGCCCCCAGCTTAAAAGCACGCCTGTCAACCACTCAACAATAAAACCGAAAGGGTCTTGCCAAAAATTTGACATCGCTTAACTCCCCAAAAGGTTTAGCGCAGTTCCCAGGTAAGCAATTGATTTGCCTACTTCCATTCCAGGGCGCCCTTTTTCCAGGCATACAGCAATCCACCTACCAGGATTAAAGCAAAGATCAACCCTTCGACGACCATAAAGAGGGTCAGCTGATTGTAGGCTACTGCCCAGGGAAAAAGGAAGACAGCTTCCACATCAAAAACGAGGAATACCAGGGCAAAAATATAGTACTGCGCCCTGAACTGGATGCGGCTCTCCCCAACCGTTTCGATACCGCACTCATAGGTGGATTGTTTCAAGCGAGTGGGCTTCTTCGGCGCCAACAGGCTGGCAATAAAAATTGCCGCCCCTGGAAGAAACAATGCAAAGAAGAAAAACAGGCCAATATACAGCCAATGATCCAGCATTTATATCACTCCTTTAATTTATTCTAGGTGGGTGACAATTCTTGGAGCCCTAACTATTCTATCACAGGTTTTTTAAGCACCTGTTGTTCAAGCGTTGAAAAGGATTTTTATCAATTAAACTATGACAATTCGTCAGATCTGCCCACTTCTTTTTCCTCCAGGGCGTCCTTTTGGGATGGAGGAGGTTGAGAAGGCGCTTTTTCTTTCCGTTTTAACCAGGCATCGATCTGGCGTTGGATAAAGGGATACCCAAGCAGTGTGCTGGCAACCAACCCGAGCGCGCCCAGGCTGCGCGCCAGCCCACCAGAAAGGCCAAATACCGTGACTGCCTCCACTTCGATGTTGCGCGCCATGAGCAGTTGCTGCTCAATCGTCCCGCCCTCTTTGGGCACCAATTCCAGGTGCAACCAGACCACGCCGCGGTAAAGGCCGGCTTCCGTGGCCCGGATGCTCCAGCGGAACGTGACCTCGCGCCCCGGCCGCAGCGGCTCGCGCATCTCTTCGCGGTACGCCTCAACGCCAGCCATATCCAGGCGGGCAACCGCCACAATATTATGCGTGTCGTAAATATTCGGGACATCAACCGCAATTGGATCAACTTCGCCCCCAGTGACCCGTGCGGTTGCCGTCAGGCTGCCCTGTGCGTCCATTGCAATTGTTAGCAAGATCAGCGTGCTGTCTTTTTCACGAACCTTAAGCGGCCATTCGAGAATAATCAACCGCCGTTCTAATAAGGCTGGTTGAGGTGTCGCATCCCGCGGAGGCGGGCCTGAAAGGTCCGGCCCGGGAAGAGAACCGGTCGGTGTGGGCAGGTGAATGACCGGACCCGCACAGTTCGAGAGCAGAAACGCCAGAGTCGCCAGAACAAATAACGTGGATACTCTGGCGCCCATCGCTCAGATTACCTCCAATACCAGCAAGAGACTGGTGGGGGTGGGCGACGGCAGCGTCACCGGTGGAAGTTGCTGCACCTGCTGGATGCGCGCGGTGGGCAAAACAGCATACACCAGCAATACCATGCCCACCAGGAAACAAATTACTGCCAGCCAAAGGCGAAAGCGGAGGTTTCGCATTGGAGAAGCCATATGCCAACAATTATACTGAGAAGCATTTTGAACTCAAGTAATAAAGGACAGGTTAATTTTGTGACCGCCTGCAATGAATAAGGCTGTCCATAACGAATGTATGGACAGCCTCAGGCCAGTCAATTTCATAAATAGTCGCGCGGGGCGACTCAATCAAGAGACAATAAATCAGCTCCTCGAGCGCCCTTCCAGGGCTGCCAGCAGCATTTCAGCCTGCTCAACGGTAATTTTGCCATCCTGCAGCATTTGAAGCACTACCAGCCGTTCCTGCTCGGTCACGGGTGAGGGCGGAGGCGGTGGGGGTGGCGGAGCAGGCGGTTGGAATGGATGCCCAAAACCTGCCTGCATATCTACCCGGCGCATGTCCCGTTCCGCCGCGGCCCGGATTTGTTCTTCAGTGCGGCGCATGGAGCGGTGCACGCGCTGCTCAGCCCGCCGAGCCGCCTCTTGCGCCCGGCGGCTGATCATATCCGCCCACGCAGAAGTCCGGTCGAACCCAAACCCGCCCGACCAGGATGGATGCCCGCGCCTGTCCCGCGCAGCAACCCAGGCATCCTCGCGCCGGTCAAGTTCCTCGGCAATCGGTTCCGGCTCGGCAGGGCGGTCGGTCAGGGTAATATCGCCGCCGGCGCGCACCTCAACCGCGGCACCACCTTCGCCCAGGGTAAAGTCATGCCGGCGAGACTCGACGTCCTGATTAATCTCCTCACCCTGCCGGCTCAGCCGGATCTCAATCATCTCCCCTCCGCTGTCGAGGCTGAATTTCGCATTCACCTCAGCGGGGAGAAACAGTTCAGCGCTTCCTCCGGCCCGCACACTGACCGGCTCCTGCAAATTACCACCGATATAAATCTGCAAATCGCCGCCTGCGCGGGTGACCGTCAGGCTGCCATCGCTCACCTGCAAATCCCCACCCCCTCCAATCGAGCTGATCTCAAATGAACTGGCCAGATTTCGCACCTTCAGGTCGCCGCCAATTTTGTTAATCGTAATGGCCTGGTCAACCTCGTCAATCAGGCAACCGCCGCCCACTTTTTCGATCCGGACGGCGCCCATCCGGCGTATGGCCAGGTCGCCCCCCACCTTCTGGACCACCAGAGGAGCTTCCAGATCCTGCAAGAAAGCACTGCCGCCAACTTTCTCTACAATGACGTTCACCCGCCGCGGCACAGCCAGATCAAGGCTGGCGTGAGTCTCTACATATAAGGTCTCGTTCGATTGATTTACCCGGATATGATCTTCACTGCTCTGAAAACGAACTTCCATTGGATCTTCGCCTTGCAAGAAAAGATCTCCCGAAGCCTTGACGATCACCGTTGTGTTTTCTCCGACTGGAATGGTATTCCCGTCCATACCCATACTCCTGTTGAGTTGCTTTGGGTCGTCTTGCACAGGAGTCGCACCCGCCCAGGCAAAACGGCGCAAGCCTAATTTCTGAAATAACGTTCGATCTACGCTTTCATCATAGCACTTGAAATAAAAAATGTCAATATCATTTTATTAATTTCAAATTTATTTACCGAAAAATATACAAATTATTAACCTATAACTTTCATATTGTTTATTTTATTCTTGTCGCGTATCGAACGGGAGTCCCCAGTATCACGTTCCGGCTGACAGGCCGGTGGCCTGCTGATCCGCTTTTCGAAAGTATCCCCGTCTTTCTGGAAGGGTGATACACTTATCGAGTTCCTCTGGAAAATGAAACCGGAACCCATCAAAATAAACATTCATACTGGAGATGTATATGAGCCACTACCCCACCGAGCCGTTCCGGATTAAGTCGATCGAGTCCATCCGTTTGATCAGCGCGGAAGAACGCAAGGTAGCCATGAAAGCCGCCGGTTATAACCTTTTTGCTCTGCGAGCGGAAGACGTTTATATCGATCTACTGACCGATTCGGGAACTGGTGCGATGAGCCAGGAACAGTGGGCTGCCATAATGAAAGGCGACGAATCGTACGCCGGGGCCCGGTCCTATTACCGCCTGGCTGAAACGATGCAGCAGATTTTTGGCTTTGAACATTTCGTCCCCACGCACCAGGGCCGGGCCGCCGAAAATATCCTGACGGCCATCCTGGTCAAACCTGGCATGTCGGTGCCCTCGAACATGCATTTTGACACGACCGATGCCAACATCCGCGCGCGAGGTGGACGCCCAACCAATCTCGTCATCCAGGAGGCTTACGACCCCACCTGCCACCACCCATTCAAAGGCAACCTGGAGGTCGACCGGCTGCGGGCATTTATCCAAAAAACCGGCCGCAAGAACATCCCCTTCGGCACGATCACAGTCACAAACAACGCCGGCGGCGGGCAGCCGGTTTCCATGGCCAACATCCGGTCCGTGGCTGAAACTTACCACGAATTCGGCATCCCCTTCTTTATCGATGCCTGCCGCTATGCAGAAAACGCATATTTTATCAAGCAGCGCGAGCCAGGTTATCAACAAAAGACAACCCTGGATATCGCCCGCGAAATGTTCAGCCTGGCCGATGGGGCCTTTATGAGCGCCAAAAAAGACGCGCTGGTCAACATCGGCGGCTTCCTGGCCATGCGGGACCCAGACCTCTACCAGCGGGTGAGCAACGAACTGATCCTGCGGGAAGGCTTTCCGACCTACGGAGGCCTGGCAGGGCGCGATCTGGATGCGATCGCGGTTGGCCTGTGGGAAGGGCTGGATGAAAATTACCTGGCCTACCGGCTCGGGCAAACCGCCTACCTGGCCAACCGGTTGATCGAAACCGGCGTCCCCATCATCGAACCCGCCGGAGGTCACGCCATCTACCTGGACGCCGGGCGGATGCTGCCGCACATCCCGCACGCCGAATTCCCCGGCCAGGCGCTTGCTGCCGAACTCTACCTGGAAGGGGCTGTGCGCGGGGTCGAGATTGGGTCGGTCATGTTCGCTTACCCCCATCCGGATACGGGTGAAATTGTCTATCCGCAACTTGAGCTGGTTCGCCTGGCGCTGCCAAGGCGGGTTTATACCCAAAGCCACCTCGACTATGTGGTCGCCACGCTTGAAAAACTGGCCAACCGGCGCGGTGAGTTGCGCGGGTACCAGATTGCTTATGCTCCACCCCTGTTGAGGCACTTTACCGCCCGGTTCGAGCCGCTCTAACCGGCCGCTTCAGGGTAGCTGTGAGCTGCCAGGGCCGGTGAAGGAACCTCTTCTAATGCCCTGGCAGCACATGCCTTTAGAATGACATCTTTTTTGCCTCTTGCCAGAGGGCTTCCATTTCGTCCAACGAAAGGTCGGTCAGCGCACGTCCCTGGGTGCGGGCCGACTGTTCGATATAGTCAAAACGCTGCTTGAAGCGCAGGTTAGCTTTTCGCAGGATGGTCTCAGCATCCGCTTTGTTCCAGCGTACCAGGTTCACCACCGAGAATAAGAGATCGCCCAGTTCTTTCTGCCGGTCTTCGTCTCCAAAAGCCTGGTTAACTTCGCGCCACTCTTCCTCAAATTTTGCGACCACGCCGTCGATATCGGCCCAATCGAAACCCACATTGGCCGCCCGGTCCTGGTATTCCTGAGCCTGCATCAAAGCCGGAAGCATTTTGGGAATATTGTCCAGGATACCTTTGGGGGCATCGCCGTTCGCGCTGCCTTTTTCCCTCCGCTCATCTTCCTTCAGCTTTTCCCAGTTCCGCAGCACTCCGGCTGAGTCCTGAACCATTACATCGCCAAAGACATGGGGGTGGCGGCGAACAATCTTACTGTAAATGCCGTTGACCACATCGGTAAAAGCGAAATCCCCGTCTTCACTCGCAATCTGCGCCAGCATCAAAACCACCAGCAGCAGGTCGCCAAGTTCCTCCCGGAAACCATCGCTGTCACCCGCCTCAATGGCTGCAAGCGCCTCGTAAGCCTCTTCGACCAGCGATGGGGCCAGGCTCTGTTGGGTTTGCTCCTTATCCCAGGGGCAGCCATCCGGGGCGCGCAGGTGGACGACAATCTCCTGAAAGCTTTCCAGCGAGGTTTGCGGAGCCAGCGGTGGGAGAAATAGCGAGGTCAGCAAACCAATATGCTGGCTGCGGTCAATTTCATACAGGGGCAGTTCTTCCACCAACTGCTGAGGCGTGCCGGCAGCATGCACCAGGCAGACGAGGTGACGGTCAGGGAAGACAGCATTGAGGGTTAATTTCAGGTCAGACGCCACTTCACGAGAATACACCTGCCCGATCAGGGCGGGTTGGTCGGGTGGAAACGGCGGAGTATGCAGGCTCACCACATCGAGCGCATCCACCAGAGCCAGGTGGGGAAATGGATCGATCTTCAGCGCCGTGAAAGTCGGCTCCAGAAAGCTCAACCCTTCGATGACCCGCACCGGGATCCCCATTATCGCGGCGCGGCGGGCAATCTCAGGGCAGGTTGCTTCCGCAACAAATGGGTGGCCGGGAACCGCATAGGTTACCCCAGCCGGCCGCTGGCCCAGCTCAAGCACTTTCGTAATAATCTGCTCATACACATCTTCAAATCGCTCTGCGCGATCGTACAGTTCATCAAACGAGACAACCTGAAGGCCTTCGGGAAATCCCTCCAGGGTCAGATGCTGGCGCGTGCGAACATAGACTTCAGGGATCTGGCATAGCCAATCCCAGGCCTGGCGAGTCAGCAGATCTGCAGCGCCTGGCCCCAGGCCCAGCAGCACGATACCCGAACTTTTTGTTTGATCATTCATCGTTTTCCTGTCACTTTCTGTAGCGATCCTGCATCCAAAGACCAGCCATCTATTTCGTTGATCCCCCCTTCATCAAGCGCCTGACTTTAACAGGCCCATTTTACCAGAGTAGGAGCCAAAGAATGTCTGAAGTTCTCGGTTACGAAATCATCCTGAACGAGCCGCATGACCAGGCGATTGAGTCAGTGACCGCCGCATTAAAGACACAGGGGTTCGGGGTGCTGACTCGGATCGACGTTCGATCCACACTCAAAGAAAAACTGGGCATCGATTTCCGCCCTTACACCATCCTTGGGGCATGCAACCCTCCCCTGGCGCACCGCGCGCTGGAAGTGGCCCCCGAGCTTGGCCTGCTGCTGCCGTGCAATGTAACCGTTGAAGCGCAAGATAACGAGAATACATTGGTTCGGTTTGCGAACCCCGGCATCATGGTGACCGCAGTCAACCGGCCGGGAGACCAGGCCCTGCAAGAAGTAGCCGGCGCCGCGCAAGAGAAAATCAAAAAAGTGATCGCCGCGCTCGAAAGCGCCCGTGCAGCTGGCTAGAAGATGCGGCAAAAGAGCGTGTGCAAGCAGCACATTTCGTGCTTGCACACGCTCTTCTGGAAAGCCAGGTGCTAGACGAACTAGCGCTTGGTGTAGGTAGGGGCCTTGCGAGCGCGCTTGAGGCCTGGTTTCTTGCGTTCCTTTACGCGCGCGTCACGGGTTAAGAACCCGCCTTTACGCATCATCGGCCCAAAATCAGCCGACATTTTGACCAGCGCGCGCGCCATCCCAAGCTGAACTGCATCGGTCTGGCCGGTGACGCCGCCGCCACGGACCACAACGGTGATATCATACGTGCCGCGATCCTGCCCGGCAGCCGACAGCGGCGCCAGGATGGTTTCCAGATCGCCAGCGCGGGGGAAATAGGCTTCAGCGGGTTTGTCGTTCACGATAAAACGGCCCGAGCCGGTCATCACGCGAACGCGCGCGGTCGATTCCTTGCGGCGCCCAACACCTTCATAATACTGAACGGCCATAATACCTACGCTCCTTCAATCAATCGGGGGGTTTGAGCCGTGTGCGGATGCTCATTCCCGGCATAAATCTTCAAACGTTTAATAATCTGGCGGCCAAATTTGTTGTGCGGGAGCATTCCCCACACTGCGGCGCGAATCACGCGGTCCGGCCGTTTCTTCATCTGGTCGCGCAGGTTGACGGTCTTCAATCCACCCGGGTAACCCGAATGCCGATAGTAGTTCTTTTCATCCATCCGCTTGCTGGTAATCTGCAGCCGGCTGGCATTAATCACTACCACAAAATCACCCATTGCCACCCCGGGTGTGAAGGTCGGCTTATGTTTGCCGAGCAAGTACCGGGAAATCTGGGTGGCCAGACGGCCAATTCCCTGATCGGTGGCATCCACCAGGATCCACTCACTTTCCGGTTTGCCTTTCAGAACGAAAGTTTTGTCTACTGCCATATCACTCACCTTACTACAAGGTATTTCTATGATCCTATGTTACCTGCCTTGCGCCAGCGACCCCGTCCGCATATTGCACCGCTTTCAAGACCAATCCCTCAGGCGGAGCCAGTCCGGGAGGCAGGGAAGAAGCCTGTTCCACTGCCTGCTGCAATTCTTCGAGGCTCAACCGCTGCTGACCAACCAGCACCTGCACAAAAACCATCCTGCGCACCATGTGATAAAGAAAGGCATTGGCGGTTACCCGGAAAGACCAGGTTCCATCCTCACCCTCTGCCTGCCAGCCCGCCTGGATTACCGTGCGGATCGTACTGCCTCCGGCCCGCATGGGGGCGCCAAAAGCAGCAAAATCATGCGTTCCAGCCAGCAGGCTGGCCGCCGCCCGCAATCCTTGTGGATCGCAAGGAGGCCAGACCTGCCAGGCATACCGGTTGCGCAGTGGGTCACGCTCAGGCGCAAACCACAGGTGATAGTGATAGCAGCGGGAGCTCGCATCGTAGCGCGGATGGAAATCCGGTCTGGCGACCTCCACTGCTTTGACTACCACATCTTCCGGGAGGTTTGCATTGAGCGCCCGGCCCAGGTCCTGCGGGCTGTGAGCCCAATCCAGGTCGAATGCGATCACCTGCCCGGCAGCATGCACACCTCTGTCGGTACGCCCGGCTGACAGGATGGTCCTGCCTTGCCAGCTCAGCTTGCGCAGAGCGGATTCCACCTCCAACTGGACGGTGCGATCCCTTCCCTGGCGTTGAAAGCCGTAAAACTGGGTGCCGTCGTAGGCTAAAGTAACTTTGTAACGTTCCATTCCAATCCGGTCTTTTTACCGGAGTAACCATTCCAGGTGGAATGTATCCATCTCAGCGAGATGGTTTATCCCTCAACCAGTTCCAGCAGAACCATCTCTGCGGCATCTCCCAGGCGCTGCCCAATCTTGAGCATGCGGGTGTAGCCACCTTTCCGGTTGGTATAGCGCGGGGCAATATCGTCGAACAGCTTGCGAACCATCTCCGCGTTGCTGAGGCGAGCAGCCGCCAGACGACGGGCATTCACCTTGTCCACATCGGAGCCTTCGCCGCTGTTGCGAGCCAGCGTAATTAGGCGCTCAGCTTCCCCACGGATCGATAAAGCCTTAGCGCGGGTTGTCCGAATTCGTTCATGCTCGAACAACTGATTAATCATCGTTCGCCGCAAGGCGCTCCGTTGATCTTTTGTACGATTAAGTTTATATCCTGCCACACCGTGTCGCATATCTGCTTACTCCGTCGCCGCCTGTCCCCACGGAGCGGCGCTTTTTCAAAACGCGAGCTCCTTTGGGGCAGGTGCTTATTCCACAGTCTTTTCGTCTTGCAAGAAGCCTTTTTCTTGCATCTTTTGACGCAACTCGTCCAGGCTTTTCTCGCCAAAGTTGCGGATGGACATGACGGCCTCATCGCCTTTTTCAAGCAATTCCAGCACATCGCCCACCGTCGTAATCCCGGTGCGTTTGAGCGAGTTGAACACCCGCACCGAAAGGTCCAGGTTTTCGATCGGCGTTTCGGCCGCCTCGCTGGTCAAACGGCTGCCCGTGGTTTCTTTCTCGACCCCGATCACCAGCGTCTCTTCTGTAACCCCGGCGATAAACCGGAGGTGATCGATCAGGATCTTAGAAGCCGTGCTCATCGCCCGTTCGGGGCTGATTGTGCCATCGGTCCAGATTTCCATGATCAAGCGATCGAAGTTCGTGCTCTGCCCAACCCGGGCGGAGGCAACCGACCAGTTAACCCGGCGCACAGGGCTAAAAATTGCGTCGACCGGCAATTCACCGATCGGTAAGCTGCCGCTTCGCTCGGGGGAGGGCGAATACCCTCGCCCGCGCTCGACAGTCATATCGATCTCCAACCGGGTATTTGGATCATCTACGGTGAACAGATAAAGTTCAGGGTTGACAATCTCAACTTCGGCGGGAGTTTGAATGTCTGCTGCAGTGACGACACCCTCACCACGCACATCGAGGTGCAGGTGAGCTGTATCTACATCGTGCAGCATCAGGCGGAGTTGCTTCACTTGCAGCATCACCTGGATGACGTCTTCGCGCACACCCGGGATGTCGCTGAACTCGTGTAAC
>CAZBDC010000105.1:0-18424 GCA_964490575.1 uncultured Anaerolineaceae bacterium | reverse complement strand
AGATTTTCTTGCTTTGTGGTGCAAACAGGGGGCGCCCGTGCAAACGGACGCCCCCTGTGGTGAAGCGCTTACTTGTTCGGTTTAATGACCTGGAAGGTGAACTTTCCGCCGTGGAACCAGTACAGCGGCTGGTAAATCGGGTTCTCCGAGGTGGGGAAGCCTGTCCAGTACTGCTCGTCCCAGGTGATGAATTTCTTGAAGCCGAGCTGAGTGACGAAGAATGCCTGCTCGACCCAATACTTCAGAAATTCGCGCGTGATGGCGAAGTTCTCCTCGCTGTCAGGCGAGACCGCTTCCATTTCTTTCATAAACTCGTCGATCTTGGTGTCTTTGATGCGCATGCCATGCCCACCCGTGATGGAAATATCTTCCCCGGTGGGAGCGTAACGGTCCGAACGCAGGCTCTGAATCTGCGGCCATGCATCGCCCGAAGCCAGCGACCAGCTGTTCCACGGGGTGTACATCTTGTACTGGCCCATGCGCACATTCTGATCGAACACGCTGCGCTCAAGGCCCATCAAAGTGACGTTAATGCCAAATTTCTTCCACTGATCGACCGCGGCGTTAGCCATGCGGAAAGCGTCGCCCTCATCTGGCGGCGACTGCACGTCCAGCGTCCAGACCTCGCCCTCAGGTGTCAGCCAGGTACCATTGTTGTCGCGCTTGAAGCCGTTCTTGACCAGCAGTTTTTCGGCTACCTCAGGAGCGTATTTCCACCAGCCAGTGCCAAAGACAGATCGCGGCTCACCCTGGACGTTGTAGCCCTGCTCTTTGGCCCAGGCCGCAATCTGATCGGGGATAGTCGGGTCATACGGTTTGTACTTCTCGCCGTCCACGTCCAGTTCCAGGTTGACCAGCCAGTCTTCCAACGTGTCGTGGTACAACTTCATCAGCGAGTTGGTCGGCGCTACGGGAATGACCGTCACCTTGGCGACACCGCCAATGTAGGTGGTCTGCATTTCGACCACATCCAGCGCCAGGTTGAGCGCCCAGCGGATTTCTTTCTGGCCCAGGTACTTGTCGTCCAGGTTGAAGGCGATGTGACGCGAGTCAACCTCGTTCGGGTAAGCCCAGGGGAATTCCTTGTACCAGGAACGGAAGGTCGGGGTCGATTCGATGACCGATTTGAAGGCCTCGATGTCAGCGTCCATAAACACGTCCAACTCGTGGCGGCTCATCGCAATGGCTTTCTTGGTGCTGTCGCCATAGAAGATGGTCAGCACGTATTTAGGCCCTTCCGAACCGATGGTAAGACCAGCCGGGGTCCGGTCCCAATCCTCGCGCCGCTCGAACAGTTCCCAGAAGCCCTGCGGGTCGAACTGGATGGGCCGGTAAGCGCCCAGGACCACCGGTTCTGGGAACGTGAAGGCTCCCAGGTCGCCTTCCACCTTTTCGAAAACGTGCTTCGGCATCATATAGACGCCGTTCCAGCGGGCCTCAAACAGGGAATGGAAGCGCGGATTGGGGCTGAGCAGGGTAAATTTGACGCTGAAATCATTCAGTTTTTCAACCTTGTCCACCCAAAGATTCATATCCGCGGTCCAGCTCAGCTGGTTGTTGGCCTTGGTCGTCTCGATCGTATAAACCACGTCATCCGCGGTGAACTGCGTGCCGTCGCTCCAATAGATATTGTCACGCAGGTCCACCTGCATCGTGGTGAAGTCTTCGTTATAGATCGGGTCAGACTTGGCAACACCATACAGGCGCTCGCCGGTTTCCTGATCACGGTAATAGAAGGTCTCCATCATTAAACCGTGACGATGGGGGGTGTTCGCAGTGGGAATGTGCAGGTTATAGTTCCCCGAGACGCCATAGCGAAAGACCTGGTCGGCCACAAACATTTCTTCGCGAGGCATTTCAACCGGCAGCAGGGATGGGCCAGCCGGCTTCGCCACAGCGGGAGGCTGTGCCGTGGCTTCTACGATCTGTGTAACGACCTTCTCGATCGTCTCCCCTTCAACCACCTGAGTGATAACCTTCTCGATGGTGACCGTTTCGGGTGCGGGCGTAGCACAGGCAGCCAGGGTACCAAGCCCAATTAAACCGGTATAGCGTAAAAACTTGCGGCGTGTTACTTTATCCATTTCCTTTTTGCTCCAGATATTTATCTTATATTGAACAGGAACCGGGGATTTCGCGAATCAAATCCCTCCTCCAGAAAAACCAGACCAATCAAGGCAATTCTCCGATAACATCATCTCCTTTTAATCACGTCGTTGACAACCGGGCAGGACCGGTTGACTCCCGCACATAAACCCTGGCCGGAAAGTCGACGACCTGGCGCGGCAGATCAGGGTTGGCGATGCGCTCCAGCAGCATTCTGGCGGCTGTGAGCCCCATCCCAATCGCATCTTTGCCAACCGATGTCAGGCGCGGAATGGTATACGCGTCGACAAGAATGTCGTCGAAACCCACCACTGAAAGATCCCTGGGGACATTCAGCCCGGCGTCGGCTGCTGCACGCAGCACTCCGATTGCCAGCATATCATTGATCGCAATGATGGCGGTCGGCCTGGCCGGGTGTGAAAATAACTGCCTGGCCGCCTGGTAACTTTCAGCAATTGTCGGCCCACAGTGGATGATCAGGCTGGGATCAGTTCCAATCCCCGCTGCCTCCAGGGCCTCCTGGTAGGGCTCCAACCGGTCTAGTCCCAGGTCGGGGGTCGCCACGCCGTAGATAAAGGCGATGCGGCGATGCTGCAAACCCAGCAGGTGGGCCATCACTTCGCGGGTTGCCGCGCGGTAGTCGGCAAGCACATTATCCACAAAGTGGTCCTGGCTCAGGCGATCATTGATCTCGACGATGGCCAGCCGGCGCTTGCGCAGCAGCATCAGTGTCTTGGTGGCAAGCTCGGACTGGTCAATGTAAGATCCCATCAGGATCAGGCCGTCGATGCGCTGGCCCAGCAGGTTGGCAAATACGTCGTCGCCATATTCATTGCGGCGGCCCAGGTGCGAGAGGATCAGCCGGTACCCGGCGGATTGAATTTCCTGCTGGATGCCGCTGATATTTTCCCAGTAATGTGGGTTGCGAATATCGGGAATGATCAATTCGATGGTTTTCGTATCGCCAGAACGCAGCGCTTGCGCGCGCGCATCCGGTTCGTAGCCCAACTCCGCTACAGCCAGCAGAACACGCTTACGCGTTTCCTCCGAAATAGGCACCCGCCTATCAGTCAATCCGTTCACGACAAACGAAACCGTCGCTCTGGAGACGCCGGCCATACGGGCAACATCTTGCTGTGTTGGGCGCTTCATAGATAATCATCCACCTTTCGTTGATCGGGCAGGTTATCTACAAATTCAGGTGACGCTGTAAGGCTACAAGGAATTAATACGAATAAGGTTACACGTGTAAATCAAACATCGTCATAAATTTAGCACATATCAAGACCCTCGTCAACAGGTCAAAAGTCACATCTGTGTTATGAGCCTGCCCCTACCCGGCTGGTCTGTCGCTCTGCTAGCCCGGATGGCCTGCGAGAAACCAGGCCGCAATGAAAATAGAAAGCAGTCCACCCTAACTCATGTCCATGCCGAGGAAGTTGCTAACTCGTAACATCACTTAACAAAACACCACTGTTGAGTCTGGCAGTGGGACCCAACAGTGGTGTTACGTTCGTATTCGGAATTAACGGCTACGGGATCACAAAGCCATATTCTTCAGCAAACTGGCTGAGGAACTCGCGCGCGTCCTCAGTGTCGACCCGATAAGAGAAATCTCCATTCCCAGTGCAGTAAGAGCTGAAACCAAATGAAGTAATCCCAACGACAATATTACTTTCTGGCCCGCCCAGCAGCACTGGGCCGCCCGAATCGCCGAAACAGGTCCCACCAGAGACGTAATCCTCCGACCCCGTCCACTGGCCAGGGTTATTAGAAGCCTGAATGTTCCAACCATCCGTTATTGCATTGTTCAGGCTGACCAGGAACGACTGCGCCATCCAGCGTGTCCGCAGCGACAGCACCTCGGCCGGCGGTGTGTAGTCATTGATGCCATATCCGACCGGGGTCAGGATTACATCGCGCTTGGCAGCTTTCACAGCCACTTCATCCATCAGGTTTAAGGTGGGAAGCTGCGCGAACTCAGTGATTCCTGGCACCGGCTCGTCCATCAGCACCACAGCGATATCGTGAGTCTCTGGAATCACCCACTGGTATTCTGGGTTGACAACCGGCGTCCCCATGTAGTAGGTTTCATTGGTGTAATCATCCAGGACCGGGTCGTAGAAGATGGTCGGATCGAGGTAAAACCGCGCCCGAACCGGAACCAATCCCTCGTCTGGTGCAGTGCAGTGCCCGGCGGTCAAAACAATGGTCGGCGAAAGCAATGAACCGCTGCATCGCCAGACAAACACGCCATCAGCGTCGAAGAATGCCAGCATCCCAACATAAGGATGCTCCGGATTGATCGGATCCTCAGGTTCGCCATACGTGATAGCCCCAGCTGGTGCTGCAATCATCAGCGCCAGGAGCAAAGATAAAAAAACAACCAGCGATTTCTTCACCATTTCAACCACTCTCCCGTAGAATGTTGGACAGAAACGACCGGCCGGGATAACCTCACCGGCCTGATGACTACAAAGAAAGACGCGTATCACCTCCTTCGGCTTTTTTGCCCACAAAGGTAATGGTGAGGTTTATGGTGCCCTCACACGTCTCATTTACAGGTAAGTTTCGATTTCAGTGCTTGGAAATCCCGCGAATTCCCCACCAATAAATACATCCCTTACATCTTAAGACGCATTTTGCGAAGAAATGATACGGCGTGTGGATAAAAGCGCCTGAATTAAATTTGAGATAGAATTCAACTGCATCTTGCCTGGAGAACGCACTGGCCAAGACCGGCCAGAGACCCGGGCTGCAGCAATCATTCCAACCTGAGACCGGCCGGGGAACAATCCTGCGTTCAGCCAGCCGCGGAAAAAAATTCATGAACCATATCTTTACAATCAAAACCGGCAATCGCGTTCCGGATGGAACGATCGTCCATCCATTCCTCAATCCGCAGGACTCGGACAGCGGCTTACCCTTTCAGTTACCTGAAGGGTTTAGCATAGCCGCCGGTGAAATTGCGCCGCGCAGCCAATCGAAAATCCACGTGATGCCTCTGATAACTCAGGTGACGTTCGTGCTTTCTGGCCAACTGGATGTAATTATGAGGGATCAGACCACGCCGGACCAGTATCGTCTACATTTGATCCCGGAACAGGCCGCCGTCACAACCCCGGGCACCTTTCTTCAGCTTATCAACGCTGGGGCTGTGACCTGCCGGGTGCTTTACCTGGTCAATCCAGGCTATGTATTCCTGCGGGAAAACGACCAGATTATCTATGATGACGCCCTGGTTTTCAATGAAGACTGGCAAATGCTCGCGCAGGTAAACTGGCGGCCGCCATCACTTGTGAAACACAAGATCACGCCAGAAGCAAGAGCGGCCGCCCTGAAACGGATCAAAGAACGCGTGCTGCCGGCCGACCAGGACCAGGCGCACAGGGATGGGTAAGTTGTTGTCCGGCTAAACGTCAATTTCCTGCGAACCGGACGTCAGTGGCTGGGTTTTCCCTGCATAGCGGAACGTCCCGGCCACTCCGCCGGGCAGTGTGATGGTTCCTCGCACGCGACCTTCCTCGAAACGCAGGTCCGCCGCCACCCAACCGCGGGGGTGGGCCATCTCACCAGACAGGCGGGTCAGGTGGCCGGGCATAGGCGCGATCTCGACCCGCTCGAAGCCGAACAACGCCGGGCGGATCCCCAACAGGCTGGCAAAATAGTGATACAGCGGGTGCGCGCCCCATCCGTGGCAGTCGGACCGGCTTGGCTCAGGCTGCTCCGGGGTCGTCGTAAAGCCCTGCTCGGGCAGGTCGAACCACAGGCCCAGGCGGGCGAAAAACGCCGTGGGCTGTTCCAGTAGGCGATAGGTTTCAAACAGGTAGTGGTTAAAATAGATCGTCGTCCGGGTCAGGGATTCGTCGTGGAGCAGATTCCTGGCAGTACGGGTGTACTGCTCGCCCGCCAGCATGCCCGAGAGCAGCGCCAGGCACTGAGTATGCTCCGAGAAGCGCATGTGGGCCCGGTCATCGGCAAACAAACCGCGTTGTTCATCCCAATAAGCCGCCCTGGACGCCGCGGCGATCGCTTCGCGCAAACCAAGCCAGCGCTGGGCAGACAGGCTGTCTCCCACCCATTCTTCCAGGCTGGCTGCCAGCCCCAATGTATACACCAGGTGCCAGTTCAGCAGCCCGCTGAACCCGTTAAAGCCGTCCGGTGGCACGCCTAACGGCCAGTCAGCGATCCAATCGGTAAAATTCCAACCATCTGCCGGCGCCTGGAACAGGTTTTCAGGCTGAACGTGCGCCAGGAAGCCGTCCAGCACCGCGCGCACGCCCGGCAGCATCCCGGCAACGAAGGCCCGGTCGCCCCGCCAAAGGGCATAGTCATAAACCATCCCGATCCACCACAGCGAAAACGGTGGGATGACCTGCACGTCCCGGCCCGGGTAGCGCGCCTGAGTCAGCCCGTTCGGCAGGCGCGAAAGGTCAAACATCCAGATTGCCTTGCGCGGAAGACGGTCATCCGGGCTGATTGCATACGTGGTCAGCGCTTCGAGGCGCGTGTCACCGACGTACATCATCTGCTCGTAATAAGGGCAGTCCATGTAGGTCTCATGGGCGCACATCTGCAGCCCGCGCAGCGCCAGGGGGACAACCGCCTCCAGGCGCTGGTCGCTGCTGCTAAAGTGGCTTTCCATCTCCAACGGGTAGCGCGTTTCCAGCAGGCCGAAAGCCTCGATCGTCAGCGGCTGTTCTCCGGTTTCGACCAGCAGTTCGACAAAGCGCCCGGCCCGCCACCACAGCGGCTCGTACTGCCTTTGTTCGCCCCCATCCGGCAGGATCACATCATGGCAGAGCGCGATAAACGTCCGTCCCTCCACCTCGTCGCGCTGGCCTTTGGCCCTCCCAGAAGCATCCAGGAAGAGCGCCTCAGCCCACCCAACGGTGAGCCGGCTGCCCCGGCCCCCAGACAGGCGCACCTGCGGATAAGCGCAGACGTACTCCTCCAGGTCGATGACCACCTGGCGGCGGGTGTGCGGCGGAATCACCAGGGGCGCGGCTTCATCCAGCAGCGCCTGCCACCCGGCTGATTCGCCGAGCAGATGGGCCCCCGCGGCAACCTCGATCTTTTCAGGAGCACTCCAGGATCCTTCACCCACGTGGCGCACCCACCCGCTGCGCCGCAGAACTGCCATCTGGGCCGGCAGCGTCGCCGGCTGTAGCAGGTGGGCCGGCTGGATGCCAAACGGAACCCCGGCATCTTCGCGCCGGGCTGCGACCGGCGCCCAGCCTTCACCAGCGCCCATCTCCACGCCCCAGGGATAAGCTGCTCCATCCGTCGTCTGGACCGGCTCAACAAACCAGGCCACACCCCGCACGCCTGCCGGGAGGCTGAAGTCGATCCCGCCCACCGCTTTGGTCTCCCAGGCAGCCGATTTTGTAGATACCAGCTCGCCAAACTGCCCGGCGGCTTCCAATAAGAAGCCGCCGGCCAGGCCGACCTGCGCCAGCGGGCCAATCTCGCCCAGCCGCCAGACCAGCGCTGTCAGGGTATGCGAACCGGCTGCCAGGTCGAGTTCATAGGTCTCGTAGAACCAGATAGCGGCCGATCCACGCTCGGGCCCGCGTCCCACGCGCTGCCCATCGACGAAAAACAGATAGCGTTCGTCGGCGCTGACGTGCGTGCGGATCATCGCGGCCTGCGGCAGGTCGAAGTGCAGCCGGTAGGCCGTCACCTCGGGCGGCACAGCCGGGCGATGCGGCGTAATCCAGGCCGGGCGGTTCATGTAGGCCGCCCGAAAGTCACCCGGGGCAGCATTACTGGGGGCCAAAGGGTTATGGTCCAGAATAAGCGTCATTGCAAATTCTCCTGATGATCCGTAACGTGATTTTACTGGAAAAAAGGCTCCTGGACAGCTCACTGCTGCCGGAGCAGCGCGATCACCAACCCCACCACCAGCACCAGCGCCGCCAGCCACAGCCCCACCACTACCGCACCCATCCAGCGAAACTGCGGCACGCCAGCTGACTGCAGCGCAGAAGCGCGGGCCTGGCATTCGGCCATCACCTCGCGCGGCACCAGGCGGATCACCAGCAGCACGCCGAGCGGGACGATGATCAGGTCATCCAGGTAGCCCAGGATGGGAATAAAGTCGGGGATCAGGTCGATCGGGCTGAGCGTATGCGCAACCACCCCCAGCGCGATGGCTTTTGCATACCAGGGCGTGCGCGGGTCGCGGTAAGCCAGGTACAGCGCGTAGACCTGCGCCTCGAGCGCTTCGGCCCGGGCTTTCCAGTTCACCAGCCAGGCAGTGCGCTTCACCGGGCCTGGTCTAACTGCTCGTGCAAAAAGGCGATGGTGAGCTCCCAGGCCAGTTGCGCAGCCAGTGCATCATAGGCATCCGGGCGGTCACTCTCAAAGAACCAGTGGCCCGTCTCCGGATAAGTGTAGAAGGTCGTTGGCCGACCGGCGGATTTCAGGCTTTGCTCCAGTGCGCGGATCCCTTCTTCCGGTTCGAACGGGTCCGTCTCAGCGAAGTGCCCGAGGAAGGCGGCTTGCGACCGCTTGAAATCACCCTCACCCCCGGCATAAAAGATCGTCACCGCCCGAAAGACTTCTGGCTTGTGCGCCGCTAACCAAAACGCCCAAAACCCGCCGAAAGAAAAACCAACTGTTCCCAGCCTTTTCCCGCTGACCTCAGGGCGCTGGCCCAGCGCTTCCAGGGCAGAGAAGAGAATGGGCGGGACGTCGCGCGCCTCACTCGACCGGGTAACCAGCGCTTCGGCTTCTTCCACCGTCCTGGCAACGTTCCCAGAAAACATGTCGGGCGCATAGACCACAAAGCCTTCCCTGGCCAGCCGGTCACAAAAACCGCGCATAAAATCATTCAAACCCCACCAGGCATGTAACACAAGCACGCCTGGTCCGTTGCCTGATTCGGGAATGGCAAGATAATGATCATGGTTTATTCTGGTCATTTCGATTTCCTTATAGGTGTTCGTAGACAAAGAAAAGTTCATCTTGCATAGACGCTTTTCCTCCCAGGTCATTGCTCACGCGCGAAGCTGTGCGCGGTGATCAGGGCTTCAGATTCGAAAAATTGCCCCGCTCATAGGAGCCATCTGGACACGGTACATCCTCTCCCCGGAAGGTGGAACAGCGCCACCCTGAAGCAGGTCGTGCAAAACAGCGCCGTCCTGCGCCACGCCAGCCAGGTCCAGGTCAAAGGCGCGTGAAGATTCGCTGCGATTGATGACCACCAGAGTCTGTTCAGCCTGCCACTGTCGCAGGTAGGCGATCCCCCCGTCCTGGGCAAGCAGCACTTTGAAGACCCCATCGCGTAAGGAGCGGCGCTGCTTGCGCAGCGCAATCAACTGCTTGAAATACCTCAACAGGTCTTTATCCCAGCGGTGTTCGTCCCAGGGAAAAGATCGCCGGCAGTCGGGATCTTTACGGCCTTCCAGGCCAATTTCGTCACCGTAATAAACACAGGGCGCCCCAGGATAAGTCATCTGGAACAGGACTGCCAGGCGCAGGCGGCGTACATCGCCCCCCAAAATATTCAGCAGGCGGGCTGTGTCATGGCTGTCAAAGATGTTCAGTTGGGCCAGGACCGCCGGATAAGGGTATTTCGCCAGCAGATCAGTCACGTTCCTGGCAAAGAGACCTGTGTCAGAGGTGAGCAATAGCCCTGCGTGACCTGCCCAGTGCCCGACCAGGTCGAGATTCAATGCATCATCTCCAAAAAAGCCCCAGGCACAGTAAGCGAGCAGGTAATTCATCACCGCGTCAAACTGATCGCCCTTCAGCCACCGGCTGGCATCTTCGACAATCTCTCCGGTGATATAGGCCTCTGGATTCACGGACTTCACCGTCTCGCGGAAACCCTGCCAAAAGGCATCATCACCGAATTGGAAAGGGACGTCCAGGCGCCAGCCATCGATTCCAAATTCTAGCCAGTAGCGCGTGACCGAATAGATAAAATTAACCACCTGCGGGTTTTGATAGTTAAACTCGGGCAGATCTGCCAGGTTGACCCAGCAGCGGTAATTGGGTTTGCCCCAATAGGCATTCATCGGAAACCCGTATACGTCGAACCAGTCCAGGTAAGGGGATGAAGGGCCGCATTCCAGGATATGGTTAAATTGGAAAAAGCCGCGGCTGGCGTGGTTAAAGACCCCATCCAGCACGACTTTGATATTACGCCGGTGAGCCGCATCCAGCAGCGTCCGCAGCGCGGCGTTTCCGCCTAAGATGGGGTCGACCTGGAAATAATCATGGGTGTGATAGCGATGATTGGCGGCTGATTGAAAGACAGGGGTGAAATAGATCGCGTTAATGCCCAGGTCCTGAAGGTAGTCGAGATGCTCCACCGCGCCCAGCAGGTCTCCGCCCTTAAAACCATGCGAGGTGGGCGGGCTGTCCCAGGGCTCAAGGTTGTGCGGTTTTTCGATACTCGGGCTGATTGCAAAGCGGTCGGGGAATATCTGGTAAAAC
This sequence comes from uncultured Anaerolineaceae bacterium, assembly GCA_964490575.1. Taxonomy (GTDB): domain Bacteria; phylum Chloroflexota; class Anaerolineae; order Anaerolineales; family Anaerolineaceae; genus DSYU01. Next base: position 7,873 of record CAZBDC010000105.1, on the reverse strand, counting down.
ACAGCATGATGGACCCATGCAGGTGTCGTAAATTCATTCTGCATCGCGTTATCCTCCCTAAATGTTTCTCGGACTTCGTTCGTTTTAAAAGGTCGATCCGCAAATGAAAGCTTGATTATTGTACTGTAAAAATGTCACCTCCGTACGGCAGCCTCGGTTCACAGCAGACGCGGCTTACGATCTGCGCAGCGGCTTTTGCCGCAGTCGCCAACTACCAGAGGACGGTCGGAAAGAGGCATATAATGATCCCGTTATCACCTTGGGGCTGCTCGTTTCATCATTCCATCGAAGGATATACGCATGCCTACCATCCCCCCCGAATCCGACCCTTTCCCCGCTTCTGAGTTCGATGACTGGGCTCTTCATTCGTTTTACGGGGCGACAGAAAACGCTAACAGAACTCTTATATTTTATAAACGGAATATTAATACTTTTTCGGTATTCTTCTCATAGTGAAAGACAAAATCAGTGCAAACAGCGGAACAAGGGGGAAACCGCCGAAAAGAATGATACCACTACGGACATTCTTTTTCTCTCACTGGCTCAAGATCCCGGGATCAACCGGGATCTTTTTCTGTCCCGGGATTTCTTAATCAGGGTTCCGTGAGAGTGCAATTCTTTCCTTTTTCTTGCAAGCAAACCTCTGCCACGCCTGCAAAGAAAAAATATAACCACGGCGGGCCGGATTTCTTCCTCGCCAATATACCAGTGCTATAATAAATCCACCTTTTGGAGATCCCATGATTCAAACAAAGTTTGGACACATTCAGTTCAATGTACGGGCGGAAAATCTGCCTTTCTACAAAAACTTGTTAACTTTCCTGGGCTGGACGACCCTGGTAGATGACCCCATGATGCTGGGCGTGGGTGGGGATAGTCTCTACAGCCTGTGGTTCTTCGGCGGGGCTAAAGAGATCAGCAATGACTACGATGGGCCCGGGATGAATCACCTGGCGCTGGATGTGCAAAGCCAGGGCGAAGTTGACCAGATGGTCATATACCTGCGCGAACGCGGCATCCTGCCCTTGTTCGATACACCGCGTCACCGTCCCGAGTTCAGCCAGGACGCTCAGCATACTTATTACCAGGTGATGTTCGAATCGCCCGACCGGATCCTGTTTGAGGTTGTGTATATAGGGGTCCTGGAATAACTTTCCGATGTCACGCCTGGCACGGGGAACCCTCATCGGCATGGTTGGCGTCCTGTTCTGGTCTTTTACGGCCGTCTTCATCAGCCGCCTGACCGGGTATTACCAGCTACCTCCGCTGCTGCTGGCCTTCTGGCGCGACTTCTTCGCCAGCCTGGGGCTGCTGGTTGGGCTGATCGTCGCTCGCCGCCGGCTGCCCCGCCTGGCCCGAGAGCAAATTCCCTTCTTCTTGTTGTACGGGCTGGTACTGAGCAGCTTCAACGCGGTCTGGACAGTCTCAGTCCCGCTCAACGGAGCAGCCGCGTCGACCGTCCTGGTCTATGGGTCGCTGGGCTTCACCGTCCCGCTGGCGCGCTGGCTGTTCCACGAGCGCATTACCTTCACCAAGATCATCGGAGTGATCCTCAGCCTGGTAGGCTGTGCATTGGTGGCCAACGCATTCGACGCCTCAGCCTGGAATACACGCCCGCTTGCAATCGCCGTCGGCCTGCTCTCCGGGTTGTTATTCGCCCTCTACAGCCTGGGCGGGAAAGAGTCGGCTCGCCGGGGGTTGGATTCGTGGGAAACAATGTTTTTCACCTTTGGGCTGGCCAGCCTGTTCCTGTTAGGGCTTAACCTGCTCACAACGGCGCCAGGTGCGGCGGGCCTGGCCGGGCAACTCCTGCCGCAGCTTCCCCCAACCGGCTGGCTTCTGCTGGTCGGGCTGGCGCTGGTCCCCACCCTGCTGGGCTACGGCCTCTACAACCTGTCGATGCGCTACCTGCCCGTCACCATTGCCAACCTGATCGCCACGCTGGAACCGGCCTTCACGGCCGCAGAGGCTTACCTGTTGCTTGGTGAAATCATGAGCCTGGTCCAGGCTGGCGGCAGCCTGTTGATCATTACCGCAGTCATCATCGTCCAGTACGGCGAGGGCGCGAGCCAGCGCGCTCCGGTCCCCTTGTAGGCAGCCAGTCACGCGCAGAAGGCCCCCTAACCCAGCGGGCAGGGCTTTGACCCCTCCTTCTCAAGAGAGCGCCGTGGACAATCGACCAGCCATCGGGATCAAAAAATTTTCGATCGCCAAACAGGCTTGAGCTGGTGAGAAGCTGGTCAAACGTGCAGTTCGACAACATCCCCGTCCTGCAGGACGTAATCATGGCCGACCATCTGCCCCGGGTGAACTGCGTTGCCCCATACGCGGGCAAACTTAAGGTTTTTCAGGAAATCCTTGTGGATTAGCGCGCCCAAATCTGACAGCAGGCTGCCGGCCTTGATCACAAACGGGGCTTCCAGGTCAGGGTCGCGGCCTGGCGGCTTGGCATACACGCGGATCACATTCAACCGGGCGACAATTTCGGCCTGCAGACGGTCCAGGTTGCGCATTCCAACTGCGGAAATTGGCAGGACAGGCAGTTCGATCTCAAGCAGATCGGCAAACACCTGGCAGTCACGCTCGGCCCGCGCCTCGTCACATTTATTTGCCAAAATCAGCACCGGCACTGTTGATTGGCGCTCCCCAGTTTCCACACCCGGCGTCCAGGGAAGAATACGATGCTCGGCCAGGCTGGCCAGCGCATCCTCAACCTGCTGGAAAGGATCCGCATTCAGATCGACCACCAGCAGCGCCAGGTCAGCCCGGCGAATAAGTTGGAACAGTTCAGGCTCAACGAAAGGCGCGTCGAGCGGCGGGGTATCAATAAGCTGAACTGGCACACCGCCCACCCGCAGCATACCCGGCAGCGGTTCCCAGGTCGTAAAGGGCGCATCTGAGACGGCCGGCTCGGCGTTGGTCAGCGCCCGCACCAGGGTCGATTTTCCCGTGTTGGCACAGCCAATGACCACCACCTGCCCTGCGCCTTCACGCTCGATGTGGAATGCAGAAGCCTGGCGGCCTTTGCCCTTCGCCGCCTGGACGTTGGCTCGCAGCCTGGCCAGGCGGGCCTTATAATCCCCACGCAGCTTCTCGGTGCCTTTGTGCTTGGGGATAGTACTGATCAGTTCCTCAAGCAGGACAATCCGCTCCTCGTTGGTCTCAGCGGCGCGGTAGCGCTTATCGATCTCAAAGTACTCCGGCGGCAGGTTCGTTGGCATGGCGAACTGTTTCCCTGACCTTAGTGTAGCGAAAATGGTTCATAGGGTCAACAATTTTTGGGGGTTTTGAACTGCAACGGCACAAATTTGAGGTTAATATTGATCGTGAACGCCTGTTCAGCTATAATTTATTAATCCCTTTTTGGGCCTGGAATCCATATTTTTCGCGCGAAAGGATAGGAAATGGCAGGTAAACGCGCATATCAATCGGGGGAAATGAGCGAAAAGGTGTACCGCGTAGTCAAAGCCTACATGGACCAGTATGGCTACGCCCCCTCCATCCGTGAAATCGCCCGGCAGCTCAACTGTAACTCAACCTCCTATGTCAAGTATTACCTGGATAAACTTCAGGAAAAAGGGCTGATCGAACGCGGTGAGCGCAAGTCACGCTCGATCCGCATCAAAGGTGCCCAGGCCATACCCGTTCGCCCGGCAGCCGGAACCACGATCCCCATGCTCGGGCGGATTCAGGCCGGAAAGCCCATTCACGTACCAGAGAGCGACCTGGCCCGCTTCGACGAGGAATCCGGCATCGAGCTGGCTGACTGGATGCTGCCAAAGAAACGCGAAGGGCTGTTTGCGCTGCAAGTGCAGGGCGATTCGATGCAGGACGCCATGATCAGTGATGGAGACATTGTCATCCTTCAGAAAGTCAGCCAGCCTACCAACGGCATGTTAGTAGCAGCCTGGCTTAAAGCAGAAAGCGAGACCACGCTCAAGCGCTACTTCCTGGAGAACAACCGCGTCCGGCTCGAGCCCGCCAATCCCGCTTACCAGCCCATCTACGCTGCCCCCGGCAACGTTGATGTGCAGGGGCAGGTGATCCTGGTTATCCGCAAGACCGGGATGGTGATGTAGCAGGAATTTCCAGTCAGTTAAGGGCTGCCAGTGATTAAGAAACCGATCTTGCACGTGCTGATCGTTTCGAGAAATGCGGGTGACTTTCACCTCCTTCAAACCCTGCTGAAGGATAAATTCAGTCCTGCGGTAGAGTTCAGCTGGGTCCAGGATTTAGCATCCGGGCGCCAGTCCATCCTCGACGGCGCGTGGTCCGCCGCACTGGTAAGCATTGACTTCGGGCAGGAGAGCCTCGACCTGGCGCGCGAAGCAGCCTGCAGCGGTGTGAAGACGGCAATCTTTCTACTGGCAGGCGAGGCGCTTTCCCCCGGGCAGTTGGATGAACTGGATGAAGCCGCGCTGGAAAATGGCTGCGCCGGCCTGTTTACCCGGGAAGAACTGACCCCGAGGGGATTGTGGCGCGCCATCCGCTACGCCACCCGCGATCGAGTCCAGGCCGATTCCCATCCAAATCAAGCCCCGGAAACCCGCTGGGATCCAAAGGGGCTCGACGAAATCCGCCAGGTACTGCAAACCGAACCAGACCGCCTGGCATTCCTGCTGGAAAGCATTAACGATGAGGTCTGGTTCTCTGACCCGGAGGGCAACCTGACCATGCTCAACAACCGGGCAGTCAGGAACCTGGGTTTTGACACGCCCGAGGACCTTAACCTCCCACACAGCGAGCTGTTGAAAGAGAAACTAAAAATTTATAATCTCGACGGACAGTTGCGCCCAATTGAAGATGCTCCACTCTTTCGCTCGCTCAAAGGTGAAACGGTGCGCGGTCAGGAGATGGTCTACCACCTTAAAACAGGCCAGCCCCTCTACCGTGAATTCATCAGCAGCCCCATTCGCAATCATCAAGGTCAGATCGTTGGGGCCATTGCGGTTGGGCGCGACATCACCGAGCAGAAACTGGCCGAGGACCGGCTGCGCGCGCTGAACCAATCGCTGCGTGCCAGTGAAGAACAATATCGGACGCTGCTCGAAAGCCTTCAAGAAGGCGTTTGGTTGTTGGATGAAAACTTAATTACCGTCTTTGTCAATGACCGAATGGCCGCCATGCTGGGTTACTCCGTCGACGAGATCATCGGACAACCGCTGTCCCATTTCCTTCATCCAGACGAGCTGGAATCGCTGAAAACAGAATGGGGAAGGCGCATGGCAGGACTTCCTGGGCAGATCGACCGGCGCATGATTCATAAGAGCGGAGCCGTGCTGGAATTGTTCATTCTCACAAATCCCATCATCGATGAGCAGGGGAAGTTCCATGGTGCAATCGCGGGCGTGATCGACATGACCGAGCGCCGTTTGATGCTGCGAGCACTGGAAGAACGCGAGGAGCAGGCCCGCCGCTACGCCGAAGAGTTGGAACGCAGCAACCGTGATTTGGAGCAGTTTGCCTTTACGGCCTCGCACGATCTACAGGAACCGCTCCGCAAAATAAAAAGCTTTGGCGAGCGCCTGGCAGCCGGTTACGCTGAACAGCTCGATGAAACCGGGCAGGATTACCTGGCACGCATGATCAGCGCGGCTGGACGAATGCAGCGCATGATCTCTGCTCTGCTGGCTTTCTCGCGCATATCTACCCGCGATCAACAGTTCGAACTGGTCGATCTTCGCAGTGTAGCCAGCGAGGTCGTTTCAGACCTGGAACTGCGCATCCAGCAAAGCGGCGGAAGCATCGAACTGGGTGAATTCCCACAAATCGAAGCAGATCGCACCCAGATGTACCAGCTCCTCCAAAACCTGTTGAGCAACGCACTCAAGTTCTGCCAAAAGGATTCCCCGCCGCGCGTACGAGTCACCGCCAGGCCAGCCGTTTTGCCGGCGGGTAAGGAGGCAATCGAAATTGTGGTGGAAGATAATGGAATCGGCATTCCAGTCACCCAGCTCGAGCGCATCTTTCAACCCTTCCAGCGGTTACACGGGCGCAGCGAATTTGAGGGCAGCGGCATCGGCCTGCCGATCTGCCGCAAGATTGCCGAGCGCCACGGCGGCGCCATCCGCGCTGAGAGCGAGCCCGGCCAGGGCAGCCGTTTTATCGTCTGCCTGCCAGTCCGCAGGGTTGAGTAATCTCCTCGCATAGGGTTTTCCCTACCTCGTCCCTGGAATCTCCCCGCTGTTCAGAAATACCCGGATCATATATGGTATTAACGATAACATTAGGCACTACCGCTATTAGAGAATGAAAGCGCGGGGTTGACGATGATTTTTGCCAGCGATTTTTACATCATTCAAGTTGAAGGGAACGACTGGAAGAAAGCAACCCGGTTTAAGCTGCAAGAAAGTTTATGGACGAAACTGGGGCAGCCCTTTTGGGTGGATCGCGACCAGCTTGCCAGAACCATCGAGGCCGGTTTTGTCGTGGAGATTATGACGGCCGAAGGGGAAAACTCCTTTGGAAAACGTGTCTTGCTGGTTCGCCTGAACGATGAGCCGCACTTTCGGGTTGATGAAACTGGATCCGCCGGGGGCCGGCCTGCAGGAACCACATCAATGACCGCCTAAAACGCGATTCGCGCCAGCATAAGCGATGCAGATCATCACCTGGAGAGTGCTGCCAGGTGATTCGCTTTATTTAACGCCTTTAGGAGGCGGGAACTGGGCTGGAAAATCTTATCTTTTTTCATCCATTTCTGGTCATGATCAAAACCTTCATCTTATGCGATAATAGCTCGGTGAATGGTATCCTGAAGATGGAGAATCGTATCGTGAACGATGAACGTCTAATTATCATTTGGTGCCTTGGATAACTCCCATGAATCACAAAGAAAAAATCACCCTGACCAAAGCGCAGGAAACCCTGCTCATCACACTGTACGCTAAGGCCCAGGATAACCCAATCCTGGTCGATTCAACCGCCCGCCAGGTCTTGGATCAGGTGAACTATGACTTCGCCCGGCTCAAAGTCCCGTGGAAGACGGCGGTGACGGTGCAAATGCGCGCCAAACAGATGGACGATTACACGCGCCGCTTCCTGACCAACCATCCCCAGGCGCTGGTGCTGCACCTGGGCTGCGGGCTCGACAGCCGCTGCCGGCGAGTGGATTGGGTGGGGCAAAGCGTGGATTGGTATGACCTGGACATGCCGGACGTGATCGCGCTGCGGCGAAAGTTTTACCCTGAAACCGACTCATATCACCTGGTCGCTTCATCGGTCACCCAACTTGATTGGACAGAGCAGATAATTGCCCGGAACCGCCCGACGATCATGATTGCCGAAGGGCTGCTGATGTACCTGAGCGAGGCTGAAGTCCGCGCGCTGTTTCTGCGTCTGCGCGAACGATTTCCTGGCTGCGAGCTTGCCTGCGACGTCTTCAGCCGCCTGACTGCCGATCGGGTGAAGGCCCATCCCTCACTGAATAAAACCGGTGCGGATATTCGATGGGGCATCGACGACTCGCACGAGATCGAGAACTGGGCGCCTGGCATCCGGCTGAAGGAAGAATGGTTCTTCAACCAATCACCTGACCTGGATAAGCTGGGTTGGCTGCAGGCGGCTCTCTTCCGGCTGGCCGGCGCCTTTGCAACTGCCCGTAGCGCCCACCGGATATTGTACTATCAACTGGGAAACGATCCTGTTTAATTCGAATTGCCGGTTCGGGGGAGAATAACCTGCCCGGTCCGCTGGTAATGCTCAAACACCGGGACATACCGCTCAACCATGCTTGCCAGGTCCTGCGGCTGGCGGCGAGCAAACCAGTTAATTACCCATAACAGTCGGCCGACCTGGAATGGCTCAATAGGGTCCTCTGGCCAGGCCATGTGCGCCTCGTACCCTCGCCGGAAAGCCAGAAGCAGCGCAGCAT
>CAZBDC010000104.1:0-18429 GCA_964490575.1 uncultured Anaerolineaceae bacterium | reverse complement strand
CATACGCTTAATTCCTTTTTTTAAAAGAGGATAGGGCAGGATTTACTGGGTATTTATAAAACAGCCGCTCAAGAATTGAGCGGCTAGCAGAGCGGGCGATGGGATTCGAACCCACGACCTCTTCCTTGGCAAGGAAGCATTCTACCAACTGAACCACGCCCGCAAAGTCTTCCTGGCTTCAAGCGCCCATATGATACTCCATGTTATTGCGTTCGTCAAGGGATTAAATAATTCGGGATGTACGAATGAGGGCTGTATCCCCCCAATGCATTTTGAAAGGCAGCAGACCGATGCCGCTCAGCATGGTTTCGGGTGACCTGCCGGGCAGTTGGATCAGCGCGCCTGTGACCAGCCCAGCGATCACGATGACCAACGCCAGTACAGCTTCGCAGATGACCACGACGATGAATTTCGCAAGCAAAATGCTGCCGCGGCGGCTGAGGCGAGTGCAATGGTCCCATTGGCAGGGTCTCAACCGGCTGCCTAGCCGCCAGCAAAGCCCGCTGGGCGGCCGTGGTATCGCGCGGAGATGAAGCCGACGGCGGCGGTTCTGAGCGGAACGCTGCTATGGGATCAGCCGTTTCTTCAACCCCAATCTGGGGCGCTCGTCTTATCTATCGGTTGGTAAATTGGTGAGTGTTTTCTGGTTGCGCCTGGCGGTTTATATATTACAATTACTCTATTCTATATCCAATCTTATCGCAAAAGGAGGTGCGCATGTCGTCATCCTCGCTCAAGACGACTTTGAAGGGGTACATCGGTTACCGCGGCAAAGAAGGTCACTGGTCTTTCTTGCTTCATCGCCTGACCGGACTGGGCGTGGTTTTGTTCCTGGCTATTCACATTGTCGACACTTCGTTTGTCTACTTCTTCCCACATCTTTATGAAGAAGTGATCAAGCTGTACCGCTCGACTCTGTTTGGGCTAGGAGAGATTGGACTGGTATTTGCGCTGTTTTACCACGGCGTCAACGGCATCCGGATTGCTTATCTTGATATCTGGAAGCCAACCGGCTGGACGATCGAAAGTGAGCGCCGCTCAGCCTTGATTGCCTTGATCGTAACGCTGGTGCTGTTCATCCCCTCCGCGATCTGGATGCTGCGCAACCTGTTGTTTCACAATTTTGGCCTGTTTGGCGGCTAGGAAGGGTAACCTATGACCACTCAATCCACCACTCCATCGACCGGCCGCAGCAATCGGGTTGCTACCCCGCGCAACTTCGAGAAGACGGCCTGGATGTTTATGCGCTACAGCGCGCTCCTGCTGATTCCGCTGGCCTTTGGCCATCTTATCCTCCAGGATGTGATCGTGGGGGTCCATGCGATCGATATTGACTACGTGGCCATGCGCTGGGATATGCTCGCCTGGCGCGTGTATGATGCAGCTTTGCTGGCATTTGCCTTTGCGCATGGGATGAATGGGGTGCGCCAGGTCCTGATGGATTACATCCGCTCCGAGCGGCTGTTCCGCATGGTAAGTTGGGGCCTGCTACTGGCCTGGCTGTTGATTACCATCATGGGCGCGGTTGCTCTCATCGGCGGCGTGCGTAACTGAGGAATTGGAGGAATAACGATGACACAAATTCACCAGTTTGATGTGGTGATCGTAGGCGCAGGCGGAGCCGGCCTGATGGCCGCCCTGAACGCTTCAAAAGGTGTCAAGACGGCCGTAATCAGCAAGCTTTATCCGGTTCGCTCGCATACCGGAGCGGCTCAGGGAGGAATTGGCGCGGCACTTGGGAATTATGAAGAGGACCATCCCGAGTGGCATGCCTTCGATACGGTCAAGGGCTCGGATTACCTGGGCGACCAGGATGCAATCGAGTTTATGTGTTCCGAGGCGGTTCAGTCGGTCTACGACCTGGAACACATGGGGCTGCCTTTTTCGCGCACCCCGGATGGTCGCATTGCCCAGCGTCCCTTCGGTGGGCATACCAACAACCTGACCGGAAAACCGGTTCGCCGGGCCTGTTACGCCGCCGACCGCACCGGCCACATGATCCTGCAGACCCTGTACCAGCAGTGTATTAAGAACCGGGTCTCCTTCTTTGACGAATTCCAGGTGCTCGATTTCCTCACGGTAGACGGCGTGACGTCTGGGGTGGTGGCGGTCGAAATGGCCACCGGTGAGCTGCACGTTTTCCACAGCAAGGCGGTTGTATTGGCTACCGGCGGTCACGGGCGGATGTGGGAAATCACATCCAATGCTTATGCCTACACCGGTGATGGCGCGGCCATCCTCATGCGGCGTGGTCTTCCGCTGGAAGATATGGAGTTCTTCCAGTTCCATCCGACCGGCATTTACCGGCTTGGCATCCTCATCACTGAAGCTGTCCGCGGCGAAGGCGGCGTGCTGATCAACGGCAACGGCGAGCGTTTCATGGAGCGCTACGCCCCGACCATCAAAGACCTGGCTTCGCGTGACGTTATCTCGCGAGCCATTTATCTTGAATTACGGGAAGGGCGGGGAATCAACGGGCAGAATTACATGCATCTTGACATTCGCCCGGAGGTAGTTAATCAGTATGCCGAGATGGACGGTCGCAAGCGCCCGGACGGTTCTCCCTACCGGGTGACTGCCCACGAGGTCTTGAGCAAGATCCCGGATATTGCCGACTTTGCCCGGACCTACCTGGGAGTTGACCCGGTCAAGGCCCCCATGCCGGTCCAGCCTACCGCTCATTACGCCATGGGGGGGATCCCAACGACGGTCTATGGCGAGGTGATCACGGACGCCCAGAACACCGTATTGCCGGGGTTGTTCTCTGCCGGTGAGGCGGCCTGCGTATCGGTACATGGCGCCAACCGGTTAGGCACGAACTCCCTGGTGGATTTGATCGTGTTTGGCAAGCACGCTGGCCTGCGGGCGGTTGAATATGCCCGGGGAGCGAATATGCCGAAACTGCCAGAGGACCCCACCGGCTTTGTCCGCGAACAGATCGACCGTCTTCATAACGCCAGCGGCCGGGAACGCGCAGCCCAGATTGGGCGCGAGATGCGGAAGGAGATGTTCGACACAGTGGGTGTGTTCCGCACCGAAGAGGGCCTGGCCCATGCAGTCGAGAAGATCCGTGAACTGCGCGGTCGCTACCAGGAAGTAAAGGTTCAAGACTCCAGCCGTGGTTTTAACCAGGATTTGCTGCTGACCTGGGAACTGGGTAACCTGCTCGACCTGGCCCAAATCACAGCCGAAGCCGCCCTGGCCCGCAAGGAAAGCCGCGGTGGGCATGCCCGCGAGGACTATCCCCGCCGGGACGACGTCAACTGGCTCAAGCACAGCCTGGCCTGGCTGGATGGCGACCAGGTCCGCCTCGACTACAAGCCGGTGGTGATCACCAAGTACCAGCCCAAAGAGCGCGTTTACTAATTCGGAAGGGATACGATGCAGATACAACTAAAAGTGTACCGTTACCAACCTGAAAAGGGTGATAAACCTTACTACGACACTTTCACTGTCGATGCTGAGCCGACTGACCGGGTGCTGGACCTGCTCGAATATGTTCGGGGTGACCTGGACGGCACGCTGGCTTTTCGCCGCTCGTGTGCGCACGGGGTGTGTGGCTCAGACGCGATGCGGATCAACGGGCGTAATGCTCTGGCCTGCAAAGTGCTGGTGAAAGATCTTGACTCCGGCACGATCACGGTTGAGCCCCTGCTGGGGTTGAAAGTTCTCAAAGACCTGATCGTCGATATGGAGCCATTCTTTGAACAGTATGAGTCGATCTTGCCCTATCTCATTAACGACGAGCCTGCACCAGAAAAAGAACGCCTGCAGAGCCCTGAGGAGCGCCTGCTGATCGAAGACACGACCAAGTGCATCTTGTGCGCTGCCTGCACCACCTCCTGCCCGTCCTACTGGGCCAACGGCCACTACGTTGGGCCAGCGGCGATTGTAAACGCGCACCGATTTATTTATGACTCGCGCGACCGTGGAGCGTCTGACCGCCTCAAGCGGTTGGGTAGCCCGGATGGAGTCTGGCGATGCCGGACGGCCTTCAACTGCACACTGGCTTGCCCGCGCGAGATCAAGATCACCAAGGCGATTGCTGATGTGAAAAACACACTGCGGACCGGCCGCCTGGATTTGATTGAGCCAGTTGGTGAAGAAGCCCAGGGGACCGGGTAAGGCTTTTGAAGAATTCTTCAACTGAATAAGTTGTCCAGACTTCCTAAATTCATTATAATGATTGATAGATAATGTCTCGATCTGGATTTTTTACCAGTAAACGGCTCCGGAGGTAATCCGGGAAGGGAGGGATGGACAATGTATATGACGGTCTTAACCGGGCAAGTACCTCAAGAGGATTGGGCGATGCTCCGGTCTGCGTTTGAGAAGCTGTGCCGGAGGCCTCCCGAAGGTCTGGTAGAAACGGAGCTCGTTCAGGGCCTGGATGACCTGACGGTTTGGAAGGTGGTGACCTTGTGGACCAGCCAGGAGGCTTATGAGGCAGCCACCCGAGATAAAAAAACGGCCGCCTGCGAGCAGATGTTTTGTGACGCGGGCAGTGTACCGCATCGCACGCATTTCAAGCTAATCACACGGTACCAGCGGGTTTGAGATCTGGAGTATCGCGCAGGGGTCAGCTGAAACTGGCCCCTGCGTGAATTTTAAAGCCAAAGTCGGGATGAAGCGCGCCGATATTTGGGCTGTCTATCACATGAAATTCTGGCTAAATTGCGGTATAAGAACCTGATGTAAAAATTTGGTTTTTGCTGGGAGGTAGCCATGTTCGTGCATGGTCTGATTGTGGCAGCCCTTCTGGTCTGCGCCGTCCAGGCGGCCCGGACGAAGCGTTTGCTGCTCTCCGCCCTGTGGCTGGCGGGCGCCAGCGCTTTGACCGCGCTAATGATTTACCTGTTGGGCGCGCCAGAAGTCGCCGTTATCGAACTGAGTGTCGGGGCGGGACTGGTAACGGTTTTGTTTGTTTTTGCCATTAACATCGCCGGCGAGGAGGCTCTTCCGATGCAGCCCATTGTGCCGCGCCCGCTCGCCTGGATCTTAGTGCTTTCCTCGATCCTGATGCTGATGTGGATGAACCGTGACCTGGTTAGCCTCAATGTTGAGGTCACTGAAGTGCTCCAGTTTGACTTCAAGACTGTCCTGTGGGAAAACCGTATGCTGGATGTGTTGCTTCAGGTAGTCCTGATCTTCTCGGGGGTGCTGGGGGTGCTTGGCCTGCTGGCTGAAGCGAACCCGTCTGCGGTAAAGGAGGGCGGCCAATGAGTGTAGGTCTTGTAGTAATGACAATCACCGGGCTGCTGGCGATCGGTTTGTATGCGCTGCTGGCGGCGCGCAATTTAATTAAGATCATTGTTGCGCTGCAAATTTTGGTCAAGGGTGCGATGCTGGCAATGATCGCCGCCGGGCAGATGGCCGGGGAGGCTGAAGTGGGCGAGAGTCTGGCCCTTACGGTGATCGTGGCCGATACGATCGTCGCTGTGGTGGGCCTGGCGCTGGCCGTACAGATCCGCCGCCATTTTGGCACGCTGGACGTGCGAGCCTATTCGACTCTGAAGAGGTAGCTGATGGCCCCGATCCTGATTTTTCTCATTATCGGTTTGCCCTGGTTGGGCGCACTGTTGGTGTGGTGGGCTGGTGACAGCCGCCCACTACTTCAGCACGGCATGGCGGCCGGTTTTGCCGTTGCGGCAGGCGCTGCTGCGCTGGCCCTGCTGCTTTTCTATCGCCAGGGCGGCTCGGTGAGCATCCCGATGGGGCCAGCCTTCGGCGATTTCAGCTTTGCACCTGATGGCTTAGGTATTTTCCTATCCATTATCGCCACGGTAGTTGGCGCGCTGGCGGTCATTTTTTCGACCGATTACATGCACGGATCGTCCCAACTCGGGCGTTACTATGCGATGGTGCTGTTCTTCATTGGAGCGATGGCCGGGCTGGTGCTGACCACTAATCTGCTGTTGATGTTCTTTTTCTGGGAAATTACCGCTTTGTGTTCGTATGCCTTGATCTCTTTTTACAACGATGACCCTAAGGCAGTTGCAGGCGGTATCAAAGCGCTGATCATGACACAGTTGGGGGGCGTGGGGCTTCTGTTAGGAGCGGTCCTTTCTTATGCTTTCCTGGGCACCTTTGAACTGAGCGTCTTCCTTGAACAGGCGGGCGGGCTCCCTGCTGATGTATTAGCGGTGCTGGCGTTTGGTTTTTTGGCGGCGGCAGCAGCCAAATCTGCCCAGTTCCCTTTCCAAACCTGGCTGCCAGATGCGATGGAAGCACCTTCGCCGATCAGCGCCCTGATCCATGCTGCGACCATGGTCAATGCCGGGGTTTATCTGCTGGCGCGCTTTTATCCTGCTTTTGCCGGCGTGCCCTACTGGCGTGAAAGCGTGATGATGGTGGGCGTGCTGTCAGCCCTGCTGGCGGCCGTGATGGCGCTGGTGGCGACTGACCTTAAGCGTGTCCTGGCATACTCAACTGTCAGCCAGCTTGGTTATATGGTCTACGCGGTTGGGGCAGGCGGGATTTTTGCCAGCCAGTTTCACCTGCTCAGCCACTCGTTGTTCAAAGCGCTGCTTTTCCTCAGCGCCGGGGCGGTTATCCACAGCCTGGGGACGCGGGATATGCGCGAGATGGGCGACGTGCGGCGGGTGATGCCGATTACCCGAACTGTGTTTGTGATCGGCGCTGCGGCCCTGGCCGGGCTGCCTCTCTTGAATGGCTTTTGGAGCAAAGAGCTGGTGCTGGAAGCCGGGCTGCATCATGGACCGGCCTGGATGTATGTCATCATGTTGTTCACAGCCGGGCTTACCGCATTGTATACCTTCCGGTGTGTCTGGATGGTTTTCTATGGACCGGCGAAGGAATGGCGGCACATTCATGAGGCTGGGCGCTGGATGCGCGTGGCGCTCTATCCACTGGCCTTCGGCGCGCTGACCACCTGGCTGCTGGCCGGGCCGTTCAGTACCTTGTTGGGCGAAACTTTGCCCTTCCATGAGATTCACCCTGAACCGACCGCGGCCTTTTTAGTGGAGGTGCTGGCTGCACCGGCCACCTGGTTGGCTCTGGGTGTGGTCGCGCTTGGCCTGCTGGCCTGGTGGCGGAGGGCGCGGCTCACGCTGGTCAGCGAGCCCCTGCAGGATGTGGGTCGCCTGGCAAGCGAAAGCTTTGGTTTTGAGGCGCTGAACCGGTTGATTGTGAAGTTCGTGCAGAATCTGGCTGAAGACCTGCGCGGCTTGCAGACCGGCCTTTTGAACTGGAACATTTTGGGTATCGTGGCGGCCCTGGTAATCCTCTTACTTGTGGCTGCGTTGGGAGCGTGATCGATGACGGTACAAACTGCATTCCTCTGGCTGCTGGCGCTGCCGCTGGTCTCCGCCCCGATTATTTACCTGCTAGGACGGATTGCTGTGCGCCAGAGTGGTGTTCGGGGGGCAAACCCGGCCCCCTGGCTGGCGTTGGCCAGCCTGCTGCTCGCCAGTGTTCTGCTGGTGATTGTAGGCCAGGCGGTAATAGGTGGCCAGCCGGTTGAGATTGAACTGGGCGATGTGCTGATGCGGATGGATGGGATCGGGTTGGTGCTGGCGGGGGCTGCGCTGGCGCTTGGCACGCTGGTTGTTCTTTATTCGATCCCCTACATGGCCGGCGAGGAAGGCCAGGAAAAGTACTTTGCCCTGCTGCCGGCCCTGGTGGGTTCGATCATTGGCCTGGGCTGCACGCAGGATCTGTTCAATCTGTGGGTGTGGTTTGAAGTCATGGCGGTTTCATCCTACCTGCTGGTCGCCTTTTATACCCGCGAGCGCGGCGCGCTGGAAGCAGGCCTCAAGTACCTGGTTCAGTCGGCGGTCGGCTCTGTGCTGGTGCTGATGGCCATCGCGCTGATCTTTGCCCAGACCGGAAGTCTGCGTTTGGATGAGATTGCTGCCTGGCAGGGACCGGCTACACTGGTTCTGATCTCGGCGGGGGTCCAATTTCTGATCGGCTTTGGCGTCAAGACGGCGATCGTCCCCCTCCACACCTGGTTGCCTGATGCCCATTCACAGGCTCCCAGCGGAATCAGCGCGATGCTGTCGGGGATTGTGATCGAGGCCGGTTTGGTGGCTATGCTGCGTTCGCTGGGCGCCATCCCGGGCAACCAGTCGCTGTGGGGCTGGATGCTGCTGGGTTTTGGCGCGCTCAATATGCTGGTTGGCAACCTGATGGCCCTTCGCCAGACCCAGGTAAAGCGGCTTCTGGCATACTCCAGTCTCAGCCACATGGGCTACATGCTGCTGGGCCTTGGCGCTGCGGCAGCATTTCAGATCGAAGCCGCGGCTGCGGGCAGCTTCTTTCACCTCTTTACCCACGCGGTGATGAAGGGCCTGGCCTTCCTGGCAGCCGGGGTGCTCTTGTATGGCCTGCACCTGTCGCGAGGCAGCCACACGCCGCTGATCATCGACGACTTGAACGGCGCGGCCGGGCGATATCCGCTGGCTGCTTTTGGGTTCAGCGTTGCTGTCCTGGCCTTGGGAGGGCTGCCTCCGCTGGCCGGATTCATGTCGAAGTGGCAGATCTTTGTCGGCGGCGCCGCGACGCATAACCTGCCGGTGATCTTACTGGTGGTGTTTGCTGCGTTGAACAGTGTCCTTTCATTGGGCTACTACGCCCCCCTGGTTAACCGCCTTTACCGGCGCGAGCCTTCGCGGACGGTTCGTTCTGGGCAGCCTGTCTCAGCATTGATGGGGGTCCCGTTGGTGGCCTTGCTGCTGGTTGTGGTGGTGCTGGGCTTCTGGCCTTCCCTGGTCCAGGGCATTACCGGGTCGGCGGCAACTACCCTGGTGACAATGTTCGGCGGCCAGGTCTTTATCGCCGGGCATTAGGAGGCATTGAATGGAAGCGATCTTGACACCCCCGATTGCATTCTTGATCTACATCCCGCTGGTGATGGGCCTGTTGTGGTTCGGCCGACAGCTTGCCGGGCCGGAAGCAGCCAACCCGGCCAAGAGCAGTATTTATGGCTCAGGTGAAAAGGCGCCTAACATGGCGGCTGCGCCTGGTTACCGGCCGTTTTTCCTGGTGGCTTTCTTCTTTGCGATTCTTCATCTTGGGATGCTGGTCCTGGGTATTGGCAACCTCTCCTGGCAGCATATTATTTATGTCATTGGGATAGCTCTTGCCCTGGCAGCCCTCATCCTGGGATAAGGCTGCTGATGTTTCGCTTTGATGCTGCTGTCTTGCGCGAACCGCGCAAAAACAGGCGCATCAAAAAAAGGAGGTAGGATGACAAACAGTACGGTTCAAACAAGAAGCCCCTGGCAGCGTGTTTTGGATAAAGTTCGCCTGTGGTCTTTGACAAATTCCCCCTGGGCAATCCATTTCAACAGCGGCTCCTGCAATGGATGCGATATTGAGATCCTGGCGACTCTTACACCGACTTATGACCTGGAACGTTTTGGGGTTAAGATGCAGGGCTCGCCCCGTCACGCCGATATTCTGATCTGCACCGGGCCGGTCACGCGCCTGGCTCGCGAGCGCCTGCTGCGGACTTATGAACAGATGCCCAACCCCAAGTTTGTTATCGCAGTTGGATCGTGTGGAACATCTGGCGGCGTTTTCCACGGATGCTATAACATCGCAGGTGGGATTGACGAAGTACTGCCGGTCAATGTTTTTGTCCCTGGCTGCCCGCCGCGCCCCGAGGCGATTATCGATGGCATCGTGCAGCTTTTGGGCTGCCTGAAGGAGAAATAAAATTTATGGATACAACAACGATTCTGGAGTCGTCCAGGGGGTTATTGCTTCCCTGGACTACACGGGTTGAGCAGCCCGAACCAGGACGCCTGGATATTTACCTGCCGGCTGAAAAAATCGTCGAAGCCGTTCAGGCTATGGTATCAGCCGGCGGCTGGCATCTTTCGGCGATTACCGGTATCGATGTCCCTGAGACCGGTGAGATGACAGATGGCCAGATAGAGCTTCTGTATCACTTTTGCAAGCGCGCTGCGGTGGTAACTCTTCGCATTGCAGTCAATTATGGGATGCCGATGGCGCCATCTATTTGTGGTGTGATCCCATCGGCTGTTCTTTACGAGCGCGAGGCGATTGAGATGTTCGGCGTGATTTTGGAAGGCTCACCGATGCGCCAGCGGTTGCTGCTGCCTGACGATTGGCCGGATTATGTATATCCGTTGCGCAAATCGTTTAAGGGGATTGAATAATGGAAACCTACGAGCAAAACGAGCGCTTTATTGTCCCCATTGGCCCTCAACACCCGGCCTTGAAGGAACCTGGGCATTTTGAATTCACCGTGGACGGTGAGGTTGTCACAGACGCGCGGGTTCGCCTGGGGTATGTCCATCGCGGGATCGAAAAAGGGGCCGAAGACCGCAACTGGACCCAGAACCTGTACCTGGTCGAGCGGGTATGCGGGATCTGCTCGCATGTTCACGCCATGACCCTGGCCCTGGGCGTGGAAAAATTGGCTAAGGTAACTGCCCCGCCACGCGCCCAGTATATCCGCACGCTGGTGGCTGAGCTGGAGCGTATCACCAGCCACATGTTGTGGCTGGGTGTAGCTGCCCATGAAGGAGGGTTCGATACCCTGTTCATGCTCTCCTGGCGCGACCGTGAGACGATTATGGATCTGCTTGAGGCGCTGACCGGCAATCGCGTGCATTACTCAACCAATGCCATTGGTGGGGTCAAATTTGATGTGACAGACGAACTGGCCGATTCGATCCGGCGCGGGGTCGATTATCTCGAGGAGCGGGCCCATTTCTATCTCAAGGTGGTCACCACCGATGAAACCTTCCTGGCCCGCACCCGCGGCGTCGGGCAGATGACGTTAGAGCAGGCCTGGCGGTTTGACGCAGTAGGTCCAACCGCGCGTGCCTCGGGCGTCGATGTTGATATCCGGGTGGACGACCCGTATATTGCTTATACGGATATTCCTGTCCAGGTTATCACCGATGAGCGCGGTGACCTGGAGGCGCGCTTTGTGGTTCGGATCAAGGAGATGATGGAGGCTTGCCGGTTAATCCGCGAGGTGCTGGATCACATGCCGGCCGGTGAACTTACCACCCGCGTACCCCGCAGAATCCCGGCCGGCGAAACGGTCAGCCGGGTGGAGGCCCCGCGCGGCGAGTTGTTTTATTTCATCAAGAGCAACGGCAGCGATAAACCTGAACGGATGAAGATCCGCACGCCCAGCCTGTGCAACTGGGCTTCGGTGATGCAGCTTGCCGTCGGGCATAAACTGGCCGATATGCCGATGATGCTGGTTGGGATCGACCCGTGCTTCTCCTGCAACGACCGCCTGTTTACCATTCGCCCGGCCCGGTCCGGCCGCACGAACAGCCAACTGTGGACCTGGGAAGATCTTCGCCGTTATGGAATCGAGTATTACAGGAAATGAACGAGATTTTGCTTCCCCCAATCCTTATGCTGTTGTTATTCCCAGGCGGCCTGTCTCTATTGGCCGGTGGGATGTTTTTCGAGTGGGTGGACCGCAAGCTGCTGGCGCGCTTTCAGAACCGCATCGGCCCGCGACTGTTCCAGCCTCTGGCTGACGTGGTTAAGCTGATGTCAAAAGAAGAAGTAATTCCTGAAGGCGTTAATGTGCTGCTGTTCATTGGCCTGCCGGTGATCGCCCTGGCAGGCGCCCTGACCGCTGCGCTGTATGTGCCACTGGCTGGGCTGGCGCCGGCTGCCAGCTTTAAGGGCGACCTGGTGGTAACGCTGTATATGCTCAGCCTTCTGACTCTGTGCCTGGGGTTGGCAGGGGCGAACACGGTCAACCGCTTTTCGCTAATTGGCGCGACGCGCACCCTGACCCAG
The DNA here is from genome assembly GCA_964490575.1 of uncultured Anaerolineaceae bacterium. Classification (GTDB taxonomy): domain Bacteria; phylum Chloroflexota; class Anaerolineae; order Anaerolineales; family Anaerolineaceae; genus DSYU01. The sequence goes on along the minus strand of CAZBDC010000104.1, from coordinate 6,663 downwards.
CTTTTTTCTTACGAAGCGCCTTTCCTGTTAACTTTGCTAGGCCCGGCTCTGGCAGCTGGCTCATGGCAGATCAACGAGGTCAACCGTTTTGCAGCTTCCCAGCCGTGGATGCTCCTTACCCAGCCAATTGGCTTTGTGGTTGCTCTGGTAGGGTTGATGGGCAAGCTTGAAATGCCGCCTTTTGATGCGCCAGAGGCTGAGACGGAGATCGTAGCCGGCGCGCTGACTGAATACAGCGGGCGTGGTTTCGCGTTGTTCCGCCTGGGCAAGAACGTTGAATTGGTCATTGGGCTCACGCTCATGGCAGCTTTCTACCTGGGCGGGGTGACCAACCCACTTTCATTCTTGCTCAAGACGCTGGGGCTGCTTTTGGTGCTGGCTTTCTTCCAATCGCTTTTTGCTCGCCTGCGGATTGATCAGGTGGTGGGGATGTGGTGGCGGATTGGAGCGCTTCTGGCGCTGGCTAACATCCTGCTGGTGCTGGTAGTTTATGGATAGGAGGGCCGCGATGACGAAATTGTCCTTACCGATTGGTGTGATGGTGACCGATGTGCTGAAGGCCTTTTTCAGCAAGCCAGTCACCCGGCGCTACCCATTCGAACGTCGGGAGGCGCCGGAGCGGTTCCGCGGTAAGCTGGTCTGGGACTTGACGAACTGCACCGGCTGCCAGTTGTGTGTCAGAGATTGCCCTGCTGGGGCGCTCGAACTGGTGGTGGTGGATAAAGCCACCAAGCACTTCATTATGCGTTTCCATGCTGACCGCTGCACTTACTGTGGCCAGTGTGTGATGAACTGCCGGTTTAAGTGCCTGGCCCAGGTTAACGAAGAGTGGGAGCTGGCTTCGCTTACGAAAGAGCCCTTTACGGTCTATTACGGGCGGAGCGAGGATGTCGATGCCGTGCGCGGTACCTTCGTAGATGATGAATGGTAGCAGCCTGCCGGTTTATCGCCTGGCAGTCGTTGGGATTGGCAATGAACTGAACAGCGACGATGCGGCCGGGGTGCTGGTGGCGCGCGCGCTGCGTGATGAAACGAATGACCATTTTTTGGTGATCGAAGCTGGCCTGGCGCCTGAAAATTTTACCAGCATACTGCGGCGCTTCCATCCCGATCTGGTTGTGCTGGTCGATGCGGCCGAACTGGGCGAGCCCCCTGGAACGGTGACCTGGGCCGGTTGGGCTGAGGCTGGCGGCTGGAGCGGTTCGACACATACGCTTCCACCCAGTGTTCTTGCGCAATATCTGGTTGAGGAACTGGGCTGTGAAGTTTCCCTGGTAGGAATTCAGCCTGCCCGGCTTGATTTCGACGCGGGGGTTTCAACTGAGGTGCGGCGGGCGGTTGTTGAAGTGGCTGCTAAAATCCGCGCTCTTGCTGGCCTGGAGGATAGCAGCCAGGAGTTGCGCAAAGCCAGGTAAATTTTCTGGCAGATTTCCGCCGTCAGGCAGGAAACCTTAGCCCGGTTTTGGGGGCTATTTTAGGTGCCGGTAATTGGATTGGATCAATTGGCGATAAAATAGATGGCTGTTTGTGTTATTGGCTGATCCGTTATAATGAAGAGAGAGGTTTTATCATGCGTTGGGTTCGGGATTATTCGCCGCAGCCAGAAGCTTCTCGCCTGTACCGCCAGGCGCTGATCATCACCGTCGTTGGCAATGTTCTGCTGGCGACCAGTAAAGGTGTGGTTGCTTTTCTGTCCGGTTCGGTAGCGCTGTATGCTGACGCGGCCAATTCAGTTTCGGACGTGGTCTATTCTTTCTTGATGGTATTTGGGTTGTACATTGCCCAACGCCCACCCGATATCTCCCATCCACAGGGGCACAGCCGCTTCGAGCCGCTGGTAGGGCTGATGGTGACGGCCTCGATGGCTTTCGCCGGTTATGAAGCGGCGCGGGCCGCGGTCGAGCGTTTCTTGCAGGGTGGTGCGGTGATTGAGCCGGGTTTGCCGACAGCTGTGCTGCTTTTTAGCGCGTTGGCTAAGGCCGGCATGTTTTTGGTCATCCGCCGCATCGCCGCCAGGCTCAGCAGCCCGACTCTGGCCACCACTGCCCGTGACCATATCAGCGATGTGCTTACTTCACTGGCGGCCTTCATTGGCGCATTGGGTTCCAGCCTGGTTCATCCTCTGGCGGATCCTCTGGCGGGTGTATTGGTGGCATTGTGGATCTTCCGGGCTGCGTTTATGGCCGGGCGGGAAAACCTGGCTTTCTTGACCGGGGCTGGGGCTTCGGCTGAGCTTCGCCAACAAATGGTTGAGGTGGCATCGTCTGTGCCTGGTGTACAGCGCGTTCATCACACAATGACAGAATACGTTGGCCCGCGCCTGGTGGTCGACCTGCACGTCAATGTCAACGGAAAAATGACCCTGGACGATGCCCATGTGATCTCAGACGAGATCACCCGCCGCCTGGAGGAACTACCCGAGGTTGACCGGGCTTACGTCCATGTCGAGCCAGAAGGATATGATTAACCGGGTTGAGTGGTTGCCCGATAGAGTCAGAACAACATCTGCTCGGTGAGGAAGCGTTCGGTCTCTTTGAGAAAGTCAGCCACGTTCTCGTTTTTGCGAAAACCATGTCCTTCACCCTCATAAAGCCGGTACTTGTGGGGGACACCCTTTTCACGCAAGGCGGCTACGATCGCCTCGGCCTGGTTGGGTGGGACGACTTTATCCTCACTGCCCTGGAAGATGTACAGCGCGTCGCGGATGCGCCCGGCGTGGAAAACTGGCGACCAGGCGCGGTAACGCTCTGCGGCTTCGGGTAGCGCACCTACCATCGAGAAGTTGTAGTGCTGTTCGAACTTATGGGTATCCATATCCAACCCGTACAGGCGGGTGACGCCGTAAAGGCAGATCCCAGCCTTGAACAGTCCCGGGTAGCGAATAAGGGTATTCAGAACCGTGTAGCCGCCCGCACTGCCGCCCATGATGGCCAGCTGGTTGGGGTCAGCCAGGCCCAGGGCCGCCAGGCTGCGCGCGCAGGAAGCCGAATCTTCAACGTCCACGTCACCCCAACGCTTGCGCATGGCGTGCCGGTAAGCCCGGCCGAAGCCAGTGCTGCCGCGGTAGTTGACGGTCACATAAGCAAAGCCGCGCGAGGCAAAGTAGGCGGCTTCGGCATTGAACCGGTTGGGGGAAATGGAAGTTGGCCCGCCGTGGATGCTAAGGATGGCGGGCGGCAGACCCTGACCGGCATACCGCGGGTTGGTGGGCGGGTAATAAAGGCCATAAACAGGGGCACGGTCTTCGCCCTGCCAGGTGATCTCGCGCGGTACAGGCAGGCAGGCCGGGTCAAAGGTAGCAGGGGTGCTGTGGGCGACCACATGCAGGCGGCTGCCGTCCCAACGAATGATTGCTTCTGGCTGGCCGGGCGCTGAGGCGATCATCGCGACTTCCTGGCCGGCTGGCGCGACCGCGAGCTGTGCTAACCACGTATACGGAGTTGTGTCGACCTTGTTGACTTTTCCGCTGGCCACATCAATCCACCACAGGCTGGCCTGGGACCCGTCATGGCGCAGGTAGTACAGCCGGCTGCTGTCGGCGCTCCAGCCAGTGGTGCGGATGCCCTGCACCCAGGCCGGAGCAGCCAGGTCAAAGCCCTGGCCTGCCACCAGAATACTACGCTGGCCGCTCTCCAGGTCGACCAGGACCAGGTTGGGCCATTCGCCGTCTTCTTCGACGAAACTCAGCCAGCGCCCGTCTGGCGAAAATAACGGCTGTTGGGCCGGCGTATCGGGTCCTCCGCCGATTGTCTTTACCGCTGCCAGGCGTGGGGGAGTACCCTCCAGGCGACCCAATTGGATGCGCGTACCGTCCCAGGGCATGTTGGGTTGATCCCATTCTACCCAGGCCAGGTAGTCGCCGCGTGGATGCCAGGCTGGCTGCATGTAGAAATCGGCGCCCCGGGCGAGTTGGACGGGCCAGTTTTGCCCGGCGACGTCGACCACTCCAATCAAGTCCGTTTTGCCGTCGCTGTAGACGTAAGCAACCCACTGGCCATCGGGTGAGAGGGCCGGCGAGGCTACACCCCCGGCTGGCTGTCCAACCGCCGGCGTGATGGGCTGTGGTGGCGTGGGCACCAGCCCGCGGCGGAACAGGCGCCCGTCACGGTTGGCGAACACGATCAGATCATTCTGCTCGAGAGATTGGCCAGTTGTGAAGGCTCCCCCGCCGTAGCCAACCCCTCCGCGTGGGGTCTGATCATCAGTCAGGTCGCGCCTGGCGCTGTTGCCGGGCTGGGCGACCATGACGCTGCTGCTCGAGCGGCCTTCAATCCACACCAGCGCCTGGCCACCGGCGGCCCACTGCACATCTTCGAGCCGGATACGCTGCGAAACCAGCCCGGGAGTCACCGGGCTGGGCCATGTTCCAAAAGGTAAAACTGTTTTCTGTTCGTTTGTCATGGGAAAATCCATTCCCGGCTGCCCGGAAGCTGCTGCTGGCTTACTTGCCTTTTTTCTTGCCTTTGTCTTTTTCCCGAGCTTTCTCTTTCTCCCGTTCCTTTTCTTTCTCTTTGGCCTTGTCCTTCTCCCGGCTCTTTTCTTCCACCTCTTCTTCTTCGCTCTCGCGCAGGTCCTTGGGCCGCCAAATCTCGACCATTTCGCCTTCTGTCTCGCCGTTCAGGTTTGCCCACCGATCGATGGGCAGGACCAGATGGGCGAGGACGGCCGTTGATAAGGACTCGATCCGCCCAGAAAGGAGCTGGAGCAGGGTCTCAAGGCCGGGGTTGTGCCCAACAACCATCACGCGTTCCAGGTTGTCTGGCAGCTCGCGCAGCACATTGAGGTACTCTTCGGCCTCGGCCATGTACAGGCGGTCCTGGAAGTTAATCTCACCTTGAAAACCTGCCTCTTTGGCCAGGCCCTCGGCTGTCTGCCGCGCGCGCAGCGCGGAAGAACTGAGGATATATTGGGGGACCAGCTCGCGGTCGATCAGCAGTTCACCCATTAAGGGCGCATCGTGCCTGCCACGCTTGTTCAGCGGTCGCTCGTGGTCGGGAATATCTTTTTCTTTCCAACTGGACTTGGCGTGTCGCATGAGCAGTAGCGTTTTCATGACAGTCTATCTCCTCGCTCCAAGGGTAGGAAAAAACAAACAGGATAAGTATAACATAGAAGCAGTGGATTTCTGATCTGCCCAGATTAAAAAATATTTATACCTTGACGGGTTGGCCTGACGTGGTATAATTCGTTCTGTTGATGCGGGGTAGAGCAGAGGTAGCTCGTCAGGCTCATAACCTGAAGGTCACTGGTTCGAATCCAGTCCCCGCTACTAAAGTCAAGACAGAGCCCAACGGGCTCTGTCTTTTTGTTAGACTGGTGCACGACGGTAGACGATTATATTATTCACCGGGCAGTTCTGTAGTGCAGGATTTCGTGCTCGACCAACCCTTTCAGGCTGAGGTTTGTTCCTGTAGGCCCACAATTACATAGGCAATTTCTCCTACCTGTGGCCCATACCCGCTGTAATATGCATCCAGAGAGAATGGGCCAGTCATTGATCCTCTTCTTGGGCGCTTTCGAGCTTTTTCAATTGGCCGCGTTTCTGGTCGATTAACTTTGAAAGGCGCGCCTTTTCATCCCCTTCGGCTTCATCTTCGGCTTCTTCCAGGGAGCTGATTTCCTTTCGCAGTGTATCGACTGCATTTTCTATGCGTTCCGCCTGCTCAGCTTTGTCGAACATGATTTGTTCTGCAGGTGAGCGACTCTCTTTTGAGATAATTTCTTCTGGTTTGGATGAAGGGATGAATTTGGTTTGCAAATCCAACCGACGTTGGTTCATAAATGTTGGTGAAACAATTTCGACTCCGCTCGAGTGAAGGGCGTCAAGAATATTTTTGTGCAGGTTTGATTTTACCGTCAGCATATTTTTGATCTCGGTCAGCAATCCGTTAATTCGATAGGTGATCGAGAAATCGCCCAGTTCGATGATCTGGATAAATGGATCTTCCAGGCCAGTTGCGGCGGCTGCTTCTGCCAGGAGCGATTCGATGTGGGAATGATGGATATCATAACCGAGTGATACGGTAGCTGAAACGATGGTCCCTGAAGAACGGGTCACAGTGACGGGGTTGGTGATTAAGAGATGGTTTGGCACTGAAATTAGCTCTCGAAATTCGGTTTGAATTTCAGTATCGAGCAGCCCGCGCTCGGTGACGCGGCCGAAAAATTCACCGGAGCGGATAAAATCTCCGGTCCGAAACGGCTTTGTAAAGCGAAGCATGATTCCGGCCATTGCATTTGCAACGATCGTGGTGGATGAGAAGGCGATGATTCCCGAAAAGACCACCCCAATGAGAGCCAGAATCTGGTTGCGGGTGCTCTCGCTAACCGGCAGAGAAAGCACAATGACGATGATGCCAACCAGGCCTAAAATAAACAAAAGAAGTTGACGCGACAGCCGGCGATCATTTCCCATCTCGGGATGTTTCCCCAGGAGAGCCCAGTGGGCTGTATATAACACAGCTCCCACAATAACCAGGGAGGCCACCAGGGGTAAAAAGGCTAAAAATTGGTTGGGCAAAGTATTCAAGCTTCCCTCGCGAGTCTGTAGCAGTATATGGAAATCATAGCATGGGTGAGGCAGAATGAAAACAGTCCGGCGGCAGGGAGCTCCCTGCAGATCGGAAGAGCACACGTCTGAACTCCAGTCACCGCTCATTATCT
>CAZBDC010000103.1:0-18629 GCA_964490575.1 uncultured Anaerolineaceae bacterium | reverse complement strand
CACCACCACCCAATCCTACACTCTTTCCCTACACGACGCTCTTCCGATCTTGAAATTGAATACGTTAGGGATATCCCGTTTTCCCGGCAGGCCTGTATTTCCACTGAACGCCGAGATCTGGCTGGCAGCAGTCATCAGGACCGGCTGATCGGTCCCCCGCAGTGTGTTGCCGGTCACAGTCAGCCAGCCGCCCGCCGCCTGGTTGCCAGCCCGGTTGAACTGGTTATCGCTCAGGTGGACGACAGAGTAGGCGTTTTGAAGGGCAGCAGTTTCATTCCCAACCAGCGCATCCAGCATTTTCCATACGTCGCCGCTCCACACCAGCCCAGAAAACACGTTCCCTGTCGCATGGAAACGTCCCCCGCCCGGCGCGATCTGGATCTGCCGGCCCTTAAGGCGATCGAGCAGGCTGAAGAGCAGGTCGAGATTGACCGGCTCCGGATCTGGGAAACCGCCCAGGCTGACCAGCCCCCCGAAGCGGTTGCCGGTCAGGCTCACGTCGCCATCGCCGTCGAAGATCACCAGAGCCACCTGGCTGAGCGAAAAGATTTGCAAAATTGTCTTCAGTTTGTCGATGTACAGCCGGGCCGGTGCGCGAGGGTCGGAGAGCACGTCCAGGAATTGGGTGTAGGCGGTGTGCTCGGCAACCGATAAAGTGCCGGCAAACTGATTGACCCTCTTGCGCAACTGCGAGAGCGCCACTTTCCGCTCGGCAGTATTCAACTTCAACAGGGGCGCAATGAAAACACGGTAGTCACGATCATCGAAGGAAAACTCTCTGGGCATCTCGAAAATCTGGCTGACCTCGAAACCCGCGAAGATCTCCCTTCCAAGTACCAAGCCGTTCTCATTGCCAAGGCTGATCTGGTTATCCCGAACGACGACCTGGGCCACCTCAGACAGGCCTACCAGCGCGACCCCTTTCTCGCCAACGGCGCGCAAACGGCAATTTTCGATGGCGAGGCGGCCGGTCTGGAAGACCGAAATAAAGGATCGATCCTGCACCAGCCCGGGTACGAACAAATCCAGACCCTCCAGCTCAATCGCAGCCAGTCCACTCAGTTTCCAAACGCCCTGCAAGATCACCACGGATCCCGCGCAGCCATGGATGGACAGGCTGAGCTGCTCTTTGGGGTCCGCATCCACCAACAGGTTATCGACCGAAAGAATCTCACCGGGCATCAGGCACAGGCAAATCTGGCGCAGACCCTGGCCGCGCAGTTCTTCCACGGCTTTTTGGAGATCCTGGAAGCGCCCACGTTTCCCCACCGTGAAGCAGGGCACAGCCTCGCCCCCACCGGTCGGGCGGGCGCACAGGGCATCGATGGCCTCCTGCACGGTGCGCGCGCCAGGCAAGTTACACTGGCTGTTATCAAAGGATACATCCTCAGCTGTAATCGCGGTCAGGGGTGGGAAGATCCTGCGGCAGTCCAGCAGCAGGTGAAGCTGTTCCTGCTGAAGCGCCACCACGCCAAGACGAGCGTAGTGACGCTCCACGCCATGCGGGGCCTGGGGCGCGACCGGAAAGCTGATCTTGCCGGTCACGGCGCGAGCGTCGAACTGCCAGAAATCGCCGGGCCGGTACGTTCCGGCGCTGAAACTGACCTGGATGCCCCCTTCCAGATCAATTACCTGGCCATCAACCGTGTTCATCGCCACGCCGCTGTCCGTGGCGTTCGCGCCGGACTGGTCCCACTTGCGCAGTTTGGGGTTGGCATCCAGGTTCACCGTCAGGCTCCGGTCGAGAGTAATGCGGTTAAGGTTCTTGTCCGCTACCAGCACGCGCGCCAGGACCCCGGGCTGCCCGTTAAGCTCGCTGGCGTCGTCCACGTACTCGACCCAATCATCCCCGTGGATACCCAGGTAGTCGTCGCGCTGAACGCTGTCAACCGAGAAAACCGTCCCGGTGGCAGAGCCCGAAGTGCTGCTGCCAACCGCCTGGATGCGCGCGACGATCGAGCCATTGTCGCGCGACCATTTGAAGGTGGCGCCGTTGCGAACTCCGCCAGCCGGCACGGAGTGGACTTCCACAATGTAAAACTGGTTCTCGCCGCGCTGGTAGCCGCCTCCCGGGGGCACGTCGCAGGGATCATCGGCCTCATCAGCCGATACGGTGCTGACCTGCAGGACGCCGGTTGGTGAGCCGGTCACCGCCTGCCACTCGGCCAGGTTCCCGTGGCAGGCCAGGCCGTTTTCCTCCGCCAGGAACTCCCCCTGCCGGCGCAGCCTGTCTCGCTCGCGGACCAGCTTTTCGCGCAGGGCCTGGTCATCGGTTTCGGCCAGTTCCTGGTCAATCTTGCCGACCTGGCCTGCCAGCCCGATGAGCTGGTCAAGGACAGCCTGGGCCAGCTTGACTGAAGGCAGCGAAGCCACGCGTACCTGCCAGGTCGTGCGCAGGCGGGTAGTGGTGTCGACCCCATTCAGCGCCGGGTCGCGCATCCCGTCCCGGTCGTGATAGGTGAGATGGCGCTTGAAGACTTCCAGGTATACCAGGCCCAGCGGCGTGTCTGCCAGCAGGCTGGGGATCCCCGGCGGGTCAGGCAGGTCCGGTTGGAGCCCATAAGTGACCGGCGCATCGTTCTCACATAAGACGCCATCCACATAAAGGCGACCGTTGCTAATGACCAGGTTCCCATCGCTGTCCACACTCAACCCGAAGCCAGGGTTTCCACGCGGGGCGCCTGGGACCATGTTTCCGCCGCCGATCCCAATCACATCGACGGCCTCTGTCTCAACCCGGTAAGCGGCAATTTCTTGGGCTTCGTTCTCGTCCGCGTCGGTCACCGGTCGGCCCTGCTGCCAGCGCACGCCGGCGTAGTGGTTTCCGGGATCAAATGTCAGGCGGCTGAAATCCCCTTTCATATCTTTTGCTCCTTTAGAAAATTCCCGTGATCGTTCCATCCAGGATTAGCTTGCATAAAAGATTCCTGCTTCCATCCCATACCGCAGGTATTCTTCGAGGCGGGTGCGCAGGTCGGATTCGCGTTGCGGGATATACAGGTCGTGAAAAACGCCCATCTCGCTCTCATCTTCCGCGCCGGCGCGGATTGCTTCAGGGCACTCGACGCTGAGCTGGGCATACCCCGACGCGCCAAAATGGAGCGAGGTAAAGCGGGGCATCATCTCCGTGCAGCGGTAGCGCCGGGGTGTGCGCGAGCCGGCCGGAACGGCGCTGAAGCGCATGCACCCATCCTGGGTACGCTCCGAGCGAACCGGCAGTACTGCCGCGTCAACCGGGGCGCGGGACGCAAAGATTACGTTGGTTGCTTCAGTGAAGCGCTGGGTATGCACCCGGCCGATGACAGTGCAATTTTGCATGTCCAGCGCGCCGCCCGGTTCGGTTGTCCCATCCAGCGGGGTATAAGTTCCATAAAAGGCCGGGCGGGTTTCATCCGTGGCATCCAGGATGCTGTGTCGCACAACCACCACGCAGTCGTTTGCGGCCTGGACCGGGCCAGCGATGCAGCGGTCGATCGTCACGGTGACATTTTCCGGCTCAATGACCAGCGACGGGGCTTCTGGCTGGGCAGGCTCGTTGGCCAGGGTGCGCTCGATGCCGGGCACCAGCGTGCAGTGGCGCAGGATGACCGCCGCCGGCTCGCCGGTGATGCGCAGGACGCCTGCCACAGCCAGCCCATCGATGACAATCCGCGCTCCTTCACCGCCGTGGATCACCCACTCCGGAACTCCTGTTCCGCCCCCGCCGGTCACCCGCACCAGCGGGCGATGCCCATTCGCCGCGCGGATTACCACCGACTGGTTTTCGGCAACATCCAGGTTTGGGGCAAGCCCGGCCAATTCATAAGTGCGGCTGTCGGAAAATTCAACGATCCCTCCGCCGGACGCGGCGGTGAGGGCTGCCTGCAAATCAGGCGCGGCGGCGCTCACCACCTGAGCAGGCGCGCCCATGAGTTGCGCGCCGCGCTCATACGCGCCCCCGCCCAGCGAATCGCTAAACCCGTAGCGAAAGTTCACCACCACGCTCCCGGGTGCAGGGAGGCCTGTGGGCATGGCGATCCGCCCCAGGACCGGGTCGATCCCATACACATCCGAGGGGGCATGAGCCCAATCGCCGGAACCATCCGCCTTATCGCTCAGGTTGCAGGCTGCCATCTGGCCAGCCGGGATGACCGTCCCATCCACTTCGAGCAGCAGCGCCGCGCTGGGTCCATAAAAGGCGCTGCCTGCCGAAGCCAGGTCAACCTTCAGGGCTGCCCGGCTTACCGGCAGGGGCAGGTTCTCCGGCCCGGCGAAGTCGTTAATACCCATCTCGGTCAGCGGATCGTTGTACAGGGCCGTATCGATGCCCAGCGGGTTGAAACGCCAGCGGAAATCGTCCTGGCGGGCGGCAGAAACGCCGCGCAGATCGAACGAACGCAGCCGGTAGAGGAACAGGCCAATATTGGGCAGGTTATAACGACCCCGGCGCGAGCTGATCCGGCGCACTTCGAGCGTCCGGGCAGTCGGGTCGAACGGGCCGTTGACATATTCCAACGCCAACATCCTCCGCAGGTTAGCGGTGTAATGGCTGTCCGGGCGCACGTGGTTCATCGCCTGGGTCAGGGCCATGCGGGTGAAGTATTCCACCGCCACCGCCGGGAAGCCGGTCACCACCCGGGCGGACTGTTCAAGCGCTGCCAGAGTACCCTTCCGCCGGCGCAGACCGAGGGTTTCGGCAACTTCGGCTCGCCCGCCGGCCGTCCCAGGCGCTTTATTGTGCAGCGGGCGGGCGCCGATCAGGTCACCCAGGTAGGGGACGATCCATGGCGCGCAGGTTTCGATAAACAGGTCATCGTAAGCCTGCTCCAGGCTCTCCTGGACCACAGCCACTTGCTCCGCCACCACCGCCACCAGGTCACGCAGCGGGTAGCCATTCTCAGCGTCGCGCAGCCGGTAGAGGGCCGGCAAAAGGCTGTAAAGTTTTTCAGCCACTTGCGTAGGGTCAGTGTTCATAGAGACACCGCCGTGATGAGGATTGGGCGAGGGTCCAGGGTCAGCAGTTCAGCCGCCAGGGCCGCGAAACGGCTGTCGCCCGGCTCAGGCTGGGCCGCAAGGAGAACGTTCTGCAGCGACTTCGCCAGTCCCGGGTTGAAAGGATCGCTGCGGAACAGGTATTTCAGCGTCACAGACACCACCCCAGGGACATTCTGCATGGTGGCGATCACTTCCGCCTGGGTGACCGGCTGGCCAAAATGGCGTCTGGCAAAGCCAAACTGCCCTGCCAGCGCGGCTTTCACTTCCTCCAGGACCAGCTCAGGTAAATAGTCCGCGGCGACCTCCACCGAGCCTTCAACCTGGAAAAACGCCTGCCGGTAGGGTTTTACGACCAGCCGGACGAACGGGTCGCCAAAGCGCTCAATTGCGCCGACCAGGTTATCAAATTCGGGGCTGTCTTCGCTCACCGGCCCGGTCTCCCCAGCCACAGTCAGAAAAATCCCGTTCTGCGCCCCATCGGTGGTAGGAGTCGCCAAAGCCTTGGAGAAGCCGGCGAAGGCGCGGGCAAAGTCCTCGTAATCCTGCAGCGAAACCAACCGGCCAAGCGTCAGGACGGTCAGCGGGCTGTTCTCGCGCAGATCATCAATCGACTCGCGGTCTTCGGCCCCGCTGGCAGCCAGAGGATTTTTGACCGAACGCACGCCCAGCGGCTTTACCGCCAACAGGCTCAACTGTCCAGCCTTCACCTGCCCGGGCAGCCCGATCCCAACCCGGTAGGTGGCTTTGACATTCTCTGCCCCGCCCGGCACCGGCGCATTGAACTGCACCCGTGTTTTGCCATCATCCTCGTGACGGATCACATACACTCGCTCGTCTGGCGGGCGGCCATAGAGCGACTCGACCTCCTTCCACAGGATCTCGTTCACCCGCACTTCCAGGGTTGACTGCACCCCACTGGGCGTCGGCGCGCTCACGTATGTCAGGGGCGCCTGCTTGAGGGTAAAGGTCTGGTAGCGATCGGAACTGCCACCTCCCAGGGTCTCGGTTTTTGTCTCGCCGTGGGTGGCTGCCGCGACATTGGCGTTGACCGTCACAGTCTCCGGGACGTAATGGTAGGCCAGCGGCTCGGTGAACAGAAGCTCGGTAAAATAGCGCCCCGGCTCGGTTGAACCATTCATCAAGACATCTTTCAGGACGCGCACCTCGTGGTCGATAACACCGCGCAGGTCAGTCCGTTCACCGCTGACAATAACGAGCTGGCCCTTGACCAGGCCGGGGTAGTACTGGGCCAGCAGCACGCTGTCGCCCTCAACATCCCCCTCCACCGGCACGTCCGCCAGCGGCAGCTGTTCAGACTGGGCATAGATGGTAACGTCACGCATCTTATAGGCTTGCAGGTCTGCTTGCTGCGCGCTGGCCAGGACCAGCCGGGTAACTTTTACCGAGAGGGTATAATCGGCACGGGTGGTCTCCTGGTTTGAGAAAACCTGGAATGCCCGTGCAGCGCCGGCAGGGTTCTCCAAAACGATCCAGCTATTTCCAATCGCAGCAGGGTAAATGTTATCCAGGTCGAGTCGGCCTGGAGTATAAGAGCCGTCCGGGTCAGTATTGCTTTCAACCAAGTTCAGGTTATCCCAATCCGTTGGATACTGCCATTTATCCGGAGTGAAACTGGTATTTCCTTCAGCATTGAGCCTGGAAAGTACCCGGCCAACGTACTGGCGGTTCTGGCCTTCGACAATCTGGGGCAGGTTAGCCCAGGAAGGCGCGTTGTGCCCAAAGGCAGCCGCCCGCTGGCGCAGTGCGTACACGCCCTGGACGGCCGGTTCAGTCGCTTTGGGTGAGTTGGCGGCGACGGTGAAATAAGTCTCGTGCCAGTTGTAGATTTTGTTAATGGCGACAATATCGCTGTTGGAGAAGCTGCTCCCGGCCAGGATTTCGTCAAAAACCACATTGGTGAGCACCTGGCCTGGGCCGGATATTCCCGCGCCCGGCGAATGCCAGCCCTTCGGCGCGCGAGAAATCTTCGGCGCGTCCCTAAGTTCCAGGCGCGTCCGCCCGGCTTCCGGTTCCTGGAAAACCCGGGTGATGCGTTTCATTTCTTTCGTATCCGGGTTTCCCTCTTCATCCGTGACAACAACCAGCAAGCGGTCACCGCGCCTTAGCCCGTTCTCGATACCCTGGACAAAGACAACTTCCATGTCCTTGGATACCAGCTGTGGCTGGCGCGTACGGGCTTTCATCGCGTTCCAGGCCGAACGCGCCTCGATGGTCGCGCCGGTCTCGAAGAACTGCGGCAGTTCGTCTTTTCCGGGGATGCTCAGCACCTTCGTGCCGGCCTCGATCGTGGTCTTGTCTGGCGAACCGGGCGTATCGTCGATGGTAAAGGCCAGGTAGGCGTTAGCCGCAACGCCTGGCCCGGGCTCGTAGCCGATCAGGCGCGCCATCTGAACCAGCGAGATGCGTTCTCGCGCGGTGCGTACGAACCACTCGTTCGCGTAACGTTCGGTGTAAAAAGTTAACCCATCGTCTACCACTGCGCACGCGTCCAGGAACGCGATGGTCAAGTCGTCTGTCAGGCGGGTGCTCAGCTCCTCCAGCGCCGGGAACCCGGCGCCAGACAGGCGGGTCAGCATCGATTCCAGGAAGCGAGCATGGGTGCCAACCCGGTAGGGGAACTGGTCCAGGCCCGGGCGGTTTTCAACCCGCACAGGTGTCTCAGCCGAGATTCCCGCGCAGCCGCCGCAGTCATTGAGCCCGCTCAAGGAGTCCAGTGCATCAGGCATGGTCTACTTGCCTCCTTTCAAAACCAGGCGGAAGACGCCTCGTTTCGGATAATTCGGGTTATTCTCGAGCCGGGCAATTTCCAGCCGGGAAAGGGGGATCTTTCCACTCGCCAGCCCGCTGCGGGCCGGGTTATCCTGCACCTGGAAGCGGGTGACCTTAACGGACTGCACGCCCGCCACCGCTTCTGCCGCCGCATAGATTGGCGAAAGATAAACTGTCTGCCCGAAAGTGAAGTTATCGGGGTGGAACACGCCGCGCGTCCCATCCGCCCTTTGGCGAATACTGAACACGTCGCGCAACGCTGCCCCGACCTGCGCGCGGAAATAACCCGGCGCAACACATACCTCCAGCTCGATCTCGAGCGAGACGAAATGCGGAGCGTCGACCTCGAGGTCATAGCCCATCATGCGATAGGCATCCATGTGGGCGCGGAAGTCGCGCTCGAACTCGGGAGTAATTGGGGCGCTGTTCTGGCGGTCTACGGTCAGGAACACGGTGTACCAGCTCCCGGTCCAGCGGATGGTGGCAGCAGCGCGCTGCACGCCAGGGTATCGCAGCGCCACAGCTTCGTAATCTGCAGGCGTGACCGCCCGCTCCTGGACGCGGAAGGCCTGCGGCGCATTCTGCCGGACCGCCTCCATGCTCTCAGGCCCGCTCCCTCCTACAGCCGCCAGTGGGTTGCGCACGCCGGCAATAGCAGTCTGGGGTGTGGCGGCGTGGGCCAGCGTATCTGAACCGATATTACCACTCAAGGGATCGCCGGAGCGGTAGCGCGCCCAAAAGGACTGGCCCGGGTCAGGACGCTGACCGTTTTGATCATCGCCAAAACGGATCACTGCCTGCCCATCATTTTCTACTTCGAGGACGAACTCCGCCTTATCCGGGGCGCTGGATAACAGGTCGCGCCGGGGTTTCCACAGCTGCCCGGCAAAATCCTTATCGTTCGCCAGGATGACCGCCGGCAGCGTCCTGGCCGGGTCGATCTTCATCATAGCCGAAGCGGACTGCGGCGAAGAGAGATTTGCCGCGACGGAGTGGTCATAGGGCAGGCCCTGAGAAATATGCCGCGCGCTTAACCCAGGACGAAAGCGGGGTGGAATGAGGTTCGGGTCAGGGCCAGGCGGATCGCAGCGGCCGCCCCGCCCGGCGTATGCCAGCGTGCTGTCTGGCACCACACCGAGGAACTCATCTGGCTGGGTCAGCCCGTGGTCAGCCAGAATGATATTTCCGCGCGCCACTGAAATCGCATCGCCGCACTCAGCCCCATCAGGAGTTGGAGGAACATCCGCCGACAGGCAGAGCGGCGCGGGGAGCGCGTCACCGGCGTGCCAGGTGATCTCCGTCAGGTCGATGCCGGTCAGGTCATCATGGCCCAGGCTGACAGACGTCAGCCGAACGGCGAAACGTTTGCTCGGGTCGGCGTCTGCCGGTATGCCGGTCTCGGACCCGCGTACCTCCTCGAGAATGAGCACCATTCCCGGCTGCAAGTCAGGGTAATGTCCGACCAGGGCGGCCTTAATCGCTCCGCGCGGTAGAATGCAGCGCCCATCCCCCCACGTATGGAAGCACATACAATTGTGTGTGTTAAAAAGGTCAGCGTCGTGGAGAGTCTCGAAGGCCTGTGGGCCGGCTTCGAGGAGCTGGTGGTAGGCCTGGCTGTCCGGCTGGATGACCGGCGGAAGGTTTGGCGCTCGGGTGAACACCCGGGTCCGCTTTGCCAGCGGCACCGGGCCGGCGACACCCTCAGCCACCTTGAAGTGCACCCACACCCGGGCCGAGCTGCCATCGTGCATAAAATAGTCGACCAGGCGGGCGTGGCGGCGGACAGACACACGGCTGCGGGCAGTGAACAGATAGGCCTCGGTATTGACCGCGTCGAGCTGGTAATGCTGATAATCGCCCACGTAAGCCTTCAGATCCACCATGGCTTGCAAAAAATCCGCCAGGTGATCTTCCTGCCAGACCGGGTTTAACAGGCGGATGCGATCGAGCATGAGCTGGCGCAGGGAATTGAAATCGCGCGCCAGGTAATCGATCGACGGTTCCGCGAATATCCTGGGCGGGCAGTCATCCGCAGCCCCGCAGTCAAAATCTGACTCGCAGTTCACCTTGAATGAGAAGTTGACCGCCGAGAGCAGCCGGTCATAGCCGGCAGGCGGATCGCTTGCCTCCGGTTCTGCCACCAGCCGCAGGGTGTAGATGCTGAAATCGCCCGGGCGGTCGACTTCGACCGTGAGGACGGCGCCATCCTGCTGGAGGCCTACGACCCGCACGTCGCTCACTACCTCGCCGCCCTCGATGCGGATATTTTCTTCCGCCAGGGGCGCGGCGGGTGGCTTCAGCAGAGTGATCAGCAGAAAACGCTGGCGGTCGGCCAGCGGCTGGCCCTCATCATCGTGTACTTCCAGGAAATCGATCCCATTCAGGGTCCCGTGCGCCCGGACCAGGCTCCGACGGTTTTCATCGCAGCAAAAATAGATTGTCATGCCGACACCGCCCTGCTGAACTGGTCGACCCGCCGCTGCTGGGTGCGACGAACAGTGTAGACCACCGTCACCCGCAAGAGCGAGTCTTCATTCTCCACCGTCACGGCCTCCACGCCGATTAGATCCCCCAGGTAGCGCTGCAGCGCGCCCTGCACCAGGAACTGGGTGGCGGTGGCCATCTCATCGCTGTTTGGCGCAAACACCATTTGCAGCAGACCGCTGCCAAACTCGGGCCGGTTAACTCGCTCGCCGGGAGCCGTGAAAAGCACCTGGTCGATCATGTCGCGCAGGTGATCGGCATCTGCGGCAGAAGCAGTCCGGCCAAGCGCATCAATGTGGTATGGGAAATCGATATTCATCAGTTCACTCACGTACCTTTCACCCGCACCTGGGTAGAAACCACGGTGGGTGCGCCCTGCGGGATCTGTTCGGCGCTCAGGCAGATTGCCGAACTGGTTTGCAAAATGACCGGCTGCCCGCCGACCCGAACCCGCGTAGCCGGGGCCACCCACTGCAGCTTAATGCAAGGCTGCGGCTTGGTTCCTGTCCCAATGGGGACCTGGAACGGGCAGCCGCTGACCACATACTGGTCGTTCAACACTGCCACAGGCGCGCCGCCGGCCTGCACACGCGTGTTCGTCGAAATGATTGACACCTGCGCGCCGTGCTGGCAGATCGCGGAAGAAGCTGTGGTGACCAGAAACCCCGGCATCTTAGACCACCTCCAGCGCGCCGCCGTTAAGCGAAGTCTGCGGGCCGCTGAGCTTGACGCTGGCGCCCATTCCGTTAGCAATCTCGATCCCGGTTGTATCGATCGTGATCTTCATCCCGGTTCCCCACTCGATCGTTACCCCACCCGCCCCAGGCAGATCATTGATCGTTATGGTGGCCGAGGCGGTCTTGATCACCTTCATTTCAGCCAGGGCCGGCACCGCGGGCGCCTCACCCACGCCCCAAAAGCAGCCACCCCAGATCGGGTAGTCCGGGTCGCCGCCTTCGAACTCCACCCAGATATTAGCCCCCACCGGCGGAATCATAAAGAAGCCCACCCCGCTGCCGGCGTAGGGCGCGCTTGGCATAGCCCAGCTCATCCGCCCCTCGCCCAGCACAGCCGGACAGGAGACCTGCACGCGCCCCTGCTGGTAGGGGTCGATATTTTCCTCCACCTTGCCGCGGTATTTGCCGAAGTAAAGCTGGGTGGGACTCATGGGATCACCACCGGCACAGTTGACCCGGTCCCTTCGCGGGTCAGGGTAAACTTCTGCTTGTACTCGCCCAATTTGATCATATGTGTCACTTTCTTTACATAGTAGAGCCCGTCATAACTGAACCCCGCCCCGCGCATCCCCACCAGCCCGCGCGCCATCAGCGGCAAGCCGTACTTGCCGGTGTTTAGTTCGCCCTCCACCTGGACCGTGTCCATCGAGGCGTCCGTCTGGGCCTGGGCCAGGGCCATGGCCTGCTGAGCGTCCTGACCGCTGCGGCCACCGAATACCTCTGTGCGAGTCAGGGCCCGGTCAAGCAGCGGGTTATTGAGCGCCAGGGGCGGCCGGGTGGTCATAAAACTCAACACCGGCAGGCGCTGGTTCGAGCGGCGGTCCTGGACGCTGCCCTGCACGGTGGTGGCCTCGGCCGGGCTGCGCTCGATCTGCAGCGCGTCAACGTTGGTTTCCGGGCCCATATCCACCGTCAGCGCTTTCTGTGGAATGCCAACCCGGACCGGCGGCCCCCAGTAGGCAGTATTCGTCCCGGTGACCGGCCCGGGGATGACAAAGAAGGTATAGGCATGCCGTTCAGCAATTTCTTTCAGAAAAGCCAGGTCGGTGGCGCGCTGGACGGGCGTGCGCTCGACCGGGATAGGCACATCGAAGTGGACAGGCGGAATGACCAGCGGGATCAGCCCGTACTGGGCATAGCTCAGGATAATCTTCATCGCGATGACGTTGTCCGGCTGGGCCGGGTGTTCGGCGTTTTTCTCCTGCAGATCCATCATGATCGACACGTCTTCACCGGTCAGGGTCAGCGAGGCCGGGTCGCCACCCGGAGTCCCAGGCTGGAGCTGGTGGTTGGTGATGATGCCATCCATCAGAACCAGGGGCACTGACCCAAAGACGTTCGTGATGATCACCCGGTTGCCGGCCTTGAACTGCGGGTTGGCGAAGATCAGGTAGTCAATGAAGTCCTTGCGGCTGCGGACGGCCTTAAAGACAATCTGAAACCCCGAGCGGCCCTCGTCGCTGTGCGTCACCTCCACGCTTTCCAGCATCTCAAGAGCCGGCTCCGGTACCGGCAACGGCACGGTAGGGCCCATCAACAGAGTGAGGTGCAGTCCAATCAGGCTCATCCGCAGCTCACGGTTGGGGAATGGGTACGCGAACGGAACGGGAAGATCCGGCAACAGAAACTCTCGTACCGTCCGGTTCCAGGGCAAACGGGTTGATGGCATTGTTCGCGTCGGCGATGCGCCAGAAGGCCAGCGGGTCGCCCAGAGTACGGAAGGCAAACAAATCGAGCCGCTCGCCCGGCTGAAAGGGTAGTTCAGCCAGGAGCGGCAGCGACTCGCCCGCGGGCAGGAAGCGCCGCCGCACATATGCCACCTTTTCGCCGTCTGGCGTGGTAAAAGTGGTTGTTTCCAGACTGGCATACCGGCTGGTGAAGTCAAACATACAATACCTCCTAAATCAACCTCGGGTTGCTGCCCATCACGGCGTTCAGGCTATTGGTGCCCGCCAGGGCAGCCATCGTCTCTTTCGTCTTCTGGTGAGACAGGAACCAGCTCCAGGCCGGGTTATCGGCGCTCACGTCCGAATAGCTCAGCACGCGCAGCCCCAGCGAAATTTTGGCGCGGATCGGGCTGAGGTTGGGGAGATGGGCATCTTCGGTGACACTGAACTCGGTCAATCGGACAGGCAGGATGCGCTGCTTTCCCCAAAAGAACAGGGTCAGCGGCGCAGTAGGCGGCAGAATCTCGATCGTCCCCATTTTAAGCAGCCGGTTGTTTGTTTCGACCAGGCTGCTATGGGGATAAATCAGCAGTTCCAGGGCCGAGAGCTGAGGGAAAATACCCAGCTCCCCGGCCTTCGAATCGCCTCGCTCGAGCTGATCAGAGGCATCGATCTCCACATCGAGCTTGATTGTTTCTACCGGTGCACCCTTCAGGCGCGGCGGCGAGCCGCTCTTGCCTTCTTCTTCGACAATCTGGGCCTCCAGCGTGCGGGTCAATGTGCCCGGGTTGTACTGAAAGACGATCACCTGCGGGGTCGGGTTGGGCGGCTCCAGGCTGACCAGGGCGCCTTTCAACAAACGGGGAGTGGATGAGAGTGTAGACATTTATATGATCCTGTTATCCTGGCGGAAGGAACTGCCGTAAAATACGCGCATCCAGACCCAGGTAAATGTCTGGGCCGATCTCAAAGGTCCTGGAGGCACCACGGGGCACACCATTCACCAGGACCTGAACGGACCATGTCACCCCCAGAACGCGCTTGACTTGCTCGCCCCGGGTGAGGATGCGCTGGTGGGTTGTCTCAAAATCCTGGATGACCTGCTGACGTTCTTCTTCCGTCAGGGTCAGCCGGGAAAAGATTTGGGTTTTCATTTCATTCGCCATCGCCTCGGTTATCACAGGCGGTCCCCAGTTCGCATTAACGGTCATGTTGAAAGTTACCTGGCGCAGCGAAACTTCATTGCTGCGGAAAGACCGGATCCATTCAGCGATTTCTATTTCCTTATTTGCCATGACTGTCTGGTTGTAATAGGTGCTGGCAGTGACCAGGTTCAGCGAAGATTCATACCCGGATCCCATAAACAGATCAGCGATGAGGTGCGAAGCATTCACATCCAGTTCCTCGTCAGCCTCATAGGATGCTTCTGTCAAACCCCGGCTCCCACGCGCAATCTCAGGCCTGGCCCAGGTGAGCTGCAAATTGCGCCCTGTGATGCTCCGCCCACTATCATCCGCCGCCACGGTTACCTCGAATTCCGGTCCCTGGATTTCGCGGTAGCGGTATTTGATGGTAGGATACTGCGAATCGGCCATCGCCACAGGTTCGAAAAAGTGATGGGTCGGTCCGCTATCCCGGTAGTACAGGTCCAGCGCCTCGGCATATTCGGTAACAAGCGTGTTCATCGAACTACCGCGGTTGGCCCGATCCACAACCCAGGAACGCAGCGCAGTTAATGCATGAGAGAAAGGCGGGCGAGGCGGCTCGGTGTGGATAAGCGCCACCCGGCTGCGAATAAAATCCTGGACGTTATCCGGAATGGTGACCTGCCTCGATTGGACCTGGACCGAATAGCCTTTTGCCCGAGCAGCCCGGATAATCTCTTGCCGGTTCTCATACTGCGTTTTCATTTCGGTAAAGGCTTCCAGGATGCTGTTGCCGCCTGGGCCGGCCCCGGTAGTCTGGATCAGATCGTGGACAGTGTTCGCGAAAGTCCCCTGCGCCAACGGACGTTTATAAAATGAGTCGCTGGCCTCTAACGTCTGAAGTACCTGCCGCCAGCTTTCCTTGTCCCGAAGCTGGCCAGAGTGATTGGCCACATCATCAAACAACTGGTGAGTGGCGGCCGGTTCGGCAATCCGCAGCTCGTACTCCCAGCGTTGGAGCAGTTCTCCAGATGCGGCGGTCGGTTCCTCATTCGCATGCCCGGCAAATAAGGTAAACAGCCTGGTCAGGATGCTGACGAGATTTCTTTCATAGGTCAGCACGTTTCCAGATGGCGTCGCGCCGGCAGCCGCCGCCCCACCATGCGCCGTACTGGCTAATTGTCGTTCAGCGACCTGTTCCGCTTCTGTATTTCCAGTTCTGAGCTGCTCCAGCAGGCGTTGAGCTTCGTCACGTTTCTGCTCAGGCGGGTCGTTGGGCAGAAGATGGAGCTGGCGTCCCCACACATTACCCACCAGTTGGCCAATCGTTTTCGGTTCACTCTCCACAATCAGCGTCGCGTCAGTTCCTTGCGCAGCGATGTAGAGATGGTGAACAGCCTGACTCGGTGGGCGGATCTCCAGCCGCTCGCCAATCTGACCTGGCCCGGCAGGTTCGCCCTCCCTCTCCGGGGCGCCTTCCTCCCCCGGCGCTTGGCCTTCGCCCGCCTCATCACTGCGGAACAACCCGACCACCCGCTCGATCAGCCGGTCAATGGCCCCCCACAGCGTATCCTGCACCCGTTGCAAGATGGCGCGCACCCGTTCGCCCACGTTGCCAAGCCCGATCAGGCGCGCTAACAGGTCGATCGCCAGCGGCAGCAGGCCGGCCAGGAAGCTCTCCACCCGTTCCTGGGCCGGGCCAAGCACGCCGCGGGCGATATTGCCGACCGCGTCCACAATGGTCTGCACGACCTGGTAGATGCGCTGGATCTGGTCGCGGATGAAAGTGTAGAAGTTGTAGGCCGCCAGCAGGATGTTAACCAGCGCTCCGACCGGGTTAAACATCGTTGCCAGCCGCGTCACTGCCGCCATGATGATGCGCTCAACCAGGAACGTGCGGATCTGTTCCAGCACCATATCCCGCAGCGTGGACAGATCGTTCTGGATGCGCTCCCATAACCCGGCCCAACCGCCCTCGATCAACGCCTGCACGTACCCGGCCACAAATTCGAGCACCTGCACGCCGCGCTCACCGACCAGCCGCACGAGCCGGGCACGCAGGTTCTCCCAGGTCAGCCCCAGAATCTGGGCCACCAGGCTGATCACTCCCATCAAGTCGAAACGCTCGGGCAGCGTGATCCCGGCTCCACCCAGCGCCCCGGTCAGCCAGCCGATGATGCCGGCCTGCAGGTGAGCGAGGAAATTATCGGCAAACCGCCGGAAGCCGCCCATCAAAGCCTCCAGCGCGTTGGAGAGGAACTGGCCCGGGTTGTCGATGATGAGCTGGATGGTATCCTGGGCTCGCCCGATGAATGCGTACATCTCTTCAGGGTCGATCCCAACCACCTGCAGGGCTGCTTCGAGAAGCTGGATGATAAAAGCGCTCCAGTCGCCGGTCAACGCGGCCCGCGCCAGCGCCACGGCAGCGTTCACCGCCGACTGGTAGATGTCGATCAACCGGTTGAGACCCGCCCGTAACCCCTCGACAATGCTGTTCACCGCACTCTTCAGCCCTTCGGCGATGACGTCGATGGCGCGGTTCGCCAGCGCCACGGCCCCGTCGATCATCTGGGTCAGCGCCCGGGCCAGGCCAGGGAAGATATCCCCCAGCAAACCCTGAACCAGACCTTTGAGAAACTCGCCAAAAGCCTCGATCAACCCTTTGAGCGCGGATGCAGCCAGTTCGATCAGCCCAATGGCAAAATTACGCGCGGCGTCCAGGATGGCGTTAACCGCTGACCTGACCGCGTCGAAGATGCCGTTAATCAGCCCAACCAGCGCGTCGAAAAGGTCGGCGATGAAGTCCAGTGCTCTTTCCCACCAGCTCTGGCTCTCCGACTCGCGCTCAGCGCGCGCCCGTTCGGCTTCAGCCTGGCGTTCCCCTTCGCGGACTTCGGCATTTGCGTCGCGCTCGGCTTCGTTGTAGCGCGAATCGATCTGCTGCTGGTCAGAGCGCACTCGCCCGTCGAATTGCTCCCGGTCGGAATGGCGGCGGTCTTCGGCCTGGCTTTCAGCATCCGCTACCGCCGCAGCCTGTTGTTCGCGCACGGACTGGCGCTCGCGGTCGATCTGACCGCGGGTATCATTCACCTGGGTGAGCTGGTCTGTTTCGGCCTGGCGCTGAGCCTCGGCAGCCTGCTCTTGAGCCTGGGCGACCTGTTCAGTATGCTGCTGGTCGCGGTCCACGGCTGCCTGCTCCATCTGTCCTCTGGCCTCTGCCATGCTCTCCTGCATCGCCGGGCCGGCTACCCCATCAAAAGCAGCCTGAACGTCAGGAGTCAGCCCGGAACTCCTGTTCCGCCCCATCTGCAGGTACTGCTGGGCTCCCTCCGGCGCGGGCGCCTCTGCTATGCCAGGGACAGGCAGTTCGCCCACGGGCACGGCCTCGTGAACATCGGCGAGCTGAACGCGCTCCGCGCCAGGCAGCGCAGCGACCGCCATTTGCTGTTCCACCAGCGCTTCGCGCGCCTGGCGAGATCCTTCATTGGTCTGGTTCTGGAAGCGTTGCGGATCGGTCTCGCCACTCTGTTCGATGGGCGGGGGCGAGCCGGGGCTGGCAACAATGTCCGGGGCAGTGACCTGGACGTTTTCCAGGGCGCGCTCGACCGATTCAGCCCCGCTCTCCGGGCGATAAGAACCGCGCAGGCTACTCAGCACCCCCTGGTTACCATTGAATTCGCCCTCATTCACCACGGCTTCCCCCACGATCGCATCAGCATCGGGGTCTGCCGGCGGCGCAACCGGTTCGAGTTCAATCTCACCGGCACGTGGGGCCTGGACTTCCCCGGGCTGGGCCGGCGTATTGCCTTCCAGTCCGGCCTGGATTTCCGGGGTACCTTCTTGCAGCGCCTGGGTTTCGGTTCCCATCACCTCGTTCAACCGCATTCCCAGTTCGCCCGAAACCTGGGCCTTGACCGTTGGCGGAGCTTGCTGAAAGGCCGCCATCAAGGAAGGTGAATCCTGAGCGCTCTCCAACGAGGCTTGCGCCGCAGCAGTTTCGGCTTCACGCGCGGCAACCTCCTCGGCCGAAATCCCCTCCCCAGGCGCAGCCTCAGGCGCGGGTAGTTCGCCCTCTCCGGCGCCGCTCGCAGCCTCATCGACTGTTGGCGGTTCATTGATCGACTGAGCACCAGAAAGCTGTTCTCCAACCGGTTGTTCGCCGGCTCCGGCAGGGGGCGCGACTTCAAGGTCTTCAATGCGAAAGCGCAGCCGGTCGCGCGCTTCTTCACGCGCACGCTCACGCGCAGGCTCCTCACCGCGCCGGCGCGCGCGGTCAGCCCGGCGGCGGGATTCTTCCGCCCGCTCGCCCAGGGTAACCTCAACCGGCGGCTCGCGCAGCATCACCATCCCACGCTTCTCCCATTTATCTGGGCAAAGATGGCTCGAGCAACCTGGATGCCGATGGCGGCTGAGTCGGCCTGGGGTGGCAGTTCCAGATTCACCAGGGCCACCTGCCAGAGCCCGCTGATGGATGCATCCGCGGCTGCCAATCGCCCCAACTCGCTGCTCAACGCCGCGCTGAACTGATCGCGGTCAAAAGCGGTGAAGCCGTTCAGGGAGATTGCCTCGATCTGCACATTCATTTCATGAGTCCCTGGCAACCCAATCGCGCACTTCGGCTTCCGGCAGGACCCGCTCCAGCTTGCCGAACTCACTGCGGGCAGCCTTGAGCAGGTGCGCCATGCGGATTGGCTCACCCGCGTCAGCCGCGAAGAAGGCCCCGTTCAGCGCGATGCTGCGGATGCTGCCGCCGGTTACGTTCAGCCGGGCTAACTTGCGTAAATCCAGCGCGTCAGTAGGCGCGGCGGGCGGGAACATTCGCGCCCAAATCT
>CAZBDC010000102.1:0-18778 GCA_964490575.1 uncultured Anaerolineaceae bacterium | reverse complement strand
TTATTTCTCCTCTTCATATACTGCGTTTCCAATCGATTAATTTTTCTTCGGCAATTTTCGACCTCACCGGGAAGATATTTTTCAAAGCTCTCCAACGCTTTTTTATACCATGCTAGCGCCGTTCCAACATTTTTTCGCATTTCATAGACGTGGCCCAGGTTCTCGTATTCCACCCCAATATGATGGTTACTATATCTCTCGCGTAAAAGAATTGCTTGTTTTAATAACGCTTCAGCCTGGTCAAGCTCACCCGTTAACAAACAAGTTCGGGCTTGACCGCTTATTGAATCAATGATTGTTTGTGGATCTTCAATCTGCTCACCAATACATGCTGCCTCTTCAAAACATTTTCTGGCTGCTTTACTGCGATTAAGTTTATAGAAGATATTTCCTTGTGTAATTAAGGTTCTTCCTAGATTTAATAAATCACCAGAGCCTCTAAGATATTGGATCGCTCGCTGTGCTCTCCACCTGGCCAGTGAGAATATTTGCAGGTTTCGGTATGTGCTGGCGAGCTGTGAATAAGCAATTGCCTGGCTCTTATGGCTTTTTCTTAGAAAATGGATCATCCCACTCAACTCCAGCGCCATCACCGATTGCAACTGTTTCCCTTGCTGGTGATAAATGACTCCAATTTCTGAAAGAACGATTGCCAGATGGTTGAATGCTCGGATAAAGATTAATCCCGGAATAATTTTATGCATAATTGCTAATGCTTCGGCAAATCGCAAATCTTCCCTTAGAAGAATGGACAAATTAAGCAAGGCGGTTAATTGGTAAATCCCTTTCGTGACCGAAGCAATTCGAGCAAGTGTATCCTCAGCCAGTTGGCGATATCCTTGTCGAGCCAGGGAAAAACAAATCGAATTTGTTAAGTCGGCAGCTTCTTCGTATTTGCCAAGTTGGAAGAGATGCTCTTCCCAATAAGCAGCAGAAATGATCGTAAAAGAGTGAAGAGAACGATGTTGAGGCAGGTGAGACAGGTTTTCGATAAAGCCATTTGGTTTTATCAGCCAGTCTCTTGTCTGTAAAGATTCGGTTTTTTCGCCGCTCTCTTTTATTTCTAAAAGGTTTGCTACATTCCTAAATTTTGCTTCGTAGTATTGATCCGCGAATGTATGCAATTTTCTAAGGTCTTCTGGATCTCGATTTGTCAGGATACTTTTTCTGATTTCCTCATCCACGCCAAGGAAGATCGTGTCATTATCTCCGTAAATTAATGTTAATGTTGCGTCCTTTAACCTCGAGAGAAGCCAACCTTTCATTTCTTCTTCGTTTAATGAGAGATCTGTGGTGGCCAAAAATTTTAGAATTTCAGCAGGAGCAAGGCTTTCATATAAAATAGCTAAATGTGAAAGACAAATGATATCGAAATTCTGCAAGGAGGCGAATCGATCGGTGACAGATGTCCTTAATCGCTGTCCTTCCTCAAAGGCGACAATGTAATCATTTGATGGATCTATTGTCATTGCTTAAGCACCCTAATTTGCTAGAGATGGAGGCAGCCTGAGATATTTTACAGTAAAATACTCTCAAGGAGACCTGAAATGAAATCCTTCCTGGTGTTTCTACTGTCACTGGCGCTGCTGGCGGGCTGTCAAAGCCAACCCGCCTTTACCGATAACGGGAATCCGGGCCAAATCCGGGCGGTGATCTTTTATGATGACAACCGCAACAGGGTCATGGACAGCGGCGAGACCGGGGTTCAGACCGAATTGGGAATTTCACAGGACATTTCCTGTCCCCCCTCGCGCAAGGATTCCATCCGTTCGGTCAGCGCGGATATTAACGGCGAAGCGTTGTTGACGGACCTTAAGCCGGGCAAGTACTGCCTCCACCTCATGCAGAACTTTGGCATGACCACCCGGCAGAACCTGGAAGTGTACGTGAGCAGCGCCGAGACGACGACCGTCGCGTTCGGGGTCGTGCGAGATTAGCCGCCTAATGCGCGGTGCTTCGCTCCTGGATCCCGCGCTTGACCAGCCAGTAGGCCACTGCCAGGGCGATGATGATGGCGGCGATGCCTATCAGGGTCAGGCTGGAATAGTCTTTGACGTCGAGGATGATGACTTTGCGGGCGATGGCGATGATTGCGACCTCAATGACGACTTCGGCGTGGATCACATGCTCGATGAAATAGGCTTTGATCGTCTCGACCAGCTCGATGCCGATCAGGACGAGCAGGAAGAAGCCGAACAGCCCCAGCAGCTCGTCGATTTCCAGGATGGCGAAGGGCGGGGTGATGATATCTTGATAGAGGATCCAGCCTAATTCGACCGTCGCCAGCAGCAAGATGATATTCATCATGATGATGAGGGCGATCAGGAGGACCTGTTCGTACCGCTTGAGGAATTTCATGGATTTCCCTCCGGCGCCGGGCGGCGAAACTATCCGCCCAGCATGTTCTCGAGCAAAGCAAACAGGGCCGAGAAGAGCACGATGAGGGCCCCCATGATAATGGTGATCAGGGTCGACATTTTGCGGCGCATCGCTTCCTCCTTGCGGTTAGACCAGGTTGAACCGTTCTGAATGGTAGCGGGTGAGCGGCACGCCCATCTGCTCGAGGGTCTTCTCGACCGCATTCATCATCGGCTCGGGGCCGCAGATGTAATAATCGCAGGCCTGCAGGTCGGCGGGCAGGTGCCGCTTGAGGATGTCGGCGTTGACGAAACCCTTCTCGCCCTGCCAGCCCTCCGGGACCTGCTCCAGCACGTGCACCACGCGCAGGTTCAGGCGGGGGAGCAGCGCTTCGATCTCCTCGCGGAAGATGACCGACTCCCAGTTCCGGTTGGCGTAGACCAGCAGCAGCGGGCGCCGGTCGCCGCGGTCGGCCAGGGTGCGCATCATGCTCATCATGGGGGTGATGCCGACTCCGCCGGCGATGAAGACGTAGCCTTCCGAATGGGGCTGGCGGTCGACGCTGAACCCGCCGTGCGGGCCGTCCAGGTAGACCGGCTGCCCGGGTTGGGCCTGCTTGACCCGGGAAGTGAAATCGCCCAGCTCCTTGATGGTGAACTCGATCTGGTCAGGGGGCGCGGCGCTTCCGCCGGAACCGGAGGTTCCGCCGGCGCTGGAAGAAATCGAGAAGGGGTGCTCGCGGTCGGTGAAGGGCGAGTCGAACAGGGTGATCCAGGCGAACTGGCCCGGGCTGAAGCGGAAGCCCTTGTGCCCCACCGGGCGCACCGCCAGCGTCCAGGCCCCGCCGCGCTCCGGCCTGACCTCGACCACCTCGTAGGGGCGGCGCAGCTCGAGCCAGGGCTTGACCAGCCGGTAATAGACCAGCAGCCCGATCCACACCACGCCGTAGCCGATCCACAGGGCGCGCTTCCAGGGCGTGTCGACGTGGTGGCCTACCAGCAGCATGTGCACCATGGCCAGGGCGACCGCCGCGGTCGCCAGGACGGCGTGCCACCGGCGCCAGAGGTCATAGTCGATTTTCCATTTCTTGCGCCAGACCGAGATGGCCACCAGCGCGGTCACCGCCAGCACCGCCGTCACGCCTGCCCGGGCGCGCCAGGGCGCGGTGAACAGGTTCAGCAGCTGGAGCGTGTCCGGCGAGGTGATAAACAGGATCAACGGGTGGGCCAGGATGAAAGCGAAGGCCACAAAGGAAATCTGGCGGTGAAAGTGATAGATGATGTCGCTGCCAAAGGGGGCCTTCACCCGCCGGAAGCGGGCCGTCAGGCCGAACTGCCAGCCCATGATCGCCAGCCCGGCGAAGCCCAGCGCGACCGAAAACTCGCGCCAGAACCCGCGCCCCTCGGGTACCGGCCCGACCAGCAGCAGAAAGAGCGGCGCCATGGTCAGCAGCAGGTAGACTGCGACCCAGAAGGCCCCTTGCAGGGTGCGTTTTGTTTTCTCGTTCATCCGGTGTGTCTCCTATGGCGCAGCAAGATATTTACAAGATGACCCTGGATTATGCCGCTGCGCAGATGTTAATTGAAACCGGAGATGTACCCTTTGAGCTGGTCGACCAGGAATTCGAGCTCTTCGATCAGGTCCTTGACCACGTCGCCGATCGAGATGATGCCGATCATCCGGCCGTTTTCCATCACCGGCAGGTGGCGGATGTGGTTGTTGGTCATCAGCACCATGCACTGGCGCACGGTCTGGTTGGGGGTGACGGTGATCAGGTTGCTGGTCATCACCTCGGCGACCTTGATCTCAGCCGGCGTGCGCCCATCCTGCCCGACCTTGCGGGCGTAGTCGCGCTCGGTGAAAATCCCCACCACCTGCTCGCCCTCGGCGATGACCAGCGAGCCGGTGCCCTTCTCGGCCATCAGCTTGAGGCCCTCCAGGATGGTGGTCTCGGGCGGGACCGTCCAGACATCGCTGCCTTTCATTTTCAACAACTGCCGCACTGTGTTCATCGTGGTCTCCCTTTTATCTTCCCAGGTTGGTTCAGGTTCATTCTGGCTCACCCCGCCCCGGCGGAACGGATCTGGTGAACCAGCCTAATTATATAAAATTTTTGAAGCAAAGGGCGGAGAAAGCGAAGAAAAAGTGACCCGTGTACAAGGTTTGTTACGCCGGGCGGTGGGGAGGCGCGGGTGGTCGACGCCGAAGGGGACCACCCCCCGGCAGGGGGCCTGGCTCCTGGGTGGGGCGGGCGGCGGCCCGGGCCAGGGCGGTGAAGGCCAGCGCGGCCACCAGCCCGGCCAGCCCGCCCAGCAGCCAGGGCGCGGAGGGGCCAGCCGTGTCGCTGAGCAGGCCGCCGGCCAGCGGGCCGAGGCCCTGGGCCACGTACCAGGTCAGCCCGAAGACGGCCATGTAGCGCCCGCGCATGTCGGCCGGGGCGCGGTTGGCGGTGTAGGTGGAGGCGGTCGGCATCAGCATCAGCTCGCCGACCGTCATCACCACCATGCTGCCCCAGAAGCCCCAGAAGCCGCGCCCGAGTGCGATCGAGGCCGCCGCGATCCCGTACAGCAGCGAGCCGAGCGCCAGCACCGGCAGCGGCGCGCGCCGGCGGGTCTGGCGGGTGACGGCGGTCTGCAGGAGGACGACCATCAGCGCGTTGGTCATGGGGATGAAGCCGTACAGGTTCTCGGGCAGGCCGTAGTTGAGCTTGGCGTGGGCCGAAAGCAGCACCCAGATGATCGAGGTGGCAACCTGGTTGAGGGTGAAGGCGACGATAAAGGCGCGGAAGGGCGCGTCCGCGAAGACCCGCCCAAACCCGCCCAGGCGCTCGCGCGGGGGGGTGGGTTGGGGCATGTCGTTGGGTTGCATTTGTCGGGGCGCGGCAGCCCAATCACGAACCCGGGCAATCAACGGCCGCGCTGCGCCCTTTCTGGCCGCCGCCGAACCCGTCCGCCCGGGCAAGGTTTCACGGGCGAAGACGGCGATCAGCACGGCGTAGACCGTCAGCCCGGTGGCGGCGCCCAGGAAGGCGAACCCGTACGAGGCCGCCGCCGCGAACCCGCCGATAGCCGGGCCGATGGAGATGCCCAGGTTGTTGGCCATGCGCAGCAGCGCGTAAGCCTCGGGCCGTTCCTCGGGCGGGATCAGATCGGCCACCATCGCGTCGCCGCCCACCCGGTAGAGCGGGTTAAAGAAGCCCATCCCGGCCATCAGCAGGGCGGTCAGCAGGTAGGTGTTGGCCTGCGAATAGAGGAAGTAGACCGCGCCCAGCCCGAACAGGCTGGCGACCATGATCCACTTGCGCCCGGCCCGGTCGATGATCGGCCCGGCCAGCAGGGCCGAACCCAGCGCCACGCTCGAGTTGATCGTCATCAGGCTGGCGGCCACGGCCAGCGGCAGCCCCAGCCGCTCGCTGACGTAGATCATCAGGAAGGGCCAGACCATGCTGGACCCGACCGTGCTGATGAACATGCCCCAGAACATCAGCCAGAATTGGGCGGGGAATTTGCCCCGGAAGGATTTCAGACGCGCGAGGACCATGCCGGCTCCAATGAAGGGATCGATCGGCCTGAGTATAGGCGCAACCGGCGCGCCTGTCAATGATGTTGCGCGGGAAGGGGCTGGGGGCTATTCGCCGATTTGTCTTGAAACCGGCCCCCGCTTATGCTATGCTATTAACAGCAAGCAACCTCTTCACAGCGGCTGTTTTCGATGGCGGTGACGCGCCTCAGAGCCGGCGCTCGGTAGTTTGCGAGCCCATCTCCGTTCTTCCGCCGGTTTTCCAGGGTGGAGTTTTGTTTTTTGAAACTGTCTCGTTGTGCGTGGGCGATGCAGTTGCCCCCAAAACGAACGAATTCAGAAAAACAATCAGGACGGAGGTGAGTCATGGCAGTGATTACCATTTCACGCCAGGTGGGCAGCGGGGGGGATGAGATTGCCAACCGGCTGTGCGAGATGCTGGGCTACCAGCAGTTCGACAAGCGCCTGATCATCCAGGCCGCTGCCGAGTCAGGCCTGTCGGAGCACGAGATCGCCGCCTGGCCGGCCGACTATTCCGAAGAGAGCTTCAAGGTGCGCGGTTTCCTCGACCGGCTGTTCGGGCGCGGGGCGGCGGTGGGGCAGACGCGCGTCTGGCACGAGGATGAAACCGGCGCGCGGGTGGCCGAGACCGTCACGCTGAGCGAAGAATCGGTCCTGGTCCTGGTGCAGAACGCGATCCGCTCCGCGCACCGCACCGGGCGGCTGGTGATCGTGGGGCGGGGCGGGCAGATCCTGCTGCGCGACCAGCCGGACGTCCTGCACGTGCGCATCGAGGCGGCGCTCGAGTACCGCATCCAGCGGGTGAAGGAGCAGCTGCGCGCTAACCGCCAGGCCTTCCACGCCGACATCGAGCTGCGCCGCGAGGCCCAGGACTGGATCCAGAGCCGCGACGCGTCCTCGGCCGAGTATATCCGCCACTTCTACCATGAGGACTGGGGCAACCCGCTGTTGTATCACCTGGTGATCAACACCGGGCTGATTTCGATCCCGCAGGCGGTCGACATCATCGCGCGGCTGGCGTTGGAACTGCCCGCCCAGGCCCCCCAGCCGCTCTCGCCGGAAACGGCGTAACCAATCTATCTTTATGCTGATCTGAGGCTGCGAAGCTGCCTCAGATCAGCATAGATTCTCACGCCCCATACCGCAAAACCCTCCCATCCCAAGACACCCGCTCCATAAATTCCGCCCCGGCATAACCCAGCAAACGCCCCGCCGTGCTCAACCCGCCCAGCCGCGCCCACCTTCCAGCCGGCTGCTCGCTCAACGCCAGCGGACGCCCGTCCCCGTGCTCGATTCGCCCATCATCGCCGATGCTCACCTCCGCGCTGCTCTCAGCTGGCATCGCCATCACCAGCGCGCGCCGGCTCGCTTCGATTCTGGCCAAGAGTCGCGCTCCGCTCGTTTGACCCAGCAGCAGCAACTCCTCAATCTCTTCCCGGGCTGTCCGGCTGCCGTCCCGGTAGAGCCTGGCATAGACTCCGCTGTCCACACTCACCCGCGCGCCGGCCAGGAACTGACCGCCCGCGCTCGAGTCA
Organism: uncultured Anaerolineaceae bacterium; assembly: GCA_964490575.1. Lineage (GTDB taxonomy): Bacteria > Chloroflexota > Anaerolineae > Anaerolineales > Anaerolineaceae > DSYU01. The sequence continues at coordinate 11,345 of CAZBDC010000102.1, read as the reverse complement.
AGCATATCCTCAATTTGCACCGTGCTTTCTTCAACCCCCGATACCATCACGCTCAAATCCGCGTCCGGGCTCCGCGACCCCCACGCGCTCCCATTCCATACAATCAAATACCCCGCCCCCGCGGTGGTCAGGTTTACCGCCACTGAGTAATACGCGCTGGCACTGACCGACCCGCTCCGCCGTACCACCAGCCAATACCACCCGCTCGCTGCCAGGTCAGCCGTGCTCGTGAACACAAACTGTGTCCAGGTCATCCGGTCCGCCAGGTCGCTGGCTGCCAGAGTCTTACTCGCTAGCACGGTCGAGGGCACCCCGGCACTGTTGGCGCACAATTCTACAATCAGGTTGTCAGTCGGTACGCCCACTTTGCGCAGGTTCAGCCAGGCTTCGCTGGCCGTCCAGCCCGCGCTGCCTGGCGTGATCGAAAACGCAATCTTTGTGTTTGCGGTCGCCGCGCCGATGCTTTGCTCCGCGCCGCCGTCCAGCAGCTCGATTCGCCCCCGCTCCTGGTTGTAATACTTCCAGCCCAGAGTCTCCCACCACCCGCGCCCTTCCAGGATGGCATAGTACGCCCCCGCCGGGCCCGCCGGGCCCGCCGCCGGCTGTCCCGCCGTTTGCATCGCGGCCGGGTCCACCCCCGCTTTCATTTTCGGCATGCTCAGTTGCTCCAGCATCGCGCTTGCATACGCTGCTGCATCGCCGGCCGTGGCACTGCCCAGGTAAAAATACTTCTCTTTCTCCCCAAAGGCCCGCACGCTCTCTGCATCCTCCACCCAGGCCGTATATTCCACTTCCGCCGCCCCGCCCAGCGGGCCCACCGGCCGGTATCGGACCGCGATCCGGTTATACATCTCGTCCAGCCCAATCTTAACCACCCGCGCGCCGGCGTGAATCTCTACCCCGCTCACGTACCCCCACCAGGCCAGGTCTTCAGCCGCTTTGCTCGGCAGGTACCCGCTCCGCTGCGCGGTCTCATCACTCACCGCCACCCCGCACCGCAGCAGGTCCACCAGCCCCCACAGCCGCGCCAGGCTCTCACTCGTGCAGCGAATCCGCGCCAGCCACGGGCCCCCCACCGCCCGCCACTCCAGCCGCTCCACTGCCATCACCACCCCCGGCACTACCACCGGCCCGCTAAACCCCCGCTGCGTGAATGATATCCCGTTCATGCTTCACCCCTTCTTGGTGACAACAAAATAACTTGTTCTACTTTTTGTCACCAATCAACCCCCTCCCATCACTGCCCCCCGGCGAAGGCCCGCGCACGCGGCCGGCACCGCCACCCCTGGCGAGAATGCCGGCAGAGTCGCCCCCCGGTGTTGCATCGCCAGCCCCACCGGTGCCAGCTGCCACCGCCACCCCTGGCACTGCCGGCCGCAGCGCCCTAATCCCATAATCCTGGCCAATCACAGTACTCTTTTCCTCGGTCGAGCATACAAATACACCGTCGCACTCTGATCAATCGGAATCCCCGCGCTGATCCCTTCCGCCAGAAAATAGAACCTTTGTGCTCGCCCAGGCCACAGCCAGAACCCCGGTCCGTCCGCGGTATGCCCCTGCATCACGCCATAGCTCTTCACTACCCCCCGGTATCCGTCATCCTCAACCCTCAAACCCGCCATGTAATCCATCACCGGCCGGTAGATCCGCCAGTATTCCAACGGCATCAAAAAGACGTAATCCACGTCCAATTGATGACTCGTCGCCGCGTCCGCCTGGCAGCGCAGTTGCAAATACAACCCCGCCTGTGTGTCGCCACTCACCACCTGCCACGGTGGCAGGTGCAGGGGTGCGCCTGGGTTCAAGATCGCGCTCTCGCTCAAGTACGCCGGCCGGCTCTCCGCTACCACGTTGTCTCCGCTGGCATGCCGCGCTATCACCCGCCAGTAACACCACAGCCCGCTTCCAGCGCCGGCCGCGTTCCCCAGCCGCATCACCGGCAAAAACGGCCACCCGCCTAATTGGGTCAGCAGCGTGCTCGAGAGCGCCAGGTCGAGCAGGCCTGTGTCAGCCGCTCCGCTCCACGCCAGCCGCGCAAAGTACCCGCCGCTGCTCGTTGCGCTGCTTGTGTCTGTCACCGTCGCCCCACCCGTCACCGCTGTTCCATCTTCGCCCTGCAGGGTCAGCGCCGCGCTGGCCGGCACGCTGCTCAAATTCTGCCCGCTGTATACCGTCCCATTCCCCGCATAGGTCGAACTGTATACCATCCGCGCCGGCGTCGGCAGGTCGCCGCTCAGGGCCGTGCTGGCCAGGTGCGCCCAGTTCCCATAAATACTGTCCCACACATTCTGCACAGTCACCCCGCCCGTGGTCGCCATGCTGTTTGTTACACTCGTCAGCGCCAGGCTGCTTTCGGTTGTGTCTTCCCAATAGTTCGCCCGCGTCAGGTGCAGCTTCAAGCCCTGGCTGCCGGTCAGCCGCTGGCTCGCGCCAGCGCCCAAGAGCTCCACCCACCCGCTCAAGACCTTGCTCCGCCAGATCGTTCCACTGCTCTGCACCCGCCCCGCCAGGTACACATAATCCGCCCCCGCCAGGTTCGCCACCCGCCCCGCTTCAATCAACCATTCCTCCAGGTCCCCGATCGCGGTCTCAATCTCCGCCGGCGTCCCTTCCAGCACCACCGTCACACACTCTTCGATCGAGTCACCCTCGCCGGTCGCCGGCACCATCACCGCCCCTTCAAACGGCGTCACCGCTCCAGTCCCCTGCAGCACCAGAGTCGTGCTCCCTTGCAAAAACTCAATCAGGTTCATGCCTCACTCACCTCTCACTGGCCCATCGCCAGCCCCGCCCAGCCTGCCGGCAGAGTCACCCCTCGTAATCCGTTCAATCCGTTCTCAAAATCCGTTGACAGCCCATCGCCACCCCTGGCGAGACTCGCCAGCAGAGTCGCCCCTCCTAATCATAGTTATCCTTGTAAATCCATAAATCACAGTTATTCCACCTTCTCTATCCCCGTGATATCCCCATCCTCGTTCACGTCCAGCCCGGGCGGACGCCCCTCAGGCGGAGTCACCTTCTTGCTCTTATTCCCCCCCCCGTCCCGGGAAGGGGTGGGGGAGAGGTCCCTCTGATTCATCGGCGGCCCTTCCTTCCGCCCCCGCCTGATCAAATTCTCCACGTCCACCACTTCACCCGCGAACCGGTACGCCATCCGCAGCATCTCCGCGTCATCAATCGCCTGCCGGTTCCTCAAATCGCCCAGCGCCCCAACCACCGTGCTCATCGCCACCGCCAGCGCTGCGTTATCCCTCGCGCTCAGGTCCGCTCCCACTACCTGTATCTTCGCTTTGGGTTTAATCTTCCCGTCCACTTTCGCCCGCCGGTTGAGCACTACCTGGGTCAGGTCACTCACCAGCCAGGTGAAAAACTCTTGCCGCTGCTCAAAGTGCCGGTAGGTGGGCCCCCCCGCGCTGTCCGCCGTGCTGCGGTTGCTGCCTTCCGGCTCGCTCAAAAAGTGCAGCGGCAGCCCAGACCCCGCCGCAATCATCTTCTTTAACGCCAGCCCATCCTCGCCGGCTTCGTGACTCTCCAGCTTAGGCGAGATCACTTCCCAGGTCTCGCTCGCATCCGTCACCAGGATGCTCCCTGGGGGTGGGGGATTGGTTGCCAGCGCCGCCTGCCTGGCCTGGCGCTCTTCTTCGCTCTGCCACACAGCTTTCACCACGTACATAAAGCTGTTCCGGTACCGGTTCAGCCGGGCCCGGTCTTCCAGCCAGCTCGCGTACCGGCTCAACCACCGCAGCAGCGGAGCCAGGTCGCTCTCCCCATGCACGGCCCCCACCGGCCGGTTGATCGCGTAATGCAGCATCACCGCTTCAAACGAGCCGTCTTCGTTCTGCAGGTCGCTGTCTTCATCATACGCCGGCCACGTCCGCGGCTCTTCGCCGGGGGAGGGTGCTTTTTGCGTGTAGCTTTGCTCCTGCGCGACGTCGTTCTGCGCGGTCGTGATGCTCTCAATATCCGCCGCCGGCACCGCTCTCACATAGCTCATCCCGCTGGCATCCGTCGAGACCAGCAAGAACAACTCACCCGAGCGGGTGAGTTCATCGCACCATTCATACACCCGCATTTGCAGCAGGTTCAGCCGGTGCCCCCACCATTCCTCAATAAACTTATGCGTGGTTGGGTCATCGCTGCGCACCCGCAGGCCACCCCCGACCACGTACTGAGTCGTCAGCCCTACGATTCGCCGCGCCAGCGGATTCACCCGCCAGGCCTCCAGGCTCAACCGCAGCGTCTCCTCCCGGTCATAATCATACCGGTCCCGTTCACTCTGCCCCCACAACCGCGCCCCCACCGTAAAGGTCGAGTCCGTCTCGCTCACGCTCAACCGCGCCCGCTTCGCGGGCGCGAGCAGCGCCCTCCACGCTTCTCTTATACCCATGCCTTACGCTCCTTTGGTGACACCGTTGGCCAGCTGGGGAGCTGCGCCTGTCACCATTCCCTAATCATAGCCATCCTATAATCCCAAAATCATAGTCCGCTCCCTTCCTCCCAATCCTGGCCATCCTATAATCCCAAAATCATAGTCCGCTCCCTTCCTCCCAATCCTGGCCATCCTATAATCCCAAAATCATAGTCCTTCTTTGTCATACCCTTCCCCGTACTCAATCCCATCCGTGCTCGTCCACGTCCCCCACGGACTGTTCAGACTCTCCCGCAGCCCCTTCTTCCTGGCCTCTTCCGCCGCCCGCTCCGCGGTCGCCAGCGCGGCAGCCGCCGCCGCCCGACTCTCCCGCCCGGTGATCTCCGCGGTCTCCGCGTCAGTCTTCAATTCCTGCGCTGCCAGCAGCGCCGTCTCCGCGTCGGTCTTCAATTCCTGCGCATCCACCAGCAGCTTCTGCGCCCCGGTCAGGCTCGCTTGCGCGGTCGCCAGGCCGGCCTGCGCGGTGAGCAGCGTCCGCTCATCCGTCACCTTCAGAGTCTGCGCATCCAGCAGCGCATCCTGCGCCCCAGCCAGCGCCGCCTGCGCCACCAGCAAAGCCTGCTCATCCGCCACTTTCAGCGCCTGCGCGGCCGCCAGATCCTCTTGCGCGCCCAACAATAACGCCCTGGCCGCTTCTGTAGTGGCTTGTGCGGTGAGCAGCGCCGATTCTTGAGTCACTTTTCCAGTTTGCGCCGCTACAAAGGCTTCCTGCGCAAGCGCCAGGTCCGCTTGGGCCTGTAATAAGGCCTGTTCATCCACTACCTTGAGAGTCTGCGCATCCAGCAGCGCGTCCTGGGCCCCCGCCAGCGCTGCCTGCGCGGTCAGCAGCGCCGCTTCCTGGGTGATCTTCCCCGTTTGCGCGTCAGTGAAGAGCTCTTGCGCGTCGACCAGTAATTTTTGCGCGCTTGTCAGGCTGGCTTGAGCCGTAATCTGCGTGGTCTCCGCGTCGGTCCGCAGTTCCTGGGCGTCGGTCAGCAGCTTCTGGGCCGAGGTGAGACTCGCTTGCGCGGTCAGCAGCGCGTTCTCCTGGGTGATCTTCCCCGTTTGCGCGTCGGTGAGCAGTTCCTGCGCGTCGGTCAGCAGCTTCTGGGCCCCCAGCAGCGCCGTCTCCGCGTCGGTCTTGAGCTCCTGCGAGCCGAGCAGCGCCGTCTCCGCGTCGGTCTTCAATTCCTGCGAGGTGACCAGCGCCGTTTGCGCATCGGTCAGCAGTTCCTGCGCGGTCAGCAAGGCCACTTCGGCCGCAATCTTAGTTGCATCATCGCCCCCGCCGCTGGCTGTCAGCACCACCAGGTAATCCGGGAAGATAAACCCCAGCATCGCGCGGAATTCCTTCAGCCTGGCTTCACCCCATTCCTTCAGGTCGTCCGCTTCACTGCCCAGCGTGAAGCTCTCCGCCCGGTCCGCCGCCCGCGCCACCGCCGCATACCCCGCCCCACCCAGCACAATCACGCCGTCATGTATCGCCGGCAGAGTCGTGCTGGCAGCGCTGTCCAGATCCTGCACATACACCGCCGCTTCGCCGGCCGTGGAGTATTCTCCCACCGCCAGCCGGATCCCTTCCGTGATCGTGGCTACATCCCAAATCACGTTGCTGCTGTCCATCAACAGCGCTTCTACCCGATCCGTCAAACTCGCCAGAGTCGTCGCCATCCTCTACCCTCCATTTCGGTGAACAGTGAACCGTTTACCGTTCACCGTTCACTGCCCCTGCCCACTGCCCACCATTCTCTTCCCCCCTACGCATCCGGGAAGCGGGCCTTGTTCCGGCTGATGTCGGCGATCACCTCGTCGAGGATGGTCGCCAGCGCGTCGCCCGCGTCCTGGCTGCCGGCGAGGTTCTGCTGCGCCTTGAGCAGGCTGGCCAGGCGCCCGGCTGCCCGGCTGTAGATGTCGAGCAGGCGCATGCGCAGCTCGGGCGGCAGGTCGTCGTCGCCCAGCTGGCGGATCTGGCGCAGCATCCCGCGCAGTGCGGCGATCTCGGCCGCCAGGTCGGCGCGCGGCTCCTGCCCGCCGGGAGCGGCTTTGGTTCGCTGGCTGCGCCGGGTTGGCATGCGTCCCTCCTTTAAGATCGTGTGCCCTGGTTGTACAACAACCAGGGCCGGAATTACAACCTGTCAATATAGGCAAACAGGGGGGCGGCCCAGGGAATCAGGGCGGATAAATCCGCGCCAAGCCCTGCCAAACCCCACCGCCGTGGGGTTCAAGAAAGGGCCGGGCCTTTATCCCCATCACCCGCGGGCCAGTGCAGGCACCCCTCTCCAAAATCGGCTTTGCGATTTTGGAGAGGGGCCGGGGGTGAGGTAAAAAAGGTCCCTACGCCGGAGCGTAGGGACCAGGGATTACAGGGAAAGAGGATGGAACCGCTGCGGGTTAGCGCGGCTTGAGGCCTGGCACGGCCGGGCGCGGCTGGCTGAGCGGTGGGCGCGGGCCGAAGCGCAGGCTGCGCAGGTCGCCGCCGTTGGCCGACAGCAGGTCGTGGGTGGCGCTCACCCCTTCCAGCGGCGGGCTGCTGTATTCAACGAACCTGACCCAGCGGTACCAGTAGGGCACCCCGTAGCCGTTCGAACCGTAGACGTACACCGTCCAGTTGTAGGGGTAGTAGAGGTGGAAAAAGTCGGGGATGCTGTACAGCTTGAACGAGCTGGCGTAGGGCAGCAGGTTGGTCCACATGTAGTGGCCCAGGTCAGGGTCCCACCAGTCCACCTCATACAGGTCGCTGGTGGTCGTGCGGCGGGTCCAGGTGAAGGTGTAGGGCAGGGTAACCGAGGCGTCGTGAGCCGGCGAGCCGAGCACCACGTCCTGGGTGTCGAAGTTGCAGGTGTACAGGTCGTCGACCGAGCCGGTGATGTCCCAGCAGACCCAGCCGGCCAGCTGCGGGAGGGAGTAGCTGGAGTCGGGGTTAGGCCACTGAATCCCGGCCTCTTTGCCGTCTGTTCCAGTGCCCAGATCCGGCAGGAAGGGGAAGGCGTAGTAGCCGGCGGCATTGGTCGTGGCGGTGGCGTAGATGGACCAGGTGTCCCAGTCGTCGGTGGTGTAGATCATCTGGATGACCTTGCCGGCCACCGGCTCGCCGCGATAGGTGAGCGTGCGGGTGTAGGGCTGGGTCTTCCAGATCAGCGGCAGGTAGGCCTTTTTGGTCTGCGGCGGCTGAGCGCCGGTGGTGAAGGACCAGAAAGCCGTGCTGGAGCCGTTGGAATAGGTGACGCCGTCGGTGTTCACGGCCCGCACGTGCCAGTAGTAGGTGGTGCTGTAGGCCAGCCCGGTGATCAGTTTGCTGGTGGCGGCCCCGTTGCTCGTCCAGGTGGTGCAGTTGTTGTCGTTGCTGGTGTCGTAGCAGTACTCGTAGCTGGCGGCGCCGGTCGAGGCGGTCCACACGAGGGTCGGGCTGGTCGACTGGCCGGTGGCGCCGTTGGCCGGGCTGGTCTTGTTGAACGCTCCCGGAGGCGCGCTCACGCCGGTGTAGGAGACCGACATGGCCGCGGCGCAGGAAGTCGAGTTGACCGTCACCGAATGGTTGCTGCTCGCGCCGCTGTAGTAGCGGCTGTTGGGGTTGGTCGTGTCGTTGAACCAGCGGTTGCCGGTGCTGCCCGGGTAGGGGTCGCCCGTGTCGCCGCGGTCGGACTGGTTCTGCAAATCGAGCAGCCCATCGGCCTGCTCCAGGGCTACCAGCGGGCGTTCTTCGGTGGCGTTGGCCAGGTTGGTGTAGGTGCGGGTTTCGTCGATGTGCCAGATCAGGACCCCGCAGCCGGGCAGCGCCGCGTCGTAGCCGTTGAGCTGGCGGTTTTCCACCAGCCAGTACTCGCCCAGGCCGGAGTAGCGGGTGAATTCCCAGTCGATCCCGTTAGGGTTGGCGCCCAGGATCAACGCCTCGGGGGTAATATCAGTGCGGTCGAGCGAATACGTCTGCCCGTTGAGCGCGGTGGTGGGCGTGATCCAGCCCTGGTACCACTTGAGGAAGGCGTCCGGCAGCCCGGGCGTGTCGCCGGGGTAGGTGACATAGTTCCAGCTGGCGCTGCCCATGATCGACCAGCGCCCCACGCCTTCCGAGCCGCCGTCGGTGTCGTACAGGTCGGGCCAGGTCAGGTTGTGGCCCATCTCGTGCACCATGATGCCGATGGTGGCCGGGTGGTCGCCGTGGATCTCGCCGAACATGGCATAGCCGCCGTAGTCGCCGTCGGCGCTGCTGGTGCCCACGTACACGCCGTCCAGCAGCAGCGGCGAGGCCAGGTTATACTGGTGGCCCCAGATGCAGGGGTAAACGTAGCCGCCGTAGGATTCTTCGTACCCGGCGATGATCATGACGAAGTGCAGTTCTTTGCCGGAGACATAGCCATCCCCGTCGCTGTCGTAGCTGGCGAAGTTGATGTAGGGGTTGACCGCGTTATAGGCCGCGGCGGCGATGGTCTGCGACTGGTTGGTGTCGCTGGGGTGGTTCATGGCCAGCGTCACCTCGATCAGCCCGTCGTTGGCCGCCCCCACCGTGGCGAAGGTCTCGACGGCCGGCTCGAGGGTCAGGGCGTTGAAGGAGGCATCCAGGTAGAAATCGCGGATGCTGCTGCTGGCGCCGAAGAACTTGGGCAGGAAGGTGGTGACGGGATTGTAGATGCGGGTGCGGTCTTGGAAGTTGACCATCACCATCAGCAGGCGCTGGGTGCCGGAATTCTGGCCCAGCAGCGGGCTGCTGGGGAAGGTCTCGCGTACGGGAGCGCTGGCCGGCAGGTCGGGGCGCGCGCCGCTGGACTGGCTGGGCGGCGCGGCCTGGCCCACCAGCAGCCTCTGCCCGTCCTGCAGGACCGGGACCAGGGCGCCGTCCGCGCCGCGCGCGGCGTACACCCAGGCGCCGTCTTCAGCCTGCAGGATGGTATAGCCATCCACCGTTTCGTAGCCGTGCAGCCACTCGTCGCCCCACTGGCGGGCGGTGAAGGGAGTGCCATCCGGCTGAGTCATGGGGATGTCAACCGGTGCGGCTGGGGCGGCCTGCGCAGCCGGCGCAAGGCCCGCCAGCCCGCATAATGCCAATGCGATACCCAGCCAAAGGGGGATGAACCGCCTGTGCAACATAAAAACCTCCTCAAACGGACTCGAACGTCGTACTTGAAAAAAAGAGATAGGCGTTAACTACCGGCAGTGGTGCGCCGGTCCGAGCCAGGATAAACAGTCAAAAGCTATTCGAGCGTTTTCAGGAGTTTGAGGATGTAATAAGCTGCTCCGCGCTCATCCCCCATGAATGACACTTCAGCCTCGAATGTATCCCCCGGTTCCAGATCGGGCAGTTGTGCGGCTTCAATGAGCAGGTCCACTTCCTGGTTGACCAATCCATCGGTGACGCTGTCCATGCCTTCCGTCGCCTCAGACGCGAGCAGCCTGACCCGCAGGCGGGTGTATTCAGGCCGGGCCGGGTCGGGCTGCGCGCTGACCAGCTGCGCGGTGACCTTGCTGCGGTTTTCACGCGCGGGCACCATCCCGGGGAACGTGCCTACCTCGCCAGGGGCAGGATAAGCCTCGTCGCCGGCTGCGACCTGCCCAGGGGCCGGGTAGCCTTCCTGCACGGCGGGGTAAGCCTGTTCGGCGGGCGGGTAGGCCTGCTCGACGGTTGGGATGCTGGTGGCCGCTTCGGTGGGTGCAGCAGTTGGCTGCTGGGCGGGCTGGCAGCCTGCCAGCGCCAGCAGGATCGCGGCGGTGAACAGGAGGACCTGCCAGGAGAAGCCTGTGCGGATGGAAGACATAGTTCTGCGACTCCGGTGATGTGGGCCAGGGAAGTGGTTTCTACTATCTATAGTATAGGTCATAATCAGCTTTTTTTGAAGGTTCAGGCGGGTGATTTTCAATAATGCAAGGTCCGGCTAAGGGCGCGCTTCGCGGGCCGCGCCCGGGCTGCGCGGCAGCTCGCCCGGCAGGCTGTTCAGCGGCGGGCTGCTGGTGTCGTTGAAGCGCAGCGAGCGGATATAGAAGGCTTCCCCGTACCCGTTGGGGCCGTCGGCGATCATGCTCCACCAGTATTGGGTGCCCACGGTCATGTTGGCGGGCAGGATCGTCATGGTCCACTGGGCGGCGTAGCCAAGCAGGCCGGAGGTGTGGCGCAGATCGAGCGAAACGCTGTCGTAGAAGTAGAACTCGACCTGGTAACTGTCGGTGGCGACCGGCCGGCGGGTCCAGGTGAAGGTGTAGGGCAGGTTGATCGACACCGCCCCGAGCGGCGAGCCCAGGCGGATGTCGCCGATATCCATATTGCAGACGTAGTTATCGGCCGGGGCAGACACCACGTTTTCGCAGTACCAGCCGGCCAGGTAGCCGATGGTCTGGCTGTCGTTGGTCCAGCGCACGTAGAAATCCTTGCCGCCGCCGATTGGCGGGAGGGTATTGGCGGGGAAACTATAGTTGCCGGCGGCGTTGGTGGTGGTGGTGGCCCAGTCGCTGTAGCTGAAGCCGTTCCAGTAGCGCAGGGTGACGGTCCGCCCGGCGGCGGGGGCGCCGTTAAGGGTCACCTGGCCGCGGTAATCCTCCAGCTTGCTGGCCAGGGGCAGGTAGATCATCTTGTCCTGGGGCGGGTCGGCGCGGGCAGGTTGGGCGGCCGGGCCGGCCTGGGCCGCGCCGAACAGCGCCAGCAGCCCCACCAGCGAGACGAGAACGCCCAGCGGGCGAAGAATTGCGAACCGTTTGTGCAGCATGCCTGCCTCCTCAAAGATCTTCATTTAATAATAGACGGTGAACACCGCCTGCCTGTTCCCCCGTGGAAAGAATTTCAGACCTGGTTCGTTGTGGATAAATTATACCTGAAAATGGGGGCGGTGAAACCTCTCCCCGGCCCTCTCCAAAACGCAAGCGTTTTAGAGAGGGAGCGGCCCCGCGAGCTGAGGCTCCCCTCGATCCAATGCTCCCGCGACTCCTCGATCCAATGCTCCGCGTTGGATCGCTC
>CAZBDC010000101.1:0-18916 GCA_964490575.1 uncultured Anaerolineaceae bacterium | reverse complement strand
CTGTTTGCACTAAAAAATAGAAATGCCGTGTATTTGCGCAAAAATAAGGTAAGAAGCTTTCCCGCCGTCAGTTTATGTCTATGACTGCCGCAACCACTGCAGGCGCTTTCTTGGTAGCCTGCCAGCCAGCCGCCCCGGCCGTTGAAAGCGAAAAAGCAACCGGAAAAGATGAGGAAGCTGCCCCTCCGCCCGCAGAAGATGTTACACTGAACATGTGGGGATGGACAGACCTGGTCAATACCGAAGTCGTTAATGCGTACTCCAAAGCGAACCCAAAGGTCAAAGTGAATTTGTCTGAGCTGGGTGAAGCCGTATTCGGTGATCAAAAATTCCTCACCGCTGTCGCCGCAGGAACCGGCCCGGATGTGGCCATCCAAAACCGGCATACCTTCATGCAGTTTGCTGCAAAGAAACTTTATATGGATGTCACCGGCTATATGGAGCCCAATGGCTTGAAGCGAGATGATTTCCTGCCGGTGCAGTTGAATGAAACATCCTGGGATGGCAAGATTTACGGCCTGCCCTGGGTCACCGATATCCGCTATCTCTATTGGAACAAGACTGCCTTCGCAGAAGTTGGTCTGGACCCTGACCATCCGCCGACGACCTGGGACGAACTCGAAGTCTTCGCGGACAAGCTAAATATCAAGAATGCCAAGGGCGACCTTGACCGGATTGGCTTCGTTCCATACCTGTTTGGAAACTCTTGGATGTGGTTGTATGGCTTCCTGAATAATGCCCCGGCCATCAGCGATGACAAGAAAACCATCCTGTGTGACGACCCGCGCTGGGCCGAGGCTCTCGATTGGATGGTACAATTCTATGATAAGTATGTTGGCTCCTTTGAGCTGTCGAATGCTTTCTCTGAGGCCATCACAGCAGCCGGCCTGGGCGACCCGTTTGCCGCTGGCAAAGTCGCCATGACAGCCTCCGGCGACTGGCAGGTCGGTGACTTCCTGCGCATCCCAAACCTGGATTGGGGCTGCGCCCCCATGCCCATCCCGCCGAACGGCGTAAAGAGTAGCTGGTCTTGCGGCTGGTCCGTCGTAATGGCGCCACAGTCCAAGAACCCGGAAGCTTCATTTAGCCTGATGAAGTTCCTGACCGATGTTGATGGCTGGGAAGCTCGCGCAGAAGCGACCAAGAACGATATCGTCCGGGTGTGGCAGCGCGAACAGATCGAAGGCGAACCAAAGTTCTGGCCAACCCAGGCCTGCTACCTGCCCGCCCTGAAGATGCTGGAAGATAAGTACGTATCCGTGTTAGGCGACCGCGAGAAGAAAGCCTGGGCAATGGGCATGGACGGTCTCAAGAACTGGACACACGGCTGCGGAACCGAAATGGGGTTAGCGGCGCTCGAGTACTGGGTCGAGATGGACAACAGCACGCGTAACGCCTTATCACACAAATTAACCGCACAGCAAGCTATGGCTGAATGCAAGAAAAAAGTCCAGGAAGCGACCGACCGTGCCTGGGAGGCGGTTGGCAAGGCTTAATCCTGTCTGGCGATTCCCCTGTTCGCCAGCGCAGGCCCTTTGCCCTGATCGCAACGAGCATTGGAAAAATAGGGCCTGGGTTTTACCAGGCCCTATTCTTAATCAGACACATAATAAAGCACAGGAGTTTTCAATGGCCGTTTTGCCCCAAGTGAAAACAAAACATTGGTGGAACACTATGAAAGGGCAGGAAACAATTACGTTTTACTTATTCATCCTGCCCTGGATCATTGGGTTCCTCGTGTTTACGGCCGGGCCGATTCTAGCTTCTTTTGCGCTGGGATTCATGCATTATGACATGATCCTGTCCCCTGAATTTATCGGGCTGGACAACTTCAAAGAGCTTTTAGGCGATCCGCTCTTTTTCAAGAGCATGGGCAATACCATGTATATCGTCATCCTGGCCGTACCATTGGGGATGGTTGCAGCGTTTGGAATGGCGCTGCTGCTCAATCAGAAGGTCTTTGGGCAGGCAGTTTACCGCACGGCCTACTATATTCCCTCGATTGTTCCGGCCGTAGCAACCGCAGCACTGTGGCTGTACGTGCTCCAGCCGCAGTGGGGACTGCTAAACGGCTTGATTGAGTCAGTTGGTCTCGATGGTCCAGGGTGGCTGGCTTCAGAGCTCTGGTCAAAGCCGGCGATTATCATGGTTATGGTGTGGGGCTCAGGCGGTACAATGGTCATCTACCTGGCCGGCTTGCAGGACATCCCCAAGGAATATTACGAAGCGGCCGAAATCGATGGGGCCAACTGGTTTTATAAATTTACTCACGTCACCTTGCCACTGATGACCCCAACCATTTTCTTCACCCTGGTGATGGGTATTATTTCCACGTTCCAAATCTTCTCAGTGATCTTCGTCCTGACCGATGGAATGGGCGGTCCGGTCAATTCAACTCTGGTGTACCTGATCTACATCTACCGAAACGCATTTGCCTTCTTCCGGATGGGTTATGCTTCGGCTATGGCATGGATCTTGTTTACCATCATCCTCATCCTGACCCTGATTAACTTCCGGTTTGCTCGCTTCTGGGTCCATTACGAAGTAGACGCCCTGGAGGGATAAATGACTACAATCGCCCAAGAGAAAAAAGAACACCAGCGGGTCCATCCGGATTATACAAGTACCCGCCGGGCCATTCGCAAGGCATCCCGGGCCATCTTCTCTCACCTGATCCTGCTGGCCGGAGGCGCTTTCTTCGTGATGCCACTGGTGTACATGCTTTCAACATCACTTAAGGCTACCCGGCAGATTGCCAAATTTCCGCCGGACCTGATCCCAAATCCATTTATTTGGGCTAATTACAGCGATGTTTTCATTTACGCTCCTATGCACCAGTATTTTTTCAACACCATGTTCATCATCATCCCATCGATTTTCGGTGCAGCCGTGACCTCATCGCTGGCAGCCTATGCGTTTGCGCGCCTGCGCGCGCCGGGCAAGAACATCATTTTCATGATCCTGATCTCAACCATGATGCTGCCGGGCGTAGTCACCATGATCCCCACCTACATTATTTTTGCCCGGCTGGGTTGGGTCGGAACCTTCAAGCCGCTGATCATCCCGGCTCTGGCAGGCAGCGCCTTTTATATTTTTTTGATGCGGCAGTTCTTTACCACTATCCCCAAAGAGTTGGAAGATGCAGCGCTGGTGGACGGCTGCAGCCGCTGGCGTATCTTCTGGACCATCATCATTCCACTGGCCAAGCCAATCATGGCAACCGTTACAATTTTTGCCTTTATGGGTTCCTGGAACGACTACATGGGGCCATTGATTTACCTGGCGGAGAAATCGCAATACACGCTTTCATTGGGCTTGCAGGTGTTCGTGCAAAACCATCGAACCGAATGGGGAATGTTGATGGCAGCTTCCTCTATGATGGTAGCACCCATCATCGTACTGTTTTTCTTTGCTCAAAAGCAATTTGTCCAGGGCATCACACTGACTGGATTAAAGGGTTAATGGTGATTTTATGGGACTACATGACGATCGTATCAAAGCCATCAACTTTGACTACCCAGAGCAAATCCCGGTCAGCGTCAGTTTCTTACCGGCCGCCTGGATGAAATATCGCGAGGCGCTGGACGAGATCGTTGAACGCCACCCGGCCTTGTTTGGGCCCAAGCAGCACGACCGCGACTATGACGCGGTTGGGGGCACATACGTGGAAGGCGAGCACATAGATGCCTGGGGTTGTGTGTGGAGTAACCTGCAAACCGGCATGGAGGCCATCGTGACCGGTCACCCGGTTCCTACGCGCGAAGCCGTTCACACCTTGAAAGCGCCTGAAAAAAATATCGGTTTTCCGCACGGCTTTATGTTTCTGCGTCTGACCGACCTGCGCGGCTTCGAAGAGATGATGGTCGACTTTGCCGAGGAACCGCCCGAGCTGCAGATGCTGATCGATACGGTCTTGCAGTACAATCTGCGCCAGGCTGAACTGCGCCTGGGCGGGCTGCCAGAGAGCGGCGAGATAATTTATTTTGGAGATGATCTGGGGATGCAGACTTCCCTGCCGATCAGCCCCAAGAAGTGGCGCAAATATCTCAAGCCATGCTACCAGCAAATTTACCGACCCTTTGTCGAAGCCGGGCACTATGTTTACATGCACACGGATGGCCACATCCTGGAAATCATCCCCGACCTGATCGATGCGGGCGTCAAAGTGATCAACCCACAGATCCGGGCAAACGGGCTGGATGAGCTGGTCCGGGTGTGTAAGGGTAAAGTATGCGTCGACCTGGACCTCGACCGGCAGTTCTTCCCCTTCGCCACACCCGCGGAGCTTGACCACCATGTCCGTGAAGCTGTTGAAAAGCTCGGCTCGCGGCAGGGTGGGCTATGGTTGAAAGCCGAATTGAATTACGAAGTCCCGCTCGAAAACATCGAGGCGGTGTGCAAAGCATTAGAGACCTACCGGTCTTACTACGCCTGACCAACCATCCTCTACTTCATTCCCTGTCAAAAGAAATTTTATGGTTCCCTTACTTTATAATTTCCGCAAAACGGCATAGGGCATCCAGGTGCTGCTGCGGGGTGGTGAATCCGCAGCCGGTGGTGAGCAGTGAGATATGGGTGGCGCCGGCTGCCTGCCAGCCATCCAGGAGGCGCTGCATTCCAGCCGGGTCGCCGCCGTCAAAACGGATACGGGCTTCAATCCCAAACCCGGCCCGGCTTCGTCCGGAGGCTGCCAGATAGGCATCCAGGCTGTCCAGCCCTGGACGGGCCTCTTCAGGGCTGTTGTAAAGTGGCATCCAGCCGTCGCCCATCCGCGCGGCGCGGCGGATAACCGGGTCGGACTGGCCGCCAAACCAGATCGGGATGGGCTGCTGTGGCGGGAGGGGGTTAATTCCCGCATCCGGGACATGGTGCCACTTTCCCTGGAAATCGACGTGCGGCTCGCTCCACAACCGGCGCAGGAGTGTAATTTGCTCTTCAACCCGGCGCCCGCGGTTATGAAAGTTTTCACCCAGCGAGATGTATTCAATCTGGTTCCAGCCGTTGCCAATCCCCAGTCGAACGCGCCCGCTGCTGAGGGTCGACAGCCCTGCCGCCTGCTTGGCAACCAACACCGTCTGGCGCTGGGGCAAGAGCAGCACACAGGTCTCGAACTCGACCGTCCTGGTGACGCCGGCCATAAAGCTAAACAGCACAAACGGCTCGAAGAACGGCGTTTGAAAGGTCACCCACCCACTCCAACCCCCAGGCCGCTCAGGATTGGGTCCAATTACATGATCATCGGCGCCGATGTGGGTATAACCGAGTTCCTCGGCCACCTGAGCATAATCCAGGATCGCTGTCGGATCGCTGCCGAATTCAAATTGAGGAAAGATGACGCCAATGCGCATGGTACGCCTCCTGATGGTGTTTACGGCACGCCGCGCAGCCTGGAAACGAAAGGCTTGACCGGAACTCAGGACAGGCGGGCGACAATGACGGCAATATTATCCGGGCCAAGGTTGGCATTCGCAAGGTCAACCAGCTTTTGCGCAGCCTGGTCGGGCGGGAGCGCAAGGGCGGTCGATTGGATTTCTTCCTCAGGCACCGGCCCCCACAGGCCATCCGAACAAAGCACCAGGGTATCGCCAGGAGACCACTCAACCTCAGTGGTAAATGGGTCAACCCAATCCCGCTGAACGCTGATGGCCATGCTCAACACATTACGGCGGGGATGAATGCGGGCTTCCGATTCATTGATTAATCCCTGGCGAAGTTGTTCAGCCACCAGGCTGTGATCATAACTGATCTGGCGAATCCCGGACTGGTTGATCAAATAAGCGCGGCTGTCGCCAATGTTAAGGAGGGAGATCGTTCGCTCTTCGAGCACAGCTGCCACGACCGTGCTGCCCATGCGCGACAGGTAATTGCTCTGCCTGGCCAGCTTTTGCAGCGAATGGAGCGACGCCGACACACCGGCTTGCAGGATCAAAAGCGGCGGACTGTTCCAGGCTGCGGCTTGAAATGCAAAGGTCATTTCCTGCACGACCAGGCGGCTGGCAATTGCGCCGCCATCGTATCCCCCCATCCCATCCGCAATCACCAAAAGGACAGGGCAGCCATCAGGCATGTTATCAGGTCGAACGACATTTAACGAATCCTGGTTTTCGCCATCAAGGCGCTTCCGGCCCGGATCAAGCGCACTGCCAATTTCAATCATCCTGTCTGTCCTGTTTGCCAGTTATGATGAAAATCATTCGGGTAAAGAAAACCGGCTTGTCGGTTGACTTATTGTTCTCGGTTCGCTCTCCCCCAGATCGTCTGACTAGAAGTATACAGCGAATGAGCATGGCTGGCAAGCCAGGAACGACAAAGTCTGTGTAAATCGCGTAAATTTTTCCATAAGCTGACCCGGCGCTCAGGTTGACTTCGGTTAAAATAATCCCGGAGGAGAACGATGGAACCTTATCCGGAAAGTGAAATCGACCTGGCCTTCTTGCGGGCCTGTCTGAAAGAAGCAGGGTCGCTGGCCCTGGCCCAGCACGGTCCACTGACCTGTATGCGGGCCGGACGGGTAGCCGTGAAAGCAGACCGCTCCCCGGTGACTGAAGTCGACCGGCAGGTGGAAGATTGGCTGGTCCGGCAGGTGACAGCGCGCTACCCACACCACCGGATCCTCTCCGAAGAGGGTGGGCAGGTCGCCTCCGGCGAGACTTACAGCTGGGTGATCGATCCGATCGACGGAACGCGGGCCTATGCCAGCGGGCTGCCGGTGTGGGGCGTGTCGATCGGCATTCTGCGGGACGGCGAGCCATATGCTGGCGGACTGTACCTGCCGGTGACCGGAGAGATGTATTGGGGCACCACCGCCCAGGCTTACTACAACGACCAGCAGCTAACACCGCCCGCCAGAATCGACCCGGATAGCCCGCTGGCTTTCCTGGCTGTGCCATCCGACTTCCACCGGAAATTCCAGGTCGCTTACCCGCGCATCCGCTCGCTGGGCAGCACAGCCGCCCACCTGGCCTATGTAGGAACCGGGGCAGCTGTTGGCGCACTGGTTTACCCTTTCAGCCTGTGGGACCTGGCCGGGATCCTGCCGATGCTGCTTGCGCTGGGAATCGCGACCGAGACCCTGTCTGGGGCGCCTTTCCAACCGGCCAACCTGCTGAACGGTCAAAAGGCAGGCGAGCCGTTCCTGGCTGCCCAGCCAGGCGTCATTCAATCCTTACGGGCTGGCATCCAGCGCATTTAGGCCAGGCCTTTCCTCGCGGCTCACGCACAAGAAACGCCTCGCCAGACGGTTGAACTCCGCCGGGTGGTCGCGCTGCGGCCAGTGGCCGCAGCCTTCCATCCAGTGCAGTTGCGAGCCAGGGATGCGAATGTGCGCCTCACGCACCGCCTCGTGCGGGACAAGCGTGTCGAGCGTGCCGTGAACGATCAGAGTCGGCGCACTGATCTCATTCAGCCGGTCGAGAAAGGATGTCCGCGTACCAGACAGGGTGATTTCATCCTGTTGAAATGTCATAAACGCCCGCCCGGCATCCGGGCGACGCATTTCTTCCATGACCAGATCGAAAAGCTCCTCAGTCAGTGCGCCAGGCCGCCGCAGCAAAGATCGCAGCGACCAGCGCGCCATGGACGGATTGCGCATCAGCTTCCAGGTCAACGCGTTGACCCCAGGAAGGCGAACATAGAGATAACTGAGCAACGGGAATGGCGCATCGCGTTGCAGCCCATAACTGTCAACCAGCACCAGCCGGTCGACCCGCTCCGGGAAACGCAAGGCAAAACCCAGCGCAGCACCGCCGCCCATCGAAATTCCGGCCAGGCTGGCGCGCTGGATGCCAAGTGCATTCATAAAATCCGCCAGGAAGTTCACCAGGAAGTCGATCGAACAGGTTCGGTCCAGCGGCGCGCTGAGGCCGTACCCGGGCCAATCTGGGGCAATCACCTGGCAGGCTGAGGCCAGTTCAGGGATCAGCAGGTCCCACGATAGGCGCGCACTGTCGATTCCGCCACCATGTAGAAGGATAACGATCGGCCGGCCAACCGCCTCCTGCCCTGCCCCACCCGCTGCGATGAAATGGGTTCGCAGCCCCTGAACTTCAAGAAATTGGTGATCAACTTCCATCTAAGCCTCCTTTCTCTTATTGTAGCCCCACGCAAGGAAAAAAACCGTCAAAATCCTTTATAATAAAAATGCAAAAGTAAATTTCATCCTCAATGCCATTAAAGGTGACGCGGGATGTGTTTCAACGCAATATATTTCGCAGTGCCTTTTCTCGATCGCCCAGACCCCAGCAAGCCATTGGTAAGCGCCTGATAATTACCGGCATACCGTAGGCCAACCAAAAGGATCCAAGCGCAAAGCTTTGCGGGCCAGAGCGGCCAGCAACTGCACTTATCCGTTAAATCGACTGCCAGTTGGTCGCCGCGCATCCCTGATACTGGTTTTAGCCGGGTGATCGGGATAAGCCTGCATCAGCTCACTATTGAAAGGAGCGTTTTGATGAAGACTGTGATCGGCGCCGCCCTGGGAGAATGCGTGCACGTGGCGGGAGTGATGAACTTCCTGCGGTTGGCGGAAAGCGCCGGGTGGCGAACAATCTTCCTGGGCCCAGCCGTCCCGATAAAAACTGTGCTGGAAACAGCTCGCCGTGAAGGGGCCGACCTGGTCGGTGTTTCCTACCGCCTGACCCCGGAGACCGGGGAACGACTGTTAGGCGAGTTCGCCGAAGCAGCCGACGAACTCCACGCGCAGGGCGTGCGCTTTGCTTTTGGGGGCACACCACCTGTCAGCCAGCGAGCCAAAGCCCTAGGGTTCTTCGAGGTGGTTTTCGACGGCAGCCAACCACCGGAAGAGGTGCTTGCTTATCTCAAGGGTCAGGCGCCCGGAACCCCAGGTGAAGGTGATTTTCCACAAGAAACAATCCGGCGCATTCAATGGAAGTCGCCGTTCCCTCTCCTGCGCCACCATTTTGGCCTGCCGACTATGGAAGACACCCTGCGCGGGATCGAGCAGATCGCCGGAGCCCGCGCATTGGACGTGATCTCGCTGGGAGTCGACCAGGATGCACAGGAAAACTTCTTCCATCCCGAGCGCCAGAATCCGCGCCGGCGTGGGGCGGGCGGTGTGCCTGTTCGTACCCCAGACGATTACCGCGCGCTGTACGCAGCCAGCCGGCGCGGCAATTACCCGCTGCTGCGAACTTACTCAGGCACAGACGATTTCATCCGCCAGGCCGAAGTATTCGTTGAGACAATCCATATCGCCTGGTGCGCGATCCCTCTGTTCTGGTTCAACCAGATGGATGGACGCGGGCCGTGGGATCTGGAAGGATCGATCCGCGAGCATCAAAACGTGATGGCCTGGTACGGCGAGCGCGGCATCCCAGTTGAGCTCAATGAGCCGCACCACTGGGGCATGCGCGATGCTCCAGACGTGGTATTTGTTGTCTCAGCCTATCTTTCGGCCTACAATGCGCGCGCCTGCGGGGTAAAAGATTACATCGCTCAGTTGATGTTCAACAGCCCGCCCGGCCTCTCCGATGCGATGGACCTGGCCAAGATGATGGCCGTGCTCGAACTGGACGCCGGGCTGGAAGGGCCTGGCTTCCGGATCTGGCGGCAAACCCGCACCGGACTGCTCAGCTACCCGCTTGATCTGACCGCCGCGCGGGCTCACCTGGCAGCCAGCATCTATCTGCAAATGGCGGTACATCCGCACATTGTCCATGTTGTTGGGCACACCGAGGCCGACCACGCCGCCACCGCCGGCGACGTGATCGAATCCTGCGGGCTGGCCCGGCGCTCGATCGAGAACGCGCTGCGCGGTGCGCCCGATATGACAGCCGATCCCCTCGTCCAGGCCCGTAAAGACCAGCTGGTCGCGGAAGCCCGAGTGACCCTGCAAGCAATCCGCGGCCTGGCCGGGCCAGAAGTGGAAAACCCGCTGGCCGACCCGGCAGTTCTGGCTCGGGCAGTGAAGGTCGGCATTCTCGATGCTCCCCACCTGCGCGGGAATCCCTTTGCTCGAGGAGAAGTCGCTACCCGCATCATCACCGGCGCTTGCCAGGCCGTTGACCCAACCGGCCGCCCCCTCTCGGAGCGCGAGCGGCTGGCCCAATTCCTATAGGAGGACCCATGACTCAAACGACTCGCTTCACGGTAATCGGCGCCGGTCACGGAGGCAAAGCGATGGCAGCCCACCTGGCCCTGATGGGGTTCCCAATTACGCTCTACAACCGTACGCCAGAACATATCGCTGCAATCAAGGAGTTGGGTAGGATCGACCTGGAAGGTTGTGAAGGCAGCCTGCATGGGTTTGGCAAGCTGGCCAGGGTCACATCAAACATGGCTGAGGCGCTCGATGGTGCTGAGATGATCATGGTAGTCGTGCCCTCGTCCGCCCACGCGGACGTGGCGCGGACCGCTGCACCGTACCTGTTGGATGGGCAGATCGTTGTACTACACCCGGGCCGCACATGCGGCGCAATCGAATTTGCCAAGGTGCTGCGCGACCACGGCTGCCTGGCAGATGTGACGGTGGCCGAGACAGAGACATTCATCTACGCCTCACGCTCAGACGGACCGGCCCAGGCGCGAATCTTTCGCATCAAAGAAGCCGTGCCGCTCGCCGCGCTGCCCGCCATCCGCACCCGCAATGTGCTGGATATTATTCGCCAGGCCTACCCGCAGTATATCGACGGCGGGAACGTGCTGCAAACCGGGCTCAACAACATGGGCGCCATCTTTCACCCGGCCCTGACTTTGCTCAATGCGGGCTGGATTGAAGCCACCCACGGCGATTACCAGTTTTACATCGATGGGGTCACCACCTCCGTCTCCCGCGTGCTGGAAGTGCTGGATCGCGAGCGGGTAACAGTTGCCGCCTCGCTAGGGGTGCGCGCCCGGACGGCAATGGAATGGCTGAAGCTGGCTTATGACACGACCGGCGAGAACCTGGAAGAAGCCATCCACAACCAGCCTGGCTACTACGGGATCAAGGCGCCGCCCACGCTCAACCACCGTTATATCTTTGAAGACGTGCCAATGAGCCTGGTGCCGCTGGCTTCGCTGGGCCAGCGCTACGGCGTCTCCGTGCGCGGAATGGACGCAATCATCCGCCTGGCCTGTATTATCCATCGCACGGATTACTGGCGGCGCGGGCGGACGATCGAGAAACTGGGCCTGGCGGACCTGAGCGTGACAGAGCTGACCCAGTATGTGAACGAAGGCACTCTGGCAGTTATGTAACAGGCAGCCCGGCAACAAAACAGGCCAGGTCGTGATGCGGGTCGAGCACAGCCCTCACCCGCGCCCCGGCTTCAAGCCGGCAGGTATGGGGCTGGATCGAGTGGACGACCTGGCCAGAAGGCAGCCTGACCCGATAGACATTCTGGGAGCCCTTAAAATCCCGGGCCGTGACTACCGCCGGCACGCCTGAAATATCCGCCCGCCAGGGCTCCAGGTGAATATCATCTCCCCGCACGGCCACGTCAACCCGCGCGCCTGGCAAGGCATTCACCCGCTGAACCAACAGCCCAATCTCGGTCTGGATGCCTTCGGCGGTGACCCAACCGGTCAGAAAATCTGCCTGGCCCATAAATTCGGCCACAAAACGGGTGGCCGGGCTTTGGAACACTTCATCTGGGCTGGCAACCTGCTCAACCCTCCCCTGGCGCATCACGGCCAGGCGGTCCCCCATGTACAGCGCTTCCTCCTGGTCATGGGTGACAAGAACCGCCGTCGCCCCGGACCCCGTGAGAATTGCGCGGACATCTTCGCGTACCTGGGCCCGCCGGTCAGCATCCAGGCCGCTGAAAGGCTCGTCAAGCAGCACGAGCACCGGACGGGGAGCCAGCGCCCGGGCCAGAGCCACCCGCTGGCGCTCGCCGCCAGACAGCTCGTGCGGGTAGCGCCTGCCATAACCAGACAGGCCTACGCGAGTCAGAGCAGCCTCGGTTTCCATACTCCGGCGGTGTTTTGGCAGGCGATCCAGGCCAAAGCCAACATTGTCGGCCACCGAGAGATGCGGGAAGAGAGCGTAATCCTGGAAGACCATCCCCACCCCGCGCCGCTCCGGTGGAACCATGCGTCCTGGGCCAGCCGCCATCTCTCCAGCGATGCAAATGATCCCACTATCCGGGGGCTCGAATCCCGCCAGGAGGCGCAAGAGGGTGGTCTTACCGCACCCGCTCGGCCCTACCAGGGCTAAAATCTCTCCCTTCCGGATAGACAGTGACAACCCGTCCAATGCCTTAACCGGCCCGTAAGATTTCGCAACATTCTCACATTGGATGGTAAACATCATCTTTGGCGCTGCTCAGTGAAAGTTAACCAGGCCGCCGGGATCGCCGACAGCATGATCAGCAGAAGGGCCGGGGCGGCTGCGCGGGCGAAGAAGGCTTCCGAAACGGCCGACCACATCGATACGGCCAGAGTCTTAAACCCCAACGGGCTGAGAATCAGCGCAGCCGGCAGCTCTTTCATCGCGGTCAAGAAGACCAGCGCCGCAGCAGCCAGCAGACCGGGCCGGATCAGGGGCAGGGTGACTTGACGCAGCACATCCAACGGGCTGCGACCCAGGCCCCGGGCGGCCTCTTCCAGGCTGGCGGGGACCTGGAGCAGCGCGGCGCGCAGCGGTCCACTTGCCTGGGGCAAAAAAAGGATCGTATACGCCAGTAAGAGGATCACCAGGCTGCCGTACAGGGGGAAAGCAAAGTTGGCGCCGAAATACACCAGCGCTAGCGCCACGGCGATTCCCGGCAGGGCATAAGCTGAATAAGAAAGCTGGTAAAGCAGGCCGCTCCACCGTCCAGGGACGCGCACGCTGAGAACCACCACAGGCAGTGCGAGCACAACTGCGCAAGCCACCGCCAGGGCAGCAGCCAGCAGGGAATGCTGTGCCGCGAGCCATAACGGGGCCAGCCGCTCGCCGGCCTGGATACCGCGCACCAGCCAGTACCCCAGCACCGCCGCCGGCAGGAACAGGCCAGCCAGGATCACGCCAAGGCAGAAAAAAAGCGCCGGCCAGCGCCAGCCGCCCAGGCGAACGAGCGGCTGCGCCCGGGTTCCTGTAGCGCTGCGGGTGTAGCGCGCCCGCCCGCGTGTCCAGAGATCCAGCGCCAGGAGCAAAAGTGTCAGCGCAACCAGCACCAGGGCGAGCCCGCTGGCAGTCGAGCGATCAAAAGCTGACCCGTATTGAATGTAAATTACCCGCGTCAGGGTATCGTAGCGCATGATCGATACCGCGCCAAAGTCGCGCAGCACGTACAGCCCTGCCATCAAGCCTCCGGCCGCCAGGGCCGGGCGGAGCTGCGGCAGTGTGACGCGCCAGAATGTTTTCCAGGGACTGTGTCCCAGGCTGCGGGCAGCCTCTTCCAGGGCCGGGTCAAGCCCAATCAGCGCCGCCCGGAGGTTGAGAAACACGTATGGGTAGCAAAGCAGGCTCAAAGACAGGAATGCGCCGGGAAACCCATAAATGGCTGGCAGCCCGGAAAGATCGAACGCCTGGGCTAACATGCCGCGCGGTCCCAGAAAAGCTGCCAGCAAATAAGCGCCCACGTAGCTTGGGATGACCACCGGCAGGGCCAGCAAAACAGCCAGGATCTTCCGGGCCGGAAGGTCGGTCCGGGTCGTCAGCCAGGCCGCGGGCAGCGACAGAGCAACCGAAACGGACGTGACCGCCAGCGCCAATCCGAGCGTGCGGGCAAATGCTGCCAGCGTGGCCGGGCGAAGGATTAATGCCCAGGCCGCCTCGCCGGCGGCGCTCACCCGCACGACCAGGTAAATGACCGGCAGGAAAAGCAAGGCGACGACCGCGGCCGAGGCCAGCCACAGGATCCGTTGCCCGGGCCAGCCTGGCAGGCCAGGCGCCCGGCGTGTTGTTCTCCGGAGATCGAAGGGAAGCGCGAGTCTTGCCATGCGGTTAAGGCAGCGCGCCAACCTCGCGCAGCAGGGCCAGCGTCCCCTGCAAATCAGATAAATCGGCCAGGTCCACCCTGGCGGCGTTCAGATCAGGCAGCGGCGGAAGCTCGCGCGGCGTAACGACTCCATCTACCAGCGGGTACTCATAGGTTTGGGTAGCAAAGTATTGCTGCGCCACCGGGGAGAGCAGGAAATCGATCAGTTTTTCAGCCTCGTTCTGGCTGTCGGAGGTTTTCAACACCCCCACGCCGGCCGGCATCACCAGCGATTCTGGGCCCCCACCCACAAAGAAGTGATTCCGAGCCGGGAAGCTTTCACCCTCTTCCTGCAAGAAACGGAACAGGTAATAGTGATTGACCAGCCCAACCGAAATTTCACCAGCGCCCACCGCCGCCACGATCGGCGCGTTGCCATCGAAGACGACCGGCTGGTTGGCCACCATACCTTCCAGCCAGGCCTGGGCCCGCTCCTGCCCCCACATCACGCGCATGGCCGTGACCATGGTCTGGAAAGATGCGTTCGCAGGCGCCCAACCGACCCGGCCTTTCCAACGCGGGTCGGTCAGCCCGGCCAGGTCAGCCGGCAGGTCAGCCGGTTCCAACTCGTCCGCATTGTATACCAGCGTGCGCGCCCTTCCAGAAATGCCGATCCAGCGGCCTTGTGGGTCGCGGAAGCGAGAGTCGACCTGGACCAGCAATTCTTCCGGCAGCGGCCCCAGCAGGTCAATCACCGCGCCTAACCCGCCTGGGTCCTGGGCAAAGAAAACGTCGGCCGGCGAGCGCTGGCCTTCTTCAAGCAGCGTGGCTGCCAGTTCAGAAGTTGAACCCCAACGGACTTCCACATCGATCCCCGAGGATTGTTCGAACTGCTCGACAATCGGGCCAACCAGGGCTTCGCTGCGCCCGGAATAGATCACCAGGGTTTGTTTTTGAGCCGAGGCCGGGAAAGGGCCACAGGCAGACAGGATCAGACCAGTGGCCAGCAGACAAGACAACAGGACCAGATTCTTTTTATTCAAAATAATCGCTCCTCCGATGTAAAACACTGGGGGTGGCATGGCCAGATGAGAACGAGCGGCAGTTGCTCCCCATCGAGCCACGACCTATCCCTCGCTATTTTTAATTGCAGGTGTAGTATAATTTAATAGGATTATTTATATCTAGTTATTCATATTAAATCGGACTTCAACAGCGGCTGAGCAGGAATTACAACCGGGTTGCAAGGATCGGTGTAAGAGATGATGACCAACTCAGTGACCTTTGCCATGCGGCGGTACGCCGCGGAAATCTTCCGGCTTCAGGAGGACCATGAATATGTCGGCCTGTCGGACCTGGCAGAACCGATCGACGCTTCTTTTCAGGCCATCTCAAAGATGCTTGGAAAGCTGAAAGCAGCCGGCTACCTGGAGCACGAGCCATACCGGGGAGTACGCCTGACGGATAACGGGATGCACATTGCCCTGCCGGCCATCCGGCGGCACCGCCTGGGAGAGGTCTTCCTGGTGCGCGTGATGGGTTTCGGCTGGCACGAAGTTCACGATTATTCTGACCAGTTTGAGCTGGGTATCGATCAACGGCTGGAAGACCGCATGGACACATTGTGCAACCACCCTACCCGCTGCCCGCATGGCGAGCCTATCCCATCCCGAGAGGGAATCATGCCGGTTGTCTCAGATGACAGCCTGGTAAACCAGCCGGTTGGCGCAGAATACAGCATCAGCCGGGTGCGCATTCACGATCCCGAAAAGTTATACTACCTGGGGCAGTTAGGCCTGTACCCCGGAGCGCATCTTGCGCTGGTTTCGATCGCCCCATTCAAAGGCCCCGTGCGGATCAAGATTGGGCGGCAGGAAGACATCTTAAGCTACGAACTGGCCTCCGTACTGTATGTAGATTGCTGATCAAGAGCAGCAAATGACCGACGAAGCGCAGGAAAAAATAACCCACACCGGTGGTGTATACATCGAAGGCGATGTATACACCACCGGCGGCGATTTTGTCGCCGGGGATAAACACATCCATCTCATCCAGGATCCGGTCGCGCAGCGCGAACGCCGCAGCCAGCGCCTCCTGCTCGAGAAGGTTCGCCAGTTCTGGATTAACGGGGTGCTCGACTCTTCGCTCCAGCCGTTGGGCTGGATGGAAGTACGCCAGGAAGCCCGGCCGGACCTGGTCGCGCACCCATGGGAAGAGATCATTGCGCAGGCAGACTCCTTGCCCCAAGAGGTCGATGGCGATATAGAAACAGGCCCGGCAGCAGCCGGGCTTCTTTCCCGTTATGATACATACGGGCAGGCGCTGCTCATCCTGGGAGACCCGGGAACAGGCAAGACGACGGCCCTGCTGGCGCTGGCCCGCGAGCTGGCAGAACGGGCCGGGGCGGACGATCAGCAACCGATCCCGGTCGTGCTTAACCTGGCGACGTGGGGAACCAGGCGCAGCGACCTGGATGATTGGGTGGTCGACGAACTCAACAGCAAATACCAGATCCCGCGTGAGATTGGCCGCCGCTGGCTGGAACACAATGATCTGACCTTGCTGTTGGACGGTCTGGACGAAGTCAACCCGTCCTTCCGCCGGGCATGCATGGTCGAGATCAACCAGTTCCGCCAGGAACACGGCCTGACCGGGGTGGCCGTCTGCTGCCGGCTGGAAGAGTACCAGCGCGCCGGGCTGCCTTTACAGCTTGGCGGCGCGGTATTGCTGAAACGAATGCCTCCCGAGCAGGCCCGAGAAATTATGTCGCAGGCCGGCGAACCGTTCGCAGCAGTTCGCAATCTGCTCGACCACGATCCACAACTGCAAGAGCTGGCTCAGACCCCCTTGATGTTGAGCATCCTGGCGGTTACCTTTCAGGGCTCACCCGCGCCACCAGGTTTCATGCCCGGAGAAAACCCTGAGCAGTCACGCACGCGGCTGTTAGACGCTTACATAAGCCAGATGTTCCACCGGCGCGGGCGGGCAGCTTCCCCGGAGCAGGTGCTGCCGGTCTTATCCTTTCTGGCTCGCCGGATGGGAGAAAATCACCAGGCCATTTTCTTAATTGAGGGCCTGCAGCCAGGCTGGCTGAGCAAACCGGCCAGCCGGATGGTCTATGGGCTGCTGACCCGCCTGGTTTTTGGCATCCTGAGCGGGCTGCTTTTCATCGCCCTCAATTATTCGCTGATCCGCGGCTACAGTCTTTCATGGCCAGGTGTTTTCCAGATCGGGTTGCTGCCAGGAATAATCGGTGGGCTGGCTGCCGGGCTGATCTATGCCTGGCAGATCCAATGTTCGTCCAAACAGCCAGCCGGACAACCCACAGACCCTGCCCCTTCAAAAAAGGGGAACAGGGCGGCTGCCTTTTTGAAGAGCTACGTATCCCCATTCATCAACCTCACCTCTCTGGCGGTTGGAATTTCCGCCTCCGTGGTCACCATGGCGAGCCGCCCGTGGTCATCCACCGGCCTGCCGCCCGGCGAACTCGGGCAGACGGTGACCATCCTGTTCCTGCCTTTCGTTTATCTGGCAGCCTTTACCCTGATCTATGGGTTCTCTTTCAGCAACTACGGCGAGCCCCCCCATGCTGAAATCGACCCGGTTGAGGCTATTCAGTGGTCCTGGCGGTCAGCCGTCAAAGGACTGCTGGCAGGAACAGGCCTGAGCATTCTGATCAGTTTGAGCCTGACTTTACTGGCCAACCTGACCGTCTTTATCCTTGGATTGTCTCGCGACTTTTCCCCGCTCCAGGTGATCCTGGGGTCCGTCCTGATCATTGGGCTGGTTCTGCCGGTGGTTGGGATCCCAATCGCCGGGATTTTCTTCCTGCTGTGGGGGATCCAGGGCAAACGGGTGGAGACGGCAGCGCGTCCAAACCAGGGCATTCTCCAGTCGCTGCGCAATGCAGGCTTTAGTTTCCTCATCACCGGGCTGGCCGGCGGCGCGCTGATCGCGGTTCACCGCCTGGCAGTAGCGCTGGTGTTCGACCCACTTACCGGCGCCAACCCCCTGGACAACCCCCTGTCGTACCTGGTAATCCTGCTGGCCTTCGGATTATTCCTGGGCACGGTCAATGGATTGCGCAGCGGCGGCATGGCCGCCATACAGCACCTTGCGCTGCGCCTGCTGTTGTGGAGAGAAAAATCCCTGCCCTGGCAGATGACTCGCGCGCTCGAACAGGGCGTGGACCTGGCTCTCCTGCACCGGGTTGGCAACGGTTATCTATTCATCCACCGGGTGTTTCAGGAGCACTTTGCCGATCTGGATCACTCGCCTGGTGAATAATACCCGCTGTCATCATCAGCGCTCCATCTGCTTCTATCATTTCAAGAAAGGCCGCGACGATTTTCGGATCGAAGTGCTGCCCAGATTCGGAACGCAGGTACTCGATCGCCACCGCTGGCGATTGAGCTTCGCGGTAGCGCCGCTCAGAAACCAGAGCATCCCACACATCCGCGACGGCAAAAATGCGGGCAAACAGGGGAATTTGTTCGCCGGCCAGGCCAAAGGGATATCCTTCCCCGTTCCACTTTTCATGGTGGCAGAGCAGGATATCGATTGCCGGGCGCAGATATTCGATCTCCGAAAGCATTTCAAACCCGAGCAGGGGATGGCGCTGGATCAGTGCGCGCTCCTCTTCGGTTAAGACATCATTTTTAAGGATAATGGCATCCGGGATCGCCATCTTGCCGATATCATGTAGCAGCGCGCCGCGGCGGATGTGTGACAGATCCGGTTCCTGGAGGCCAAGATACCTGGCCAGTTGGAGGGTCAGTTCGGTCACCCGGCGGCTGTGGTCGGTCACCTCACGGTTGCGCAGTTCGAGCACCCGTGACCAGCCAAAAATGGTTTTATCATAAGCTTCCAACAGCTCGAGATTTTTCTGGCCGAGCTTTTGGAGGAGTTCTTCTTTTTCCTGGAGGTGCTGCTTGTAACGAAGATCATTTTTCTTCAGTTCGTTATGCAGCAGCAGGAAAAGGAGCACACCGCTGACCAGGATAAATACCCAGCCTTTATCAATACCTTCGCCAATTACGGCGATGAAACCGGCTGTTTTGCCGGGTGAATAC
>CAZBDC010000100.1:0-19580 GCA_964490575.1 uncultured Anaerolineaceae bacterium | reverse complement strand
ACCCTATCCTACACTCTTTCCCTACACGACGCTCTTCCGATCTCGGCAGCCGCGCATTGACATTCCACCCTAACAGCCCCAGCAGGGTCACTGCCAGCCAGGCCAGGCCGGTGAGGGCATAAAAATAGCCCACCCAATCGACTGGCAGGATAAACCGCTGCCCGGAAAAGCCGCCCAGCGCGCTGCTCAGATTGTAAACGGCGAAGAACAGCGCCGGCAGGAGACCGGCCCAGCCGGCCTGCCGCCACAGCGCCGCAGCGCCCAGCGCCAGCAGGGCCAGGTTGGCGAGAATCCAGGCTGCGCCCGGCAGGCGGAAGACAGCCCGGGTATTCGTCCAGAACAGGCTCTGCAGGTCTCTGAGCCGCGTCCAGCCTGTTTCGCTTCCCAGTCCGTTTGGCATGACCAGCAGTGTACTGGCTGCATTATGCGCGAAGTGATGAAGGGCCAGCTCAAGGGTTTTCCCCAGCCCCGGATTGGTTTCACCGGGTGGCGCGGCGGTGAAGGGTTCGTTGGGGTCCTCTTCGGCGGAGACAGGCGTGTAAGCGTAGGACAGTGTACGCTCGAAGTACCCTGGTTTTTCCAGCGTCAGCGTTCCACTGATGCTCCAGTTGCGCAGCGCCAGTGGGGAAGTGCTCATGATAATACCCAGGCAGACCAGCCCGGCTGCGGCCAGGCCGCTGCGCCAGCGTTTGCCAGATAACAGGAATAGCAGGGCTGCCAGTGCTGGTAAGAGAAGGATCGTTTGCAAGCGGATCTCGATCAGCAGCCCGATCATCCCACCCGCCAGCAGCGCCAGGTAGGGGCGCTGAGCGGGGTCGCGCTGCCCCGGCGAACGCAGCCAGGCCGCCAGCACCACCAGCAGTGCGCTGATCCCCAGCGCGGTGGGCAGCTCAGACAGCAGCAGCTTCGAGTTGGAGAGGGTGGTCAGAGAAGCCACGGTGAGCTGGTTGTACTCGCGCAGAATGGCAGCCAGCCCTGCCAGCCCGCCGGCCAGCCGGCTGTGCAGGCTTCGTCCCAGCAGGTACAACGAAGCAGGAAAGAGCGCCAGCAGCAGCGTTTGCAGGAAAACTACCCGGGTATAATCCTGGCCGGCCGCGGCGTGCAATAGAGTCAGGATGGCGACGTAAAACGGCTTGTAATGCACTGCGCCGCGCGACCAGGCTGTACCCAGCAGGGTGCCCTGGGCTGCCAGGTCGTATGAAAGCGCATCGCTGTTCGGATAAACTTCATGGTTAGGCGGCAAGGGCTTTGGAGAAAACCAGCTGTCTGGAACTGGCATGCTGTTCCACACGATGACCGCCGCCAGCCAGATGGCCAACAGCAGCCCCATGTCGAGCGCTTTTCGCGCCCAGGGTGGGGAAGGCAGCCGGCTGCTCACGACCAGCCCTGCCAGCAAAATCAGCAGCGTGCTGTAAAACAGGTAAAGGACCTGCTGGTGGGCCAGTGGGGTCCCGTATTCATACCAGCCGTTGGTCACCGGATCCAGGCCCAGGCGAGTCAACAGGACCAGCCCGCCGGCCAGCACTAACCCAATCCACGCCAGGCCGGCTGCCCGGGTGATGCGGTGGTCTGGGCAGGTCCTTTGCTTGACGGACAGCCCGGCAGCCAGGAGGACTTGCAGGCTGGCCAGCCCTACAAAGACGCCCACCGGCAGCAGGCGGTTGAAAACGGCTCGCACCGCGGTATGGTCGATTGGCGCGAGCGCCAGAAGTGTTCCGTGATTCACCGCCAGCAGGCCCAGGCTGCCTGCGACCAGGACGGCGGGGAGGTCGTCAAGGCGCCTGGCAAGGGCTTTCTGCCAGGGCCGTTTTACGTTGCGCAGCAGGTCGATCCCCAGCGTGCCAGCCAGCCCGGTCAGCAGGAGAATCATCCCTGCCAGCGCCCAGCGGACCGGTGAGTAACCGAGCAAAAAGGTCGAGTCCGGGTCGACTGGCTGGGTAAACATCCAGGCCAGAGCGAGGAATCCTTCAAAAACAATCAGGCCCAGGCAGGCCAGGGCAAGGATGCGCGTACGGTTCGAATGGGTGACGCCAGGCGGCATGTGCAAATTATATCTGATAACTTATCAAATTCGTAAACTATCCTGCTGGCATTGGATCGGGCGGGCAAGAATGGGCGAGAAACAGGTATAATCGGGTCAATGATTTCATCACGTGCTAATCAGCTGATCTTGTTGCTGGTTTTGGGGCTGGTCCTCATCCTGGCAGCAGGCTGCCGTACGGGCGCTCCAACACCTGAGACTGCGCCGGCACAGGCCGCTGTCACAGAGGCTGCCTCGACTACCCTACCGCCGGCAGCAACGACTGTGGCGCCGACGCTGACTCCGACCCCAACCCCCGTGCCGCAGGCGGTGATTGTTAACGGCGAAGGGATCAGCCTGGCCGAGTTTGAGGCCGAACTGCGCCAGCTCCAGGAAGCGCACCAGGAACTGGGCAAGAGCGTCGCGCTCGAACAACAGCGCCAGCAGGTGCTTGATAATTTGATCGACACCCTTTTGCTGGCCCAGGGTGCGTTTGAAGGTGGCTTCCAGCTTTCCGATGAAACATTACAGGCTGAGATCGACCGGCTGGCGAGCCAGGGGGATGGATTGGAAGGCTGGATGTCTCGCTACGGGTATACGGAGGAGGCTTTCCGCGCAGCCATGCGCCGCCAGCTGGCGGCAGCCTGGCAGCGCGACCAGCTGGCGGCAGCGGTGCCCGAGTCTGCCGAGCAGATCCATGCCCGGCAAATCCTGGTTCTGGATGAAGCTGCGGCAAACAGGGCCCTCGAGCAGGTCAAACTTCCCGGGGTAAATTTCGCCGCCCAGGCCTATCGTTATGATCCGCTGACCGGCGGTGACCTGGGCTGGTTCCCGCGTGGCTACCTGACCCAACCGGTTGTCGAAGAAGCCGTTTTTCAACTCCAGCCGGGCGAGATCAGCCAGGTGATCCATTCAGAGATCGGCTACCATGTTCTGCAGGTGATTTCGCGCGAGCCTTCCCGCCCAATATCTCCGGATGCCCGGCAGGTCCTGGCTCACAAGGCCATTCGCGACTGGCTTGAGGGGCGCCGGGCAGCCAGCAGCATCCAGGTTGTACTGGAGTAACCCGCGATGGCCACTGTTGAAGAGACCAAAAGCCAGCCTGTATCCCGCCCGCGCCGTTCAGCCCATGTTCGCCGCGCCCGTCGAAGTTCCGATCTGCTTTGGAATGTGCTCACGCTGATGGTCTGGTTAGGCATCGCCAGCATGGTGATGGTGTTTCTGACCATTTATCTCAACCCGGCCAGCCCGATCAACCCATTCAGCCCGATACCTCCCACCCTGGCAGCCGTACTCAGCCTCCCCAGCGAGACACCATCGCCACAGCCAAGCTTAACCCTGACCCCCACCAGCACAGCCACCTACCGGCCCTCTGCCACGCCGGTGACCCCGACGGTTACGCACACTCCCTTACCGACTGCCACGGAGACAATGACGCCCGGCCCCAGCCCGACCGCGACGATTAACTCAATTTTTCCCTTCGTCCTGCGTAATGAACCGTATGTGATCGCTGGCAGCGCCATGCCCAATCACGATACCTGCAAGCTGTGGGTGGCCGGGCAGTCTTATGATCTCCAGAATGCCCCGATGGTTGGTATTACCGTCATGCTGGGCGGCAACCTGGATGGCAAGACTCTCTACCAACTCAGCCTGACCGGCACGGCGCTCCAGTTTGGCCAGGCCGGTTATGAATTTGTCATTGCCGACCGGCCGATCAGGTCAAGGGGCAGCGTATGGGTCCAGCTTTTTGATCAGGCCCTGATCCCCCTTTCGAAGCGGGTTTATTTCGATACCTACGACGACTGCAACCAGAACCTGATCTTGATTAATTTCAAGCAGGTCCGATAAGGGAGAGAAGCAATGCGATGCAGGCGGAGCAGCCGCCTGCATCGCATCTGTTTATGCCCTGCCGCGAGGTTGGATTGAAATTGTCTCGTCGCCGGCCAGTAGCCCTTTGAGCGGGGCAGCCGGCAGGGTCATAACCTTCCCGTTTGCGAAGTAGGAGAAGTCGAAGCCGGTTGGATCGCCGGCCTGTTTGCCTGGGAGCGGCATTAGCCGAGCGATGAGGGGTTTGTTCAGCCGCAGGGCCAGCGCAGCGACGTCCAGCAGCAGGGCAGCCAGTTGCTCTGGCTGGCTGTCGCCCGGCAGCGGGACGGTGTCCAGCCCGGTTCCACACACAGCCGAATACATCAGTAAATCGTGAACCGAAAAAGCGCCCTGCCCGGCCCGCTCTGCCAGGACCGAGTCTTCCAACACCGGCATCATCATTCCGTTGAAGCCCGTGCGCAGCCAGGCTCCGCGGTCGAGTGTGTCGGCCAGGAAGGCGGCCGCGGCTAACGAGCCCGATTGGCCGAGTGCAGGAAGCCCAAGCGCTTCCAGCGCCGCCCCTAGCGAACACCATAGCTCGGGGTAGGGGGCCAGGGAAAAATCAATCCCGCGGAAGTCGACATCAAACTGCTGGGCCAGGTGGTTGGCCCGGCCTGCCAGCGCAGTGGCCTGCGCTTCGAGGGCGGTGATGAGGTTCTGGCGGGCTTCGGCCAGCGTACGCGCTTTGCGCACTGCCGTGTAAGCTGCGTCGGCGCATTCCATCGCCAGCGCGAAAGCTGGCCGCTCACCCTGGTGGTAAGCCCCGGGCAGGAACGGTACAAAAGGGCCCACATTGGCCAGCGCGCCAAAGCGCAGGTTGGTAAAGCCGTCTGGGGTGACGGCGGCAGCTTGAGCAATGATCTTCGCGCAGGCTTTTACCGCCGGCAGCGAGATCTCGCTCTGCGGGGTTGTGATCATTCCGCTGACGAACAGGTTCCGGGTGGCTGAAAGGATGGGGACGACCATCTCGTAGCTGGCCGGGTAGGTAGTCAGAGCCGGTCCGATCGCCACGTAGTCGAAGCCCTGTTCGGCGGCGTCCCTCTCCAGGGTCTGGGCCAGGCGCACGCCGCTTTCCAACTCGTCCATCGGGTAAAGATAGGGGAAAGGTGCCGTCACCAGGCGGGTGGTCTGGACTTCCAGCCCGGCTTTGCCGTACAGGTCAAGGGCAAGCTCCCGGAACTGGCCCATCCGGTCGATGGTTTGTTGGGCGGCGCGGGTGCGCGGGTCAAAAAAGCAAGTAATAGAGCGGATTCTCATCGTGGTTCTTCCAAGCCTCCTTCATCATCCAAAACGAATAAAACCAGAATTTTTTCAGGCGCCCGGCCGGCTGTCCGCGCTCCTTGCTCCCGGCGGGACATTCCGCCGCTGGCGAACCACTTCAAACAGCAAGATGCTGGCAGCTACAGCCGCATTTAATGATTCACTCTTTCCTGGCATTGGGATGGCAATCGACCGGCCGGTAAGCGCAACCGCTTGCGGGCTGGCGCCCTCTGCTTCACCCCCCACCAGCAAAGCCAGCGGCAGGCGCAGGTCTATATCCCAACAAACTTCTCCTCCAGCTGCGTCGGCCAGGAAAACCTGAAGACCCGCCCGGTCGCAGATCGAGTGGATTTCATCCCAGGGGAGATGCAGGATCGGCAGGCGATAGTGCGCCCCCATTCCGGACCGAACCACTTTAGGCGAAAATGCATCCACCGTCCCAGGAGAAAGCAGCGCTGCCTGCGCCCCGGCTGCTGCCGCGGAGCGCAGCAGCGTGCCCAGGTTGCCTGGGTCGCGCAGCTGGTCCGCGATCAGGATAAAGTCCACCGTTTCAGGTATGCTCGCAGCCGGCTGGGCGAAAACTGCCAGTAAACCCTGGGGCGAATCTGTCCCCGCGACTGCTTCCATCAACCGCGGGGCTACTTCCAGCACTTCCGCGCCGGCCTGCGCGAACCCGGCTACCACGGCCTGCCCGCGCCCTGAGAGACCCGTTGAACACAGCACCAACTCGGGCGTCCAGCCTGCCGCGAGCCCTTCTTCTGCCAGACGGACCCCTTCGACAACAAAGGCCCGTTCGTCCTCGCGCTGTTTGCGTTTATCGAGCAGCCCACGAACGCGCTGGAGCCGGGGGTTTTGGGCAGAAGTGATGATCATGAGAGACGGTTCAGGTCTCCCTGGACCACTTCGATCTTCTGTCCACCTGGAAACGTAAATGATTGTTTGAATAAACTCATGTTTTTATTTTAATCCAGAATCGGGCGCAAGATAAAAAGCAAGAGGCCCCGAAACCGGAGCCTCTTGTCGAGGATTCGCTGCCTGAGAAACTGCTCAGGCTGCTTTGGCTGCCTCAACCACAGCGGTGAAGGTCTGCGGGTCGCGCACGGCCAGGTCGGCCAGCACTTTGCGGTTCAGTGCAATCCCGGCGGTCTTCATCCCATGCACCAGCTGGCTGTAGGTCATGCCGTTGGTGCGGGCCGCGGCGTTGATGCGCACGATCCATAACTTGCGCAGGTCGCGCTTGCGAGCCCGGCGGTCGCGGTACGCGTACCACAGGCTCTTCATCAGCGCCTCATTGGCGCGGCGGAAAAGGCGATGACGGGTGCCAAAGTAGCCTTGCGTCATCTTTAAGGTTCTTCGGTGTCGGCGATATGCCACACTCTTTACACGGGCCATGAGAACTCCTTTGCGAACCCCTGGGCGCCGGTCTCAGTTTGCCTGAGCACCAGTTGTGAACACCCAACAGCCGCACTAAAAACGGATAACGAGATCAGTCCTGCTTCTTCAGGTAGGGCACCAGGCGCTTGACGCGCTGGATGATACCTTCGCCCTGGACGGGCAGCATTTCGGATAGCAAACGCTTGGTGCGCTCGGAGGTACGTCGGCGCAGGTGGCTTTTGCCACCCTTGGTGCGCACGAGCACACCCGACCCGGTCAGGCGAAACCGTTTGCTGGTCGCCTTGTGGGTCTTCATCTTGAACTTGCTTTCTTTGGTCGACTTGCGTGGCACAGCGATACTCCTCTAGATAAATATGAACCTCGCTAAACAAATTACAACGGCTGCGAAAAAAAGCGCTCTTTCGCAGCCGCCAATTATACAACAAAATTTTGTTTTGTGCGGTCGAATTACGAGCTGCTGGTCTCTACAGCCTCAGGCTTGCTGGCCGGCTGGGCGGCTTCCTTTTTCTTCGAGCCAGGCTTGTTGGGGGTAAGCATCATGCTCATGACCCGCCCTTCCAGTTTGGGTGCAGCTTCGATCGTGCTGATATCCGCCAGTTCTTCGGCGACTTCGCGCAGATCTTCCAGGGCCAACTGTGGATAATCGATTTCGCGTCCTCGGAAGCGGATGGAGACTTTGACCTTCATCCCTTCCAGCAGCCAACGCCGCGCGTCGCGCGTTTTAAAAGACCGGTGATGTTCGTTGGTCTTTGGGCGTAGCTGGATCTCCTTGATCTCGATTTTTGTCTGGGCCTTTTTGGCTTCGCGCTCTTTTTTGGTCCGTTCGTAGAGGAACTTGCCAAAGTCCATTACCCGGCAGACCGGCGGAGTTGCCGCTGCCGCGACTTCAACCAGGTCCAGTTCCGCTTCCCGCGCCATGCGCAGGGCCTCGCTGACCGAAACCACCCCTACATTTTCACCATTTGGGCCGATCAGGCGCACTTCAGGCACCCGAATCATCTCGTTAATTCGAAAGTTTTGAGTACTGATAGTCCTCTTCTCCTCACTTATTCTGAAAAAACCAACACGTACCTATGCCCGTAGTCATCGGGCTGACTGCGTACATGATACCATAAAGACGGCTGCACCGTCAACTGACTTTGACGCGGGCTGTGGTTTGTGGGGTCTTCAATCTCACAAGCCACAGTGCCGCGCTTAGATTTTGTTCTCAATCTCAGCCAGGGCCCGCGCCAGAAAATCGTCCACTTTCATTGGGCCCGGGTTTTCGCCGCTGCGGAGCCGCAGCGCCACTGCACCCTGCTCGACCTCTTTGTCGCCGACTACCAGCATATAGGGTACTTTCTGCATCTGGGCGGCACGAATCTTGGCCTGCATGCGCTCATCGCCTTCATTTACTTCGACCCGCAGCCCGGCAGCCTTCAGCTTCTGCGCCACCTCGCGGGCGTACGGAACATGCCGGTCGGTGATCGGGATCAGCATAGCCTGGACCGGGCAGATCCAGACCGGGAAGGACCCGGCGTGGTGTTCGATCAGCGCGCCGAAGAAGCGCTCTATGCTGCCCAGCAGCGCCCGGTGAACCATGTAGGGCCGGTGCGGTTGCCCATCTTCACCGATGTAGTTGATGTCGAAGCGCTCGGGCAGGTTGAAATCAAACTGGATCGTCGAAAGCTGCCATTCACGCCCTAATGCGTCTTTCAGCTTGAGATCGATCTTGGGGCCGTAAAACGCGCCGCCGCCCTCATCGACTTCGTAATCCAGGCCAGACCGTTCGAGGGAGGCTTCCAGGGCTGCCTCGGCCTCAGCCCATCGTTCTGGCTCGCCGACGCAGTGCTCGGGCTTGGTGCTCAGGTAGGCGGTAAACTCGTTGAAGCCAAAAGCGCGCAGCATTTTCAAGGAAAAGTTGAGCGCGAAGTCCACCTCGTCCGGCATTTGATCTTCCCGGCAGAAGTGGTGGGCGTCGTCCTGCGTAAAGCCGCGCACCCGCAGCAGCCCGTGCAGCACACCCGAGCGCTCGAAACGGTAAACCGTCCCAAGCTCGGCATAGCGCAGGGGCAGGTCGCGGTACGAGCGCAGGTGGCTTTTGTAAATGTACATGTGGAACGGGCAGTTCATTGGCTTCAGATAGAACTGCTGGTTCTCGATTTCCAGCGGTGCGTACATATTCTCGGAGTAGAACCCGAGATGACCGCTGGTCTGCCAGAGCTGCGCCTTCCCGATGTGGGGCGTGTAAACGAAATCGTAGCCAGACTTCTGGTGTTCGTCGCGCCAGAAATCCTCGACCGTCTTGCGCATGATGGCACCTTTGGGGTGCCAGAGCACCAGGCCGCCGCCGATATCATCCTCGATGCTGAACAGATCCAGGTCGCGCCCGATTTTCCGGTGGTCGCGCTTCTTGGCTTCCTCCAGCTTCCAAAGGTACTCTTCCAGCCCGGTGGGGGTCTCAAAAGCCGTGCCATAAATTCGCTGGAGCATGGGGTTCTTCTCGTTTCCACGCCAGTAGGCCCCGGCTACACTCATCAGTTTGACCGCGTCGGCGTTGATTTCGCTCGTGTCGGCCACGTGCGGCCCGCGGCACAGGTCGGTGAATCGGTCGTGGTGGTAGAGCGAAATGACCGGCTTCTCATACAGCGGGTTGCCATGCTCATCCAGGCCGCCATTCTCCAGCCCGTCGATCAGTTCCAGCTTATAGGGCTGGTCCTGGAAGATCTGGCGAGCCTGTTCTGCTGAGACTTCTTCGTACTGGAACTTGTGGCGACCGCGGATGATGTCGCGCATGCGTTTTTCGATCGCCTCCAGGTCCTCGGGGGTCAGCGGACGGGGCAGGTCGAAATCGTAATAAAACCCTTCCTCAATCGCCGGCCCAATTGCGATTTTGGCCGTGGGGAATTTCTCCAGCACGGCCTGTGCCATCACGTGCGCCGTTGAGTGCCGGATGCGAAACAACTGCGAATCCTCGTATCGCTCGTGTTTTCGTTTTTCTGCCATGGGTGCCCTCCTTATTTGGTATGCCCGGATAACAATTTCCGTTATTTGCCAGTTAAACAGCAAACCCTCGCCACTACCTGGGGCGAGGGATCGGTCAGAAATTTCACTCGTGGTTCCACCCAGCTTGGCAGATCCACACAGGTTCTGCCCACTCGGGAGGCCGATAACGGGGCCAGGCGTTCGATCCTACTGCTATCTTTCAGATGACCGCTCGCGGGTGGTTTTCGCTGGCTGGCTCTCCGGTGAGAACTCTCAATCTGCGGCTCTCACTCCCTGTTGGCGCCCAGCCGGTTACTCGTCCCGGTCACAGCGTTTGTGACTGTTCGGTTGTGTGGGCGGTATAGGACTCGAACCTACGACCTCTGCGATGTCAACGCAACGCTCTAACCAACTGAGCTAACCGCCCGAAGTGTTTGCTATTATACAACCGAACAGCCGGGTTGGCAAGATGTGAATTTTCGCCGCTGCCGGGTTTGACTTGCTTCTGGCAGCGTGTTAAACTCAGATCAGACTTTCTTAAAGCCGTGGAATATCTCAGGTATGAATATGCCCACCAAACCTGTTGCGCGCCTGCGCCTGCCGGACGGGGAGTTTCTGCTCTACCCGGGCCAGCGCGTCTGCCTGGGGCGCTCGGCTGACAACGACATTGTTTTAGAGAATCCCAAAATTTCGCGTAACCACGCCCGGTTGATCTGGAATGGCAGCGGCTTTCTGCTCGAGGATCTGGGCAGCAGCAACGGCACTTTTCTCAACCTGGCTCGCCTGGAAGGGACTGCCCAGGAACTGCATCACGGCGACCAAATCGCGCTCAGCCGCCTGGTAATGGTTTTTGAGCTCCTCGATCCGCAGCCGGCGGCGGATGAACCGTCCATCGACCAACCGGCAGGGCCCCGGCTGGTGATCACCGGAGGGCTTGACCTGGGGCGTGAATATCCCCTGTGGGGCGAGACGATTACCATTGGCCGCGATAGCCATGAAGCCACCTGGGAGATCCGCCTGACCGATCGCTCGGTCTCCCGCCGTCATGCGCGGTTAGAACTGGGGGAGGCAGGGTATACCCTGGTTGACCTGGGCAGCGCCAATGGCACCCGCCTCAACGGGCGCCTGATCAGCGGACCGGTGCTCCTTCAGGACGGCGACGAGATTGGCGTAGGTGCGACGCGGATGGTTTTCCAGGCTTAATGCCAGCCCCAGGCGGGGTGGAAGTCGCGCGCGGGGTGGTCTGTCAGTTGCTCCACACTACCTGCCCGGTCGGCGCGCAGAATCTCCATGTTGCTGTGGTCGATGACTGTCCAGTAGGCCAGCCACTGCCCATCGGGAGAGAAAGCGCCATCCTCCATCCGCGTAATTTCGGCCAGCAAAGGGGTTCCGCCTGTTTGCCCGTCAAAGCGATCCAACAGAACCAGTACCGGAACCGGGGCAGGCAGGTCCACTTCCTTCATCATGGCTGCTATCCAGCGGCCATCTGGGGCCCACTTGGGCCCGGAGAAATATTTCAAAAGACCGGCTTCTGTGACCATTTCTTTGGAACTGCCGTCTTTGTGCATGACCCAGATTTCGTCGACCCCCTTATTATCGCTGATGTAAGCGATTGCTTCACCGTCCG
Source organism: uncultured Anaerolineaceae bacterium (assembly GCA_964490575.1). GTDB lineage: Bacteria > Chloroflexota > Anaerolineae > Anaerolineales > Anaerolineaceae > DSYU01. The sequence goes on along the minus strand of CAZBDC010000100.1, from coordinate 8,448 downwards.
GTGACCAGGCCGGGTCTTCGTTCTTCTGCCCGCTGGTTGCCAGCGGGTAGGGCTTCATCTCACCGAGATTGACAGCGTAGATGACCGTCCTGCCGTCGATAAAGGTGGTGTAGGCGATGGTCTTGCCGTCTGGCGACCAGGCCGGGTCGAAAGCGCTGCCGGGCAAATCGAGCCTGCGCAGCTCGCTGGTGGCGAGATCGATGATCTGGATTCCGGCGCCTGGGTAGGTCAGGCGCGGCCCATTGCAGGGGCTGATGAAAGCAATCTGCGTCCCGTCTGGCGACCAGGCTGGCTGGCAGGCGCCTTCCTTCACCCGGGTGATCTGCTCGCGCTGGTTGGGGTTGGCGGCGTCCATGATCCAGATCTGCACCGCCCCGCTGCGATCTGAAGCAAAGGCGATCTGCCCGCTCGCGCCGCCCAGCACAGTCGGTTGGGGCGAGGGGAGAGTAGCTGCATCCGCATCCGTTGGCCTGGAGGTGGCAGTGGGTGCGGCTGTGGCAGTTGGGGGAGAAACCGGGCTGGGTGATGCCAGGGTTGGGGCGGCAGTGACGGTGGATACTGGCAGGGCAGTCAGGGTCGCAGTCCGTGTGGTTGCATTGGGAGCGAGGTTCCGCATGGCCGCGCCGAGATCGCGGCTGGCGAGCGCCAGGCCAACGATCAGCAGCAAGGCCAGCCCGATCGTGGCCAGGGTGATCCACCGGCCCGGCATCGGGCCGGGATGCGCGGAAGAAGCGACTTTTGCGGGTTCTACCACCGCTGACGCCGCATCTTCATCTTGTGTTTCATCATCCCGCTGCGACACGTGCAGGGGAAGCCGGGCTTCATCCCCACTGGCAGGCTGCTCGTCGCCGGCGCTCATTTCCAACTGAAACTGCCCTTCTCCCGTGCTGATCTCGTCCGCCGCCGGCAGTTCGTCCGCCGCCGGCAGTTCGTCCGCCGCTGGGTCTGGCCCCAGCAGCGCTTCCTCGATGCCCCAGAAAGGCGGCGGGCTGCCGTCTTGCGGCGGGGCATCGATATCGGGCAGGGTCTGGATATCAAAATTTCCGCCTCCCCCGTGCACGGCCTGGGTGAGCGCCGCTGCCAGCTCGAGCGTCGAGCCAAAGCGCAGGTTGGGGTCATGCTCCAGGCAGTGCAGCGTCACTGCTTCCATCTCGGGCGAGACACGGCGGTTAAAGCGGCTGGGCGGCGGCGGGTCGAGGTGGTTTTTATCCCACAGGATCTCCCGGGTGGTTTTGCCCTGCCCGGCTGCCGCGGCGCCGCCAAACGGCCGCTCGCCGCCGGTCAGCATCTCGTACAGCACCACTCCCAGCGCGTAAATATCCGCAGCCGGAGTCGGCTCCTCGCCCAGGCTCAGCTCGGGAGCCATGTATGCCGGCGTGCCAGAGACCAGAGCGGTCTCAGTGCGTGCTCCGGCTACCCGGGCGATGCCAAAATCGGCCAGGAAGACCGTCCCGTTGCGATGGATGATGATGTTGACCGGCTTGATGTCGCAGTGGACCATCCCCATCAGGTGGGCGTAGTGCAGCGCTGCGCACACCGGCTGCATGATCTGCAAGATCCGCGCAGGACGCAGCCCTTTTTTATTCAGATAGATTTCGCGGCGCAGGGTCAGCCCCTCGATGTGGTCCATCAGGATATAGGCCAGCCCATCTGATTCGGCCAACCCGTAGAAGCGGACGATGTTGGGATGCTGCAAGCGTTCGAGCAGGTCCGCTTCGCGCTTGAAGCGGCGCAGGAAAATACGGTCTTCGGCCAGGTCGCTGTGCAAGACTTTCATGGCCAGGTAAGCCGATCGCTGGGTGTCCCAGACTTTGTAGACGTTGGCCATCCCCCCGTGACCTTCGAAGGATTCGACCCGGTAGCGTCCCCCGATGATTCTTCCGGTCAGTTCATCCATGCGGATCCTCAGCGCACGCTGCGCTTGTTCTGCGGCGAAATTTCTGTGAAACCAAACAGGGCGGGCCCAGTTGGGCGGTATGGGAAGGGAAAGTCCCCCAAAATTGCTGAAATCTACCCTGGAGTTCACCTCTTATTGTACGCAAAACCCTTTTGGGGGGCAACGGGCTATGGTATAATCTGCCCGCTGGTGGCATTACAAAAATGCAATTGGAGAGGTAGCGTAGTCTGGCCTAACGCGCGCGCCTGGAGAGCGCGTTACCCGCAAGGGTACGCGGGTTCGAATCCCGCCCTCTCCGCCTGATCGATGAGGGTTCAGTATCAGACTGAACCCTCATTTTTTACCGAAGCAGGTCAATCGAGTTCAGGTAACCGAACAATGTGCCATCCTGCTTCAGCCCAATTTGCAGGATGGCCGGCATCCCGCCCACGTTCGACCCTGGCATCTCCCAGCGGAAGAAGCTGTTCTCACCGCCCTTGTTGCCCTCGCTGTAGGCCAGTTGGTCTTGAATCGCTTCGAAGTTGGTGGAGTGGTCCATGGCAATCTGGAAAGCGATCCCGCGCAGCTCGTCAGGGCTCTTTGGCTCGCCCGGCGTGGCCTGGATGGGCTGATCGAGGGTGAACTCAATCGGCCGGAGCGTGTCCTGGCTGATGTAATAGCGGTTTCCCTGGGGGTCGACGAACACTACTGCTGGGTAACTGCTGGCGTTAGGGCTGCTTTCCACTCCCTGGATAACCAGTTCCTTTATCAGGATGGGGTGCCCTTTTCTAAGGCGCCTGACTCGAATATCTCGAATTATACCTGCCCGGAATGTGGTGGATGGATTAATGTTTTCCCTCTCAAAGATAGGCTGCCCATATCTTTATGAAGAGTATGCAGGTCGAATACTCTATAATGAAGTTTATGGGATATGTACACGCATCAAGGAGATCCATGTGAACGTAAAAGATATTGTCGACGCGATTATTGGGGAATGTAAAACCCCTCCATTCGAAAAGACCTGCGACCAGCTCATCGCCGGCGATTGGAATGCTGAGGTAAACGGCATTACGACGACCTTCATGGCGACCGTCGATGTGATCAGGGAAACGGCCGCCCGGGGTGCTAATTTGATCATCACGCACGAGCCAACATTTTTTACCGGCCATGATGCAACGGATTGGCTGCAACAGGACCCGGTATTTCTCGAGAAAGTGAAGCTGATCGAGGAAAACCAGCTCAACATCTGGCGGTTTCACGACCACATGCATTTTATGAACCCGGATCTGATCTATGCTGGCTTAATCCAGGAATTGGGTTGGGGAGCCTACCGAGACCCGGTGGATAAACATACCTTCAAGATCCCCCGCACCAGCGTTGGCGAGTTATCTGATTTCCTAAAGCATAAACTTGGTGTGAAAGCTGCTCAAATTGTGGGGCACGGCTCGGGAAGCGTTGAACGGGTTGCTGTACTGGTTGGTGGTGGAAGCCTGGGGCTGGGCAGGGAAGAGATGCCGATGGAACTGATGCGCGAGGCCGACCTGGATGTGATCGTTTGCGGAGAAATCCTGGAATGGACCCTGGTCGCTTACGTTCGCGATGCCTGCCAGCTGGGGATGAATAAATCACTGATCATCCTGGGGCACAACCGGACGGAAGAAGTTGGCATGAAGCACCTGCCGGCCTGGCTGCAGAAATTCTTTCCAGAGATGCCCATCCACTTCGTGGAGTCTGGCGAGCCATTTACGTATTTATAAAAATGAAATGGGATGCTATTGACTCGGATTGGGTTTCAGATTAAAATCAATCTGAACATACTGTATAAATTTATTCGCTTCGTCAAAAAATCGAACCCCGTGAATAGCAGCCCGCAGCCTACCCGAGTCTACCAGAGCCACCGTGCGCACCAGCGCGAACGCATCCTGGAGGTAGCTGAGAGCCTTTTTGTCCGCGACGGCATCGACCGGGTCAGCCTGAGCGACATCGCGCGCGCCGCGCGTATCACCCGTGCCACGCTGTATGAGTACTTCCCCAACAAACAGGAAGTGGCCTGGGCTATTTTTCAGCAGATGTCCGAAGGCATGCCTTCGGATTGGCTGTTTAAGCCGGACGGCAGCGGGCTGGAGAGGGTCGAGCACTTCATGCTGGCGATGGCCAGCTTCCTGGAGACACACCCGCAGCGGCTGCGCTTTATCGTCGAGTTCAACACCCTCTACGCCCGCGAGGGCGACCCGGACCGCGTGCGCCAGGCCTGGGCGGAGCGGGGCGACCTGCTGGTCCAGTGCATCCGCCAGGGAATCGAAGATGGCTCGATCCGCCCGGACTTCGATCCGCAACTCCTGTCGGCCGCGATTTTCAACCTGTTGAATGGGATGAACAGCCGCTTTGCGTTGCTGGGTGACCTTATCGGCGTGGAGTACGGCCAGCCGGTGATGGATATGTACCGTGAAATCTGCCGCGCTTTTCTGCGCGGCATCCAATCCACTTCTTTTCCTCAGGAGACCTGTAAATGAAAAAGCAAGCCTTTGATCTCGGTTGGGAATACACCGAATTGACCGGTATGATGGCCATGGCTTTTGCCAAATGGCAGCCGGTTGACCTGCCGCACGATCTTTCAATTAAGAAGCCACGCAGCGCCGACTACCCTTCGGCGGGCGGCGGCGGCTTCGCCTGGAGCGGCGTTGTCACGTACCGCAAGCGTTTCCAGGCGCCTGAGGACTGGCGCGGACAGAATGTTCTGCTCGAGTTTGAAGGCGTCTACATGAACGCGGAGGTTTCGATCAACCACCAGCTCGTGGCGCATCACCCGTACGGTTATACCAGCTTTATCGTGGACCTGTCGCCACACCTCAAGTACGGCGGCGAGAACGAGCTGACGGTGGTGGTCAACAACAGCGCCCAGCCTAACTCACGCTGGTACAGTGGCACCGGCATTTACCGGCACGTCTGGCTGCGTACAGGCGGCAGTGCCCACATCCGACCATGGGGGGTGTTTGTCACCACCCCGGTGGCTGACCCGCTGGTCTCAACGGTGCAGGTGACCACCGAAGTGTCTGGCGCCCTGCAGGCCGTTTTACGCTCGACCGTCCTGGATGCTGCGGGTACACCGGTGGCGCGGGTTGAAACGCCGGTGCAGGGTGAGTGGGTCCAACAGACCCTGGCTGTTCGGAACGCCAGGTTGTGGTCGGTGGATGAGCCAAACCTGTACACCCTGGTCAGCGAACTGATGGACAGCGAGCAGGTGGTCGACAGAGAAACCACGGCCTTTGGCATTCGAACTTTTACGATCGATGCACAAAACGGCTTCCGGCTGAACGGCGTTCCGATGAAGCTCAAGGGTGGCTGCGTCCATCACGATAACGGGCTGTTGGGAGCAGCCAGCTACGACCGGGCCGAGGAGCGCAAGATCGAACTGATGAAAGCCTCCGGTTACAATGCGATCCGCTGCGCGCACAACCCACCGGCCCCAGCGATGTTAGATGCCTGTGACCGGCTGGGCATGCTGGTGATCGACGAAACCTTTGACTGCTGGCGGATGGGCAAGAATCCCAACGATTATCACCTGTACTTCGAGGATTGGTGGGAGCGCGACACCGAATCGATGGTTCTGCGTGACCGCAACCATCCTTCCATTATCATGTGGTCTATCGGCAACGAAGTGCCCGAACGCACCGGTGTTTCGGATGGCTATGCCTGGGCCCGCGAGCAGGCCGATTTCATCCGGGCGCTCGACCCTACCCGGCCGGTCACCTCGGCGTTGCCCTTCCTGTTCGAGGAAATGTTTGCCGACCCCGAGGCGATGGCGCAGAACGTAACTGATATGCAAAGCATGTTCGATCCCAAGCGGTTCATCCCAACAGATCCCGCCACCGACCGCTGGGGCAACCTGACCCGCGAATTTAACCAGGCCCTGGACGTGGTGGGTTATAACTACCTGTACCCGCGCTACGATTGGGATGGCAAGCACTTCCCCGGCCGGGTGATGGCCGGGACCGAGACTTTCCCCTTCGAGGCGTATGCCTATTGGAAGGAGACCGAGCGCCTGCCTTACGTGATCGGAGACTTTGTCTGGACTTCGATTGACTACCTGGGTGAATCGGGGATTGGCAAAGTTACCTTTGGTGAGGGTGGGCCATCGTTTGGCGCGCAGTATCCCTATCACCTGGCCAACTGTGGCGACATCGATATTTGCGGTTTCAAGCGCCCACAGTCCTATTTCCGCGATATCCTGTGGGGCGTGCGCAGCGCGCCCTATCTGGCCGCGCTCGATCCACAGTACTTCGGCCAGAAAGCCAACTTTAACCAGTGGGGCTGGGAGCCAGTCGAAGAAAGCTGGACCTTCCCTGGCCAGGAAGATAAGCTAACCCGGGTAGACGTTTACAGCGCCGCTGATGAGGTAGAACTGCTGGTCAATGGAGTCTCAGCCGGGCGCAGGCCTGCCGGCGCGGCAGCGCGAAATAAGGTCAGCTTCGAGGTCACTTACCAGCCTGGCGTGATCGAGGCGGTCAGTTACACTGCTGGCCAGGAAAGCGGGCGCGCCAGCCTCAAGACCGCTGGCGCGCCGGCTCGCCTGGCGCTGTCAGTTGACCGACCGCTTGTGCGGGCTGAGTTCGGTGACCTGGCCTACGTGACGGTTGAAATCCAGGACGCACAAGGCCGCCGCGTGCCCTACGCGGATGCCCCTGTGACGCTGGAGGTTTCCGGCGCCGGCGACCTGCTGTCCATCGGCACAGCCAACCCGACCTCGGAGGAATTGTATGTGGGTAGCCAGCGCCAGGCCTGGCAGGGCCGCCTGATGGCGGTGGTGCGCACTTCTGGCCAGGTGGGAGCTATCACGCTCAAAGCCCAGGTCGATGGCCTGCCGGCGGCTGAGATCGTGATCCAGGCCCAATAAGTTCCGCCTGAACTCCGGCAGAACTGGTTTCCTGGCGGGACTTATTGCCGCCAGGAAACCGACTTTTTTATCAAGGCCACCTGGCCCGGCGGGCGGCCAGTCCCCCTTCCACGACTTCGACATCTTCCCAGTACCCGTACTCACTGCGCCACTGCAGGCTGAAGCCCCAGCCATGCCAGCGCCAGACAGTCAGTGCGCGTCCAGAGCCCTGGCGGTTTTCTTCCAGCACGACCAGCTCCGGCGCGCCGTCGCCGTTGACATCGCCCAGCGCCACCTCGCGCAGCGGGTCGGCCACCGCTGAGCCGCCCCAAACGGTCCGGTACAGGCCGCCCCGGTAGCCGACCACGAACGGGTGGCTCTGCACGATCCCGCGCGTGTCGGGTTTTTCCATTGCCAGCACCAGGTCGGCGCGCCCATCCGTGTCTGGGTCGCCGATGACCAGGTCGAGCACCCGCCACTCGCGCGGGCTCTCCCAGGTTTGCCGGTCGCCAGCATAGACGTGCACCCGCCCGCCCGTGAGCTTGACTGTTTCGGGGATATGATCGCCGGTCAGGTCAATCGCTCCGGATTGGAACAGGCCGGAGCCTGCTACTGGAGATGGAGAAACGCTGCGTACGGCACAGGTTTCTCCCCGGCAGTAGAAGCGCACCGTTTCCCAAACCGGGGCGACTGTTTTCACTTCCGGCAGCGCCTCGCCGGGTGGGGCAGCCAGTCGAGGGTGCGGCCCGGCCTGTAACGGCAAAAGCTGGAGCGCTCGCAGGCCCTGCTGATCGAAAAAAGCCCGCAGGGCCAGCCCGCGCCCGGTTTGGCCCTGGCCCTGATCGAAGGCAAAATTGCCCAGGCTGAGGGCTGCTGACCGGCCGCGCCCATGCTCTGGCTGCCAGACCAACACCTCCTGGGCTACGTGCGGGTGATGGCCAATCACCAGGTCGGCCCCGGCCAGCAGGAGAGCCTGGGCGGCAGCCGCCTGCCCCGGGTCCGCGCGCCGGTCGTACTCGTAGCCCCAATGCATCAAGACGATCACCACGTCGGCGGCCATCCGGGCTCGACGGACCGCTGCAAGGCCGGCTTCTTTGTCCCACCGGGCGGCCGCATCTGGTCTGTTTTTTTCGGCCTCAGCCCGGTCCCTGCCGGCATCCGGTGCTGCAACCGCGTTGAAGGCCAGGAATGCCAGCCGGACGCCCTTCACCTGGCGAAGGACAGGCTGTTGCCCATCGATCCCCAGCGGTATGACCCCTGCCTCGCGCAGGTAAGCGGCGGTGACGCCTGGGTCGCCGCCATCCGCGGCATGGTTGTTAGCCAGTCCGGCCAGGTCGATCCCAGCCTGGGCCAGCGCTGCGGCGGCCCCGGGCGGCGCGACCAGCCGGTAGGGCTCTGGCGGTGAGGCGCTGCCAGCCGCGGGTTCCGCCGCGATGGCGCTTTCCAGGTTCACCAGGGCCAGGTCGGCCGAACGCAGCCAGGCCGCGCTGCCTCCCAGTGCCTGGCGGAAATCCACCCCGCGTGCCAGGCTGGTGTCGCCGGCGGCTGCCAACTCGACCAGCGTCTCGCCGGCCCGCGGCGGCTGACCATCTCGCAGGTAGGCCCAGGGATAGCCTGCCAGGCGCGCCTGCCTGGCCCGGGTTGGGCGCGCGCCCCACCCGGGGGCCCGCAGGCTGATCAACAGCAGACCGGCTGTTCC
>CAZBDC010000099.1:0-19843 GCA_964490575.1 uncultured Anaerolineaceae bacterium | reverse complement strand
AGATAATGAGCGGTGACTGGAGTTCAGACGTGTGCTCTTCCGATCTATATTATATTCATTCACAACCGTGAAACGCAGGAGCCCCGAGGTCATATATCCCTCGGGGCTCCTGCGTCAGGGAAAACGGCCAGGCTTTTCAGCGGTAAATCGTAAGCGAACGGCGCCGCACCCGGGAGAGCGCGGCCCGGGTAATGCTTAAGCAGCCCTGCAAATTTACATAGGTCAGGTGATGGATACCCTCGAGAATCTTGATCGCCTCGTCGCTCAGCCGGTTGCAGTAGCTGAGGTTGAGATGTAACAGGTTCGGCAACTCGGCAAGCTGCTTCAGGCCAGTATTGGTGATTGAACACGAGCTCAGGTTCAACCCGGTAAGCTGGGACAAGCCGCGCAGCCTGCCTAGACCCTCGTTCGTGACGTTGCGGTTTTCCGACAGGTCGAGAAAGCGCAGGGCCGCCACATCGCGCAGTTCCGCCACCAGCAGCAGCAAATCCTCGTCAGCAATGCTCTTGATGCGCACGCGCACCTCGTGACCGGCCGGAATGCTGAAATAGCCCGGCCCGCGGTCCAGTTCCTGCCAGTCCACGCCGGTTTCCACCGGGCGGGTATACACAGTGATTGGTAAAGTGGATGAAAAAGAAACGGTCGGTTGGGTGTCCAAAAGGTTTTCCTTTTAACGCGTGATCAAGGAGGTATGAGCGTCGTCGGGGCGAGCGGTGACGATATCGTCTCCACGGGTGAGCGCGCCCGAGTAAGGCCGCTCGCCTTCCCAGGCCAACCAGCCGGAGAGCAGCATAGGGACCGGGCCGCCGGCTGCCAGCCATTCGCCGTTATACTTGCGCGCCAGGTGAACGTGAGTCCCGGTAGAAATACCGCCCTCGCAGGAAGGATGCCCAATCGGATCGTCGACATTGACCCACGCGCCAGCCGGGACGCGATCCTGAGCGGCGACATGCAGGTAGAGGATGGCCCAGCCGGTCCCTTCGTCGCCGTCCCCGTCCAGGTCGAGGATGACAATGCCGCGCTCCGAGCGAACGACCAGCCCGGACGCCGCCGCGGTGACAAAGAAGCGCGAGACGGCGCAGCCTTTTTCAACGCTGGCAGGGGCAAAATCGAGGCCGCCCCAGGCGCTGCCGACCCCCCAGGCAGTATGCGGCCCGCCGGTCAGGCTCCACGTCTCTCCGCGCGCGAAAGGCAGTTCGAGGGCCGGCTGCGCCAGGTCTGCCGGCAGGACCGGCTCAACCGCCGCGGCCCGCGCCCATGGATCGCCAAACATTTCCCGGTAAAAGGTCAAGAAGCGGCCCGGCTCGTACAGTTCAGCGCGCCAGTTGGCCGGGTTATACAGCTTTGAAAACAGGTTCTGCAGGGCCAGCGTCCCCGGGTTGACCAGCGGGTTGGCGCGCAGGCGCGTCCCGCCAGCAAATTCGATCCCGATCACCTTGCCCGTGCGCCAGCCATAATAGCCAACCGTGAGCTGGCGTGAAGTCAGGGTCAGTTCTTTCAGCAACCCGCTGTAGCCGGCGGCCTGAAACCCGATCGGGTAGGCAATCTGAGCCGGGTTGGCTGGGCTGCCGGTCACCCAACCGGAGCGATATTCGAGAAAGGCCAGCAGGATGCGCGGGTTGGTCGAAGTATCGCGGGCCACCTGTTCGACGACTTGAGCGCCGCTCAGCAGCTCGCCGTCAACCTCCTCGCTGTACGTGCTCAGGAACCCACCGGCGCGCTGAACGAAGTCTTCGACCGAAAAGCCGGCCGTCGAAGGTCCGTACACGATTTCGCTGTCTGGCAGGAGCAGGTCAGGCGGCTCGAGCACGCCGAGGGTATTCGGAATCGTAAGCTCAAGACCGCCCGGGAGCATATCGCGAGGTGGGTACTGCTGTGGATCGAGAATGCTCTTCGCATCGACGCCGAAGCGCAGCGCCAGGGCGCCCAGGGTATCGCCCGGGCGCGTGTAATACCGGAAGACATCCCCCACCAGCTCCGGCGGCGGCACGCCAGGCAGATCTGGCAGGGCTGTGGCGACCTGCGGGTAGGGTGTAACCGTATCCAGGAGCACAGGCGTGGCCTGGCCAGGTTGGGCCGTCTGGGTACGCAGAGTTTCGAGCGTGCCTTCAACCGCCTGCTGAACGTCTGACCGCGGCGCAGTGGGCAGGTTGCAGGCCAGGACCGGCGCCAGCCAGGCCAGGAGAAGGAAACGGGCAAAGCGGCGAATCATCAGTACAACGATTCTACCATGGGAGAAGATTTCAACTGTGGTATGATTCCCACTGCCCACCGGGCGAGGTCCGTCCGGTGAACGTCTGGGTATCTTTCCGCCGAAAATTTCTACCGGGTGGAGAGATGAGTGATCTGGGTAAAATTTGAACCTTTCTGTAACATCGATGGAAAGTGATATTGTCTCCGGGCAGCAGTCCACCTGGGTGCTGCTAAAGAAGCTGGGCGAAGGCGACGCCGGGGAGGTATACCTGGTCGAGTCGCTCCTGGAGAAGCGCCCGGCCATCCTCAAGCGGCCAGGCCGCAGCGCGTTCGCCAGCGATGTGATCCGCCAGACGGCGCAGATCACGCTGGAGGGCAAGATTCTCAAGGCTCTTTCGGCAACCATCAAAATGGACGGCGATTTTCCGGCCATCGTGCCGGAACTGCTGGATCAAAGCCCACCGGGTACGGCTTACAGCGACCGGTTGTTCATCGTCATTGAGCGAGCCGTTGGTTTTGACCTGGCGCTGCTGGCAAAAATCGCCCACCTGGGGACGTTGAGCGGCGCCGATAGCCTGGCTGAGTCGCCGGAGGAAAAGCGTTTCCTGCAGACCCTGGCAGAAAGGGGCCGCGCGCCCGAACGCGTACTGCTCTACACGCTCAATGCGCTGCTGGGATTGTTTGAAAAAATCCACCACCGGCCGTTTGAGATAGACGGCGTCGAGGTCAATGGGATCCTCTGGAACGATGTAAAGCCTGAGCACCTGTACTGGGACCCCTGGCGAGCGCGCCTGACTGTGATCGATTGGGGCAACGGGCAGTTGCTCCAACGGGATGGGACGACTCGAGACCGGCGGTTCTCGATTGAAGAAGATTTCCGCCAGTGGCTGGATGAAATGGGCCGCTTCCTGGAACTGGCAGCCCCTGATCTGCTGGCGCGGCTGGATTGGCCGCCCCGCAGCAGCATCGGCGGGCTGGACTGGCCCGCAATCACTGCGCTGCAAGAACGCATCTGGAATGCGCTGCAAGAACAGATCGTCAAGCTGAACAAAACCCGCGAGCGTGAGGCAGCCCTGCTGCGGCAGGGGTTTGATCGCGACGAAGCCCAGCCGGGCGGCGGAAAACGAACCCGTGGCAAGCCGGGCGCAAACCCGCTGGCTGCACTGGAAGCCATCCACCGAGAAATTATTGGCTATGGCGAACTGCCCGATTATGATGGCGCGCTCCAGCTGGCAATGCACTGGGCTAACCGCTTTGCGGCCAACGGACAGATGGCCGAGGTGGAAGAAACCTGCGAGTGGATGGATGGACTGCCGGGCAGCGACAGCGAACACCTGCGTTTGGCAGCCCGGCTGGCGCAAATAACCGCCCGGACCAACACCCAGGGGGCGACGCGCGAGCAGCACAACTGCATGATCGCGGCGGTTGAGCACACGCTGCGGCGCAACTGGGCCAGCGCGCTGTGGAGCCTGACCTCTGCCCTGCGCGACACCCGCGAACCGGAATGGTGGTTTGACCTGATCGCCACGGTGCGGCGCCAGGAACTGGGCCGCGACGACAGCACGCTGCCGGCCCTGCTGGTCACGCGCCGGGCGCTGCTGACTCTCCAATCCATGGCCGGGCGCATGGAACATGCCGGGAATGAAGTCAATGCCAGCTCGCTGGCGCGCCTGCAGGAGCTGGTGCGCCACCTGCGCGAGGAGGTGGTTCCCAACTGGGCCAGCCTCGATCCAGACCCCCCGCACGCGAACCTGACTTACACCGAAATCGACGAAACGCTGCCGGAGATCCAGGCCTTCCTGCCCGAATCAAGCCTGGCAATCCAGCGGGCGCTCGAACAACCTCGCGCCCAGGCCAGGCATGTGTTGGAAGAGTGGGAAAACGGCCGCTTCGAGCAGGCAGCCGACGGGCTGCGCCAGCTGATCCTGTGGGATCCTGACCGCAAGCGGGTGCTGCGCGCCGAACAGGCCCTGCACAACACCCCACTGTGGTTGGAGAAGGTCCAGCGTGGGCCGCAGCCGGACCAGCACTACCAGGCTTTTGTGACCGAGATCGAGTTTGAGGGCCGCGAACTGCGCAACCAGATCGGGCCGGCTGGCTGGATCGACCTCATCCTGGAAGGCTGCCGCCAGCTCAGGCGAGGCGCCTGGCCGCCGGACCTGTTCGCCAGCCTGCCGCTGCTGATCCAGGAGATGCCCTGGCTGCGGCGCTTCGAGCGGATCGAAAAGCTGCCCGCTGAAGTAGCCAGGCCGGCCTCCTCCGAAGTGAGCGGCGAGGACAGGCCGGCCGCGCTCGCCTTTGCCCGGTTGAACGGAACGGCGCGCGGAAAACTGGGCCCGGAAGGCGACCTGCAGTTATCTGCCCCGCTGGATGCCTGGACCGGCGAAGCGCGCGGCTCTTCTGCGCGCGTGTTTGGCGGCCTGCTGCGCGACGGCGAGGGGCATCCCTCTCCGGTGGCGATCAAGCTGATGCGCATGGACAAGATCGATTACGCGCTGCCCCTGTTCCGCGAAGAGGTGCTCGTGCTGAACCAGATGCACGGCGTGCCAGGCGTGCCTGCCCTGCTGGAATGCGGATTCCTCAAGTTCGAAGACGGCGCGAAACTGCCTGCCGAACGCGAAGGCAGGGTGAACCCTGACCTGGCCGGCGGCATGCTGCGAATTGGCCCGAATACCGGGCAGGAATTTATCCACCAGGCTGAGGAACGGGCCGAGGAAGGCTGGATCCCTTACCTGGCCATTGAGCAGCGCGACCCGCGCGACAACCTGCTGACGCTGTGCGACTCGGTCGTCACCGGCGGAGTGTACCGCCCGGTGGCCGATCTGCTGCAGATCTCGATCCAGATTTGCGAAATCCTGCACGAGGCGCATCAGCGCAACGTGGTCTACCGCGATCACAAAATCCTGCACTATTATTGGATCGAAGCCAACCGTGGCGTTTACACGATCGACTGGAACGTCGCCCGGCTGCACCCGGAAGGCCTATCCAATTACGAAAAGCAAATGGACCTGGTCCAGTTCGGCGCTCGGGCGCTGCATCACATCCTGACCGGGCGAACGGCTCCCGGCGCACTGCCGCTAGGCCCGACCCGCCCGGAGGAAATTGAACAGGCTGCCAAAAGCTACGAAGTTCAATGGACCTATGATGACCAGCGCCTGCCCGAAGACCTGCGCGGAATCGTGGAAAGAGTCCTGGCGGGCGATTATAATAACGCTATTCAACTCAGGGATGATCTGAAAGAAGCGTTTTTGCGACTGCCGGTCATTTGATGACAGGTAAGTTATTTACAGGATAAAAGCATGGCCGATTTCGAACAATTGCAGACAGAAGCCAGCCGGCTGATTGAACAACAGCCACCGGCTTTGCCTGAGATCCGTAAGCTGATGGTCGAAATGGATGAGTTTCTTAACTCACCCGCTTTTCAGGAGCTCGAACGCGAGCAGCGCAGCGAGCTGCAGGGGCTATATAAAGAGCTGCGCGCGCGGATCCGCGGGCCAGAAGGCGGCGCACAACCGGCCACGGCCGGGGCGTTCGCCGGGGCAGGGTTTACGCTGCCCGAAAATGGCGGCAACGGACCGGCGCGGGTGCGAGAGCACCACCCTCAAGCCGAACAGGCAATGAGCGAAGCTGAAAAACTGTTTTACGGCGGGCGCTATGCGGAAGCAATCAAGCTGTATGACCAGGTGATGCAGATCGAGCCGGACTGGGACCGCGCCCGCCAGCACCGCACCGAATCAGAAAATTACCTGCGAACGGGGTATATCCCATCCGTGGCGCTGCCGGCTGAGGCCGCCACTTCCTTTGGTAAGGCGCAGTCAGCCGCGCGCCTGGGCCGCTACCAGGAGGCTATGACGCTGCTGAACCGGGCCCAGAACGCTTTGCGCGAAATCGGCATCCAGCGCTGGCAGGAAGGCCAGGAGTTCGAACAGAAGCTGCAGCAAAATATCGACGCCGAGATCGTTTACGAAGAAGGCATAAAACTCTTTACACGCGGCCAGTTCGACGACGGCATCGACCGGGTCGAGACCGCCGCGCGCGCCACCGGTCTCCCGCGCTACAACGACCGGGCCCAGCAGATGCGCCAGGTCAAAGAACAGCTCCGCCAGGTAACTGAGATCCTCAACCTTACTGCGCCAAATCCCAGGGCAGTCGCGCGGGCCAAGAACCTGCTGGATGGGCTGATCCTCGAGTACGGCGAAAACCCGACCCTGGGCCGCCTGCACGCCCGGCTGGACCTGGTGATTCCGAAAGTGCTCGAGCCGCTCAAAGACCAGGTGCGCTCGCTCAAGTCACAGGCCGAACGCAGCCAGACGATGGACGCCGCCCAGGGCAAGATCCAGCAGGCGCGCCAGGTGCTCGAGCAGATTCGCGGGCTGGGGCCAGCCGACGACGATCTGGAGCCGCTCCAGGATGAAATTGATCACCTGGGGCAGGAGATCCAGCGCTACCAGGAAGAACTCCAGCAGGCCAACGTGGCGCTGAATTCAAACCGCTCCTGGCCGGCTAACGCAGCGCGAATGAGCCAGGAAGTGCGCAGCCGCTACCCCAATGACCCGGGCATCATCGAGCTGAGCAAGGCGCTGAGCAGCTACCACGCCGCCTGGACCGGGATTAAGGCCGGGGCAGTGCTGGTGGGGCTGGTCATCATCGGGCTGCTGCTGTGGCTGGGGGCCAGCCAGGTGCGGGCTTATGTGATCTCACTGACGCCAACCGCTACCCCCACCCAAACACCCACCGCCACCGCCACTCGCACGCCGACGCCTATGCCATCCAGCACGCCGACGCCCAGGCCAACCGATCCTCCTACCATCACCCCCACGCCGCTGACGGGAACCACCGCCAGGATCGTATGGGTGCGCAACGGCTGCTATGAAACCTTTGACGCCATCTCGCGCATCCCGGAGGGCGCCATCGTCCGCTTTATGCCCGTCGAAAGACGCTGGGATAACTTCAACCGCGAGTGTGTCTTTATCGAATACGTTGGCGAAACACGCACGGTGAACGGCTGGATCCTGCTGCTGGATCTGGCCGGACAATAGGAAACTTGCCAACACACCGGCAGCCTGCATGGCAATGAACGCCTTTTACCCCGAAAGCAGTTTTGGCGGGTTCACCCGCGTAGACGGTACGGTGGCATTCTACACCCGGGTGCAGGCCCTGGCCAATCCGCAGTCGGTGGTGGTGGATTTCGGCTGCGGGCGCGGGGCTTATGCCGGCGATCCGGTCCCTTTCCGCCGCGATCTGCGGATCTTTAAGGGCAAAGTGGCCCGGGTCATCGGCCTGGACGCCAACCCCGCCGCGGGGGAGAATCCCTTCCTGGATGCATTCCACCGCCTGGATGGACCGCACTGGCCGTTAGAAAATGAATCGGTCGACCTGATCCTATGCGACAACGTCCTGGAGCACCTGCCCGAACCGGCCGCATTCTTTGGCGAGGCGCGGCGGGCGCTTCGCCCGGGAGGAGTGGTATGCATCCGCACGCCCAACGCGCTCAATTACATCGCGCTGCTGTCGCGCCTGGTCCCGAACCGTAGCCATGCCCGGGTGCTGGCAAAGGCCAAGCCGGGGTTGGCGGAAGAAGACATTTTTCCGACTTTCTACCGCTGCAACACCCTCCCGGCAGTGCGCCGGGCGCTGCGGCAGCACGGGTTTGAAGCAGCCGTGCTCGGCTACGAAGCGGAGCCATCCTACCTTTCCTTCTCTGCGGCGGCCTATGCGCTGGGTGTGCTGCACCAGAAGCTTTCGCCGGGGCTTTTTAAAGCCGCCATTTTCGCCTTTGGGCGCAAGACCGGCCAGGGCAGTTCCTGAGGGAGGCTGATTGCCTGGCTCGAAGCGCCTGGCGCCCAAATTGACACACAGATTCTTAGCAAAAGCTTAAGATCATCATGTAATATTTTGACAAATATTTCATCTAATAGATGGAAATGATCAATTATCAGGTCGGAAAGCGCAAAGGAGGTGCTCCAAATGCAAAAGATGAACGCAGAAACCCCCGCCAAAACCTCCAGCCGGAACTGGACTGCCCTGGGTATCATCCTAGGCGGGCTGGTGCTGGTGCTCATCCTGCTGGTAGCCAGCAGCGGGCAAACGACGGCAGCGGCCTGGCAAACCGGCGGGCTGGTGCTCATCCCGGCTGCTTTTCTTGCCGGCGTGTTGAGCTTCCTCTCGCCCTGCACGCTGCCGCTCCTGCCGGCCTATTTCGCGTTCAGCTTTCAGGCCAGCAAGAGCAACGTGGTGGTCATGACGATCGCTTTCTTCCTGGGCCTGGCGACCACCATGACCGTCTTAGGCGCAACCGCCACGGCGCTGAGCCTGTTCCTTTTCCAAAACTTACAGATTTTGACCTTGGTCGGGGGGGTGATCGTCATTGCGTTCGGGATCATGAGCCTGCTGGGATTTGGCTTCACCGGGGTCCAGTTCCAAAACCGCCCGGAAGCCACCATTATTGGTTCCTATGTCTATGGGGCGACCTTCTCGTTGGGCTGGTCAGCCTGCGTGGGCCCCATCCTGGGGGCCATCCTGACCCTGTTGGCCACCCAGGGCGCGGGGATCCTGCAAGGAGCTTTCCTGGCCTTTATTTACGCGCTTGGGCTCGGCCTCCCGCTGATCCTGATCGCAACCTTCTTCAGCCGCCTCGGCACCGGCACCCGTTTCTGGCAGTTCCTGCGCGGCAAAGGGTTCACGGTGAAGATTTTTGGCCGCGAGTTTTTCCTGCATACCACCAGCCTGTTGAGCGGGCTTCTGCTGATCGTAATGGGCGTTTTGCTGGCCAGCGGCCGGCTGACCATGATCACCCAGGTTGCGGCGGGGAGTGACTTTTCCATGTGGATCGTTGACGTGGAAGAAAGCCTGCGCGGCCTGTTCGGCTTGAAATAAAATTTCGGGGGCTGTGCGCCAGAATTATTCGACCGGATCGACGGGATACTACATGACAGAGACTATAGAGAGCCAACCCATCCTTGTTTACAGCACTACCTGGTGCCCCGATTGCAAACGGGCCAAGAAATTCTTTGGCGAGCAGCGACTGGCTTACGTCAATATCGATATCGAAGAAAACGCTGAAGCCATGGCCTTTGTCGAAAAAATCAACCAGGGCAAGCGCATCGTCCCAACCATTGTTTTCCCGGATGGCAGCATCCTGGTCGAGCCAAGCAATGCCCAACTGGCCGAAAAACTGGGCCTGCGCACCCGCGCGCAGCGTCAATTTTACGACCTGGTCGTCATCGGCGGCGGGCCGGCCGGCCTGACTGCCGCGCTGTACGCCAGCCGCGAGGGCATGGATACGCTGGTGATCGAGAAGGCCGGGATGGGCGGCCAGGTCGGCGGCACTCAACGGATGGACAACTTCCCCGGGTTTGACCAGGGCATCTCGGGCGCCGAATTTTCTGAGCGCCTGACCCGCCAGGCGCTCCGTTTTGGGGCGGAAATCCTGCAGGCCAGCGATGTGACCCATATCGTCCAACAAAAACCCTACCTGTGCGTCAACACCAGCACTGAAACCGAATACGGCGCCAAAGCCGTCTTGCTGGCCACCGGCGCGCGTTACCGGCGGTTAAATGTTCCCGGCGAGGAGCGGTTGCTGGGCAGCAGCGTCCACTTCTGCGCCACCTGCGACGGGCCGTTTTACCGTGACAAAAAGGTGCTGGTCGTTGGGGGTGGGAACAGCGGCTTCGAAGAAGGCATTTTCCTGACCAAATATGCCCGCCAGGTTGACATCGTCGAATTCCTGCCCGAAGTGAAAGCCAGTAAAGTCCTGCAGGACATGGTGGCGGCCACACCCAACATGCAGGTGATCACCAACCATGCCATCATGGAACTGCGCGGCAAACGGAAGCTGGAAGCCATCCTGGTCCAGGACCGGGCCACCGGCCAGGCCAAGGAATGGAATTATGATGGCGTGTTCGTCTTTATCGGGCTCTCCCCCAACAGCGACGCGGTCAAAGGCCTGGTTGAAACCGACCCGCATGGTTTTGTGGTGACCGACCAGACGCTGATGACCTCTGTGCCGGGCCTGTTTGCTGCGGGCGACGTGCGGGCCGGGTCGACCAAACAGGCGGCCGCGGCGGTTGGCGAAGGCGCCACGGCTGCCCTGATGATCCGCGAATACCTCAAGCGGATGTAGCTGCCTGCCGCTGCCGGGCAGGTAAGCTGCCGTGACTGGCGGAAGTGGGGCAATGCGCTTACAATTGGATAGACCGGTTTACTTGGGCCTCTAAAATGGTCCGATCGTTTTCCCGGTGACAATCCTCTTGCGAGCAGCCCATGTTGTTAAAGCAGCACCCCCTGATCAAGACTCTGTTCAACCTGCGCGGTAATCCCAAGGCGTCTGTCCTGACCGAGCCGCTGTGGGGCATCCCCTACAACCTCTACGCGCCTTACGTTTCCGTGTACATGCTGGCATTGGGGCTGAAAGACAGCCAGATCGGCCTGATCATCAGCATCGGCCTGGCTGTGCAGATCCTGAGCGCGCTGTTGAGCGGCCCAATCACCGACAAGCTGGGCCGGCGCAAAACCACCCTCATCTTCGATTTTATCGCGTGGTCGGTGCCTACCCTGATCTGGGCGATCGCCCAGGACTTCCGCTACTTTGTGGCAGCCGCCATCTTCAACGGGGCCTGGCGCATTACCCACACCTCGTGGAGCTGCCTGCTGGTGGAAGACGCCGACCCGGATGAATTAATGGATATCTACTCATGGGTTTATATCTCGGGTCTGCTGGTGGCTTTCTTCGCGCCGATCGCCGGGCTGCTGATCAACCGCTTCAGCCTGGTGCCAACTATGCGCGGGTTGTACATCTTCGCTTTTATTATGATGACAGTCAAATTCCTGGTGCTGTACGTTTTCTCAACCGAGACTCGCCAGGGCAAAGTCCGCATGGAAGAAACCCGTTACCAGAGCCTGTTCGCGCTTCTGAGCGGTTATGGCGAAGTGATCAAACACCTGCTGCACTCAAAAAGCACGCTCTACACGCTGGGGATCCTGCTGGCCATGGGTACCGCCACCATGATCAACAACACCTTCTGGTCAATCCTGGTGACCCAGAAGTTAAACGTCCCAGAAAGCAGCCTGGCGCTTTACTCGACCGCCCGCTCGATCTTCATGCTGGTATTCTTCTTTGTGGCGATGCCAGCCATCCGCGAGATGCATTTCCGCAACCCCATGCTGGTCGGTTTTTTGCTGCTTGCCATCGGACAGGTGATCATCATCATCATCCCAGAGAGAGCCTACCTGCCGTTGTTGTTCAGCACCCTGCTGGAAGCGTGCAGCTACGCCGTGGTCAGCACTCAAATGGACCGCATGATCGTGGTGACGGTCGACCCGCAGGAACGGGCGCGCATCATCGCCCTTTTATTCCTGGTCGTGATTATCTTCACCACCCCGTTTGGCTGGATCGCCGGTGAGCTGTCTGAGGCCAACCGCGTGCTGCCGTTCCTGCTGAACATCAGCCTGTACATCACCGGCGCGGTCCTGGTGGTCCTGGCAGCGCGCCACTCAAAACAGGTGGCCGGGCAGGAAGCATAGGATGGCGCAAGTGTTGGTAGACTTTGAGCTGGCGGTGCGAGGCTTTTCCGGGACCTACCTGGCAGAAGTCACCATCGATCACGGCGCGGATAGTGCGACCCACGCCGGCCCTTATCCGCTGGCGTTCGACCTCAAGCGCCTGGCCTCGCTGCTCTTGCAGCCAGACCCATACGGCGCGGCGCTGACCGAGATGGTATTTGCCCCCGGCGGAATCCGAGAAGCGCTGGCGACTGCGCGGGGGATGGCCAGCGCGCAACGCACCCAGGTGCGACTGCGTCTGGCGCTCGGGGCAGGCGCGGAAATGCTGCAAGGGCTGCGCTGGGAGCTGTTGCACCTGCCCGGGCGCGATGAACGGTTATGCACCCGCGAAGATATCCTTTTTTCGCGCTACCTGGCGGTGGGCGCCAGCGCCATGCCACCAGCGCCCAAAGCGGCGCTGCGCGCGCTGGCAGCAATCGCGAACCCGGCCAACCTGGCCAGCTACGGCATGGCGCCTTTAGATATCGCCCATGAAAAGGAACGCGCCCGGGCTGGGCTGTCCGGCCTGGAAATCGATTGGCTGCCCGGCGAAGATGGCAAACCCTGCACGCTCGACCGGCTGGTCTCCGGCGTGCCCGGGCACGCCGTGCTCTACCTGGTCTGCCACGGCAAAGTGATCAAGAACGAGGGCTGGCTGATATTGGAGGATGAGGACGGGCAGGCAGCGCGTGTTCCGGCCGAGGACCTGGCAAAACGGCTGGCCGGGACGCTTACCCTGCCGCGCCTGTCTGTGCTGGTGATGTGCGAAAGCGCCGGAAATGACGGCGGCGCGTTCGTGGGCTCGCTCGCCCCGCGCCTGGTCGAAATTGGCATCCCGGCGGTAATTGCCATGCAGAGCGCTTTATCTTTCACCACCGCTAACCTGTTCCTGCCCCCCCTTTTCCGCGAGTTGTTGAAAGATGGGATGATCGACCGGGCCGTCGCAGTGGCGCGCCGGTCGATCATGGGACGGCCCGACGAACACGCCCCGGTGCTGTTGATGAGCCTGAAAAGTGGTCTGCTGTGGACCGCGCCGGCCTCCCCCGCCCAGGTCACGGTCAGCGCCGCTCGCCCGGTCGACCAGGTCAGGCTTTACCAGGTCCTGAGCGGCGAGGCGTTTACCATGGAAGACCTGGAAGGCCTGTGCTTTACCCTCAATGTAGAATGGGAACAGCTGCGCGGCGCGGTCAAACCTGCCAAGGCCCGCGCCATGATCCAGTTCTTCCAGAGCCGGGGACGGATGGAAGAACTGGTGGCGGCCATCCGGGCCGAGCGACCGCACCTGGATCTGTAAGGACAGGCCGGGTTCCCACGATCAAGCGGGCCAGGCAAATACCGGTCTGCGGCTGTCTGTTCTTACGGGAGACTTATCGTCAATTCACTACCAGCTTACATGAGGCCGGAGCAGCCGAAGCGCCTCTTTCAGCTCTTCCAACCGGCCGTGCCGGCTCATCAGTAAAACCAACTCGCGGGCGCGGCTGCTCCTGGTTTCACCGCGCAGGTCCTCGTACTCAACATGTAGGTAAGCAAAGCATAAATCCTGGATCTCCTCATCGTTGAAATACTCCACCAGCCCGCGCGCCAGCCGGATCATTTCTTCCCGGATGCGGACATCCCAGATCGAGTCCCAGGTCGGACCCGTCTCACGGGGCGTAATTGCGCCCAGGACGACCTTCTCATCACGCCCGAACACCTTTACGGGCTGCTCGAAGGTTGCCTGGTGCGCGCCGCCGCCGCGGTCCTCATAAGTCAAGGTGACGCGCAGCAGCACCTGACCCAGGACATCAGGCCGGGGTTGCAGCGACAGGCGCAGCTTCCGATCTTGCTGTACGCCCAGAATACGCACACTGACCTCCGACTCGTTTTCGTCAATCTGGAACTTCTGGCTGACACTTGCGACCTGGATATTCTTAGCCAGACTGAAACCGATGTTTAGAACCTCCAGAGAAATCAGGCTGTACTCCCGCTGGTAAAACTGCGTATCTGGCTCAAACTGGACCTTGAGATTGGGCCACCGGCGATACTGGCAAACCTTCTGGTAACAGGCTGCCTGGCGAGTCCAATCGTCATCCTCGGCGAAATATCTGGCTGCCTCTTCGTACAGGTCGGCAATTTGCTGCTCTGCCTGGGGATCTTGCGCATAAAGCGCCAGGGCGGCTTTCTCAAAGGCTTCCCCTGCCTGGGTGATCAGTCCCATCTGCCCGAAGGCGCGGGCCTGCTGCGCCCACCGGCCCAACTCACCTGCCAGGGCAGCGGCTTTTTCCCACCGGCCGTGCGACAGGTACAGTTCCAGCGCCTGTTCGGAGTGGCCCGCGCGCTGGTACAGCACTGCAGCCTGCTCCCATTGACCCAGGCGGTCCAACGCAGCGGCTGCCCGAGGCAGGTCGTTCGACTGTTCGGCCAGGGCTGCTACCCGATTCCAGTCTTCGATCATTTCGTACAGGCGCAGCGCCTCCGGGATTTGCCCGCTTTGCTCAAACTGCTCGCCTGCCAGCTTCAGCTGGCCAATTTGCTCGTTAATCCCGGCGGCTCGCGCCAGCAGGCCGCCTTGCGCCAGAACATTGGCGGCCACCTCGGGCTTTCCCAACCGCAGGTAAACTTCCGCGGCATCGGCAAAGCGCGCACTTTCCACCAGGACTTCGGCCGCCTGATCTTCCTGGTTTACGAGACCGAAAAGCTCAGCGGCCTCTTCCAGGCGTCCGTTTTTTCTTAGCAGCATCGCTGCATACCCACCCCGGCCGGCCTTAAGATATTCCTGCACAGCCAGATTCAAATCACCGATTTCTTCAAAAATCGGCGCCGCTTCGCCGTAGCTGCCGAGCCGGCTTAAAACAGCCGCCTCCCCAGCTCGATCGCCGGCCTGCCGGTGGAGCGCCAGAGCCGATGCCAGATCGTTTAGCTGGACATACATATCCGCCGCGTCCGACAGCAAACCTGCCTCGCGGAACAGCGCGGCAGCCTGTTCCAGCAAGCCATGTTGCGCATACAGGCGCGCGCCTTTCTCATACTGGCCTGCCAGGGCATACGCCGCAGCCGCATCAAGCTCCTGGCCTCTTGAAAGCAGGTCTTCAGGATCCTGTTGGACAGGTTGAATTTCTTTCCACTGCAGGCAGATGATTCTGCCATCGCGCTGGCCCACATATACGCGCTCGCCCAAGATATGGGGACTCACCCGCATTTTCTCGTCGCCGCCGAACTGCCAGACCTCACTCCCACTGTCCAGGTCGAGCACGTGGAAGCGCTTATCATCCCCGCCGAACATCACTACATCTTCAACAACCACCGGCAGGCTGTAAATATGACGGTCGGTTTGGAACTTCCAAACGATTTCTCCAGAACTACTATCCAGGGCATACAGGCCATAGCTGGGTTTCACCTCATCATCCGCCTCACGGATGTCTTTGACAGCCACCAGGACTTTGTCTCCAGCCGCGACCGGCGGGACCGTGATGCCACGTTTTGCAGAGAACCGCCAGCGCAAATTCCCATTTTCCAGATCGACTGCATACAGGCGTTTTCCCCAGCCGCTCAGCAAAGCCATGCCGTTGGAGATCGCCGGGCGGTGGTGGAGCAGTTCGCTCTCCGGATCGTCCGCCGCAAATGTCCAAAGATTCTGGCCATCACCAACCCGGTAAGCGGCCACAAAAGGCCCGCGCGATGGCACAATCACCTTATCATCCACCAGGACCGGCGGCTCGGGAGACCAATTGTGCGAGACAGCCGACCAACGCAGCCGGCGCTCGATTAGATCGATAGCATATACCTTTGGCTCAGAAGAAGCAAAGTAGACCGTATCCTTGTCAATCCAGGGAATTGAGAGATTATCGGCGCTGGTCGGCCACTGCCATATTTCCTCGCCCGTGCCCGCGTCCCAGGCCGCCAGTTTGCAATCGTAAGAAGGCAAAGCAGCCAGGTTTTGCCCACCCAATAAAAGCTGATCCATCCAGGCCGGCGCAGCCTGTACGCGCAACTTCCCGTCGGGGTGCAGGCTGCGCATCCAGATCCTCTGTCCGGTGTCCGGATCCAGCACGGCGATACACCCATCTTCAGCCGGGATCACCAGCCGGCCCTGGCAAGAAGTGATCTGCGTGAGAAAAATGGAGGAATCGGCCGGGTCAGCCGCTTCAAAAATCTGCGCTTCCCAACACAGCCGGCCCACGGCGCCCAAAACGCCAGGCGATCGTATCCAATGGCAGGCATCACATCGGGCGCGCACCCCAATGAAGTGATGACAGTTTGGACAAAAAATTAAAATATCAGACAAGGATCCGCCGCCTCAACGCTAAAAAACGCCCCATCTCCCAGGTGCACGCTCTACAGGAGACCAACTACACCCCCAGGTCCAGATGAGAATAAATGGACAACTTATACAAATCAATTATTAATTATTGCATTGTTTGCAAATTTGTCAAGTATTTTTAGTAAATAAGTCCAGATTAATTTTTCCCCTGTTTCCCAAAAGGCCTCAAAACAAATCAATTGGGCCGCTCATTTTTTAAAGTCGTTATTGTAAAACAGGAAGTTTTATGTTACAGTATCCTTCATATCCTGGGCCCAGGATTTTTAAGCAAGGTTCCATCCAAATCCATCTTATTAACAGAATAGGGAGAGACGATGAA
Organism: uncultured Anaerolineaceae bacterium; assembly: GCA_964490575.1. Classification (GTDB taxonomy): domain Bacteria; phylum Chloroflexota; class Anaerolineae; order Anaerolineales; family Anaerolineaceae; genus DSYU01. Next base: position 3,491 of record CAZBDC010000099.1, on the reverse strand, counting down.
GGGAAGAGTTTTGCTTCACCTGGTGTTATCTGTTTTGGTATTGGTCCTGGCATTTTCAGCCGCCTCGCCAGGCGTCAGTGCAAGCGAAGATGGGAAAGTGCGGGTATGGGTGCAGTTCCAGCCAGGCGGAAAAGCCGCGGTAGAGAATGCCCTCAATGCCAGCGGCGCCGAATTTCATTACACCTTTGAAGAACTGAATGCCTTTGCAGTCAGCCTGCCGGCCCAGGCGCTGGACGGTATCCGCCGCAATCCAAATGTGGTTCTGATTGAAGAGGATGCGCTGCGCTTCCCCATCGGCGTCGAGCAAAGCCCGGTGCAGGCCGCGTCACAGGTGACGTTGACCGGACAGGTAGTACCTTACGGCATCGACATGGTCCAGGCGCGCGACGTGTGGGACGCCAACCGTGACGGGGTTGTGGATTCGGGCGCGCCAACCGGCGCAAACCGCAAGGTCTGCATCATCGACTCGGGCATTTACACCGGCCATGAAGATTTTCAGGGGCTGAATGTTTCCGGCTATAACGGCAATCTCCCGTGGAATGTTGACGGATCCGGGCACGGCACGCACGTCAGCGGCACGATCGCTGCCATGAACAACGCCCTCGGCGTCGTTGGGGTCACCCCCGGCACGGTGCAGGTTTACATGGTGCGCGTCTTCGGCGATGATGGGGCCTGGGCCTATTCTTCCACCCTGGTCGACGCCGCTAATCGCTGCGCCAGCGCCGGCGCCAATATCATCAGCATGAGCCTGGGTGGGGGGTCTTCCTCCACACTGGAGAACACCACCTTCACCAACCTGTACAACGCCGGAATTCTCCCGATCGCCGCGGCAGGGAACGATGGCACCACAGCCACCAGCTACCCGGCCGGGTACGCTTCGGTTGTCTCAGTGGCAGCCATTGATGAGGCCGCTATAGTGGCCGACTTCTCCCAGAAGAACGCGGATGTCGAGCTGGCAGGGCCAGGTGTCAGCGTGTTGAGCACGGTTCCTTATATTGAAGATAATACGTTAACGGTCGACGGTGTCACTTACATCGGAAACCATGTCGAATACGCCGCGCGCGGAGCAGCTTCCGGCGCGCTGGTCAACGGCGGCCTGTGCGGCTCGGCCGGCGCATGGTCCGGCAAAGTTGTCCTATGCGAGCGCGGCACGTACGACTTCTATACCAAGGTTATGAGCGTGCAGAATGGCGGCGGCGTAGCGGCGATCCTCTACAACAATGTCCCCGGCAATTTCCTGGGCACGCTCGGGGAAGGGAATACCTCTTCCATTCCGGCTATCTCGCTTAGCCAGGAAGATGGGCAGTACCTGGTGGCCAACAAGCTCGGAACTGTTGGCGCAGTCAGCAGCACCGTTACCCAACCGGCCAGCGGCTACGAATATTACGATGGCACATCCATGGCCACACCGCACGTCTCAGCCGTGGCCGCCCTGGTCTGGAGCGCCAACACCGCCCTGACGAACCAGCAAATTCGCAACGCGCTGACCGCCACCGCGCTCGACCTGGGCACGGCCGGCCGCGATACTTCGTACGGATACGGGCTGGTCCAGGCTGCGGATGCAATTGAGTACTTGCAGAATCCGCCGCCCACGCCGACGCTCGTGGTCACCGTCACAACCGACAAAGCCGCCTACACTACCCGCCAGACCGTTTATATCACTAATACGGTGAAGGATCAAAACAATGCGGCAGTTGCCAGCGCAGCGGTAAGCGTCAAAATTGCGACGCCTAAGGGAACCGTAATTTCGAAGACCTGCACGACCACCACGGCTGGAACCTGCGCAACCAGTTGGAAGGTCGATACCCGCAAGTATGGGACCGGGACATACACGATCACGTCCACGGCAACCAAGACGGGCTATATTTCCGGGACAGGCACAACCACTTTCACGGCCCAATAATTCCGTCTATTGGTGACCACCCGGCCTGGCGCCGGCCAATCCAGTCTCTTTGCCCTCCCTTCCTCTTTCCACCGGGGAAGGGAGGGTTTGATTCTTTGTCAGGTTTCTGATATTCTTCGCTCAGAATCCTTCTATAATTAAATTAGTCCGTTTCTGAATGGGGAGGGAACCATGAAAACCAAAATCTGGCTTGCAGCACTCGTCCTCGTACCAATCCTGGGGCTGGCTATCTACCTGGTCTGGCCCAAACCCGAAGAGACCCCACAGCAGCAAGAAGAAATGATGCAGCATGGGCCAATGGAAGGGATGGGACAAGGGGGAATGGGGCAAGGCGGGATGGGCAGGATGGGCCAGGGGGGGATGGGGCAAGGCGCGATGGCAAACCAGAGCACGACGGTATCGCACGAGTGGACGGCAGAAGAAACTGAAACGCTGCGCTCCCTGTGGATCGGCAGCCTCCCGCCGCTGCCGCAGGACCCATCCAACCGCTATGCCGATGACCCGCGCGCGGCTTCCCTGGGGCATAAACTGTTCTTTGATCCACGCTTCAGCAGCAATGGGCTGGTGGCCTGCGCTACCTGCCACATCCCGACCGTAAATTTCAATGATGGCAGGCCGCTGGGCATTGGGGTGGGCGTGGCTTCGCGCAAGACAATGACGGTTGTCGGCACAGCCTACAGCCAGTGGTTCTTCTGGGATGGGCGCGCAGACAGCCAGTGGGCCCAGGCGCTTGGCCCGCTAGAAAACGCGGTCGAACATGGGGGCACCCGCGTCCAGTACGCGCACCTGATCGACCAGCATTACCGGGAGGAATACGAAGCCATCTTCGGCCCGCTGCCTGACCTGTCAGACCCGGCCCGCTTCCCTGCCAGCGCAGGGCCTTTTGGAGATGCCCAGGCCCAGGCCGCCTGGGAAGCCATGAGCCCGGAGGACCGCGATGCAGTGAGCCGGATCTTTGCCAACATGGGCAAGGCAATCGCCGCTTACGAAAGGCTGATCCTGCCTGGGCCTTCCCGCTTTGACACCTATGTGGAAGCGCTCCTGGAAGGCGATCGGGAGACAATGGAAGCGACACTGACCACCGATGAGGTAAACGGCCTGCGCCTCTTCATCGGGGATGGGGGCTGCATCAAGTGTCACAACGGGCCGCTGTTCACCAGCGACACCTTCCACAACACAGGCGTCCCTCCCCGCCCCGATACGCCCCCCGACGCCGGGCGCCAGCTGGCGATAGCGAAGGTCCTGGCGGACGAGTTCAACTGCCTTGGTCCATATAGCGATGCAGTGCCGGAGGATTGCGCCAAACTGGAAGGGCTGGTAGACAATGATGAAGCGTTCGCCGGCGCATTTAAGCCCCCCACCCTGCGCAACATCGCCCAGACGGCCCCCTACATGCATGCCGGGCAATATGCCAACCTGTTCATGGTTGTCCGCCACTACCGCCACCCACCCCAGGCCGCGATTGGCCAGTCGGAGCTGGGGCCGGCGATGTTCATGCATAATGGCATGATCCAGCTCCAGGCGTTCCTAAACAGCCTGAAGATCGGAAGAGCACACGTCTGAACTCCAGTCACGAGATTCCATCGCG
>CAZBDC010000098.1:0-19899 GCA_964490575.1 uncultured Anaerolineaceae bacterium | reverse complement strand
CAACACCCTATCCTACACTCTTTCCCTACACGACGCTCTTCCGATCTAGGCGACACGCTCATGAGCCTCCTTAAAGAATATATCTTGCCCAGAATTTTGCAGTGGGTGGTGGTAATCTTCGTCGGGGTAACGATTACCTTCTTGATCCCCAGGCTCTCGCCGGTCAACCCGGTCGACCAGGCGCTTGCCCGAGCCCAAACCTTCCAGACGATGGACCCGGATGCGGTAATCATGATGCGTGCTTCACTCGAAGATCTTTATGGAGTGAAGGGCACCATTTTTGAGCAGTATATTGCATACCTGTCACGGGTCATCAAGGGCGACCTGGGACCCAGCTTCATGGCCTTTCCAACTCCGGTAAGCCAGATGCTCGGCAACAGTATCGGTTGGACGGCCGGTTTGCTGCTGACTTGTACCCTCATTTCCTGGCTGCTGGGGGTATTCTTGGGCTCGCTGGCAGGTTATTATCCAAAGGCCTGGTGGTCGCAGATCCTCGAAAAAGGCCTGATCTTTGTATACCCGGTACCTTACTTTATCCTGGCTTTTGTGCTGCTGATGCTGTTCACCTACCGCTGGCCGATCTTTCCCCTGGTTGGCGGCGCAACCGGCACGCCGGGATTCACGTTGAAATACATCGGCAGCATTCTGCACCACAGTTTCCTACCTGCACTCTCGATTGTTATTGGCGGGACGGCTTTCCGTTTTATCATGGCCAAAGCGCTGGCCTTCACGGAAACCAACAGTAGCTATGTGCAGTATGCCGAGACCGCTGCGCTGCCGCGCCGGAAGATCTTGTTCTCCTATGTGATCCGCAATACGATGCTTCCCCACATCAACGACCTTGCGCTTTCGATCGGTGGAATTTTTGAAGGGGCGCTGATCACCGAGGTGGTCTTTAGCTACCCGGGCATCGGCTATACCCTTTACAGTGGGATCAATGCCGGCGACTACAACCTCATCATGGGCGTCACCCTGTTCTCGATTATCGGCATTGCGACCATGTCACTGCTTGTAGATCTTGCCTACCCGTTATTTGATCCGCGCGTTCGCTACCGCTAGGCGGGAGAGAGGTGATGAAATCATGGTAATCATCCGCGACTTATTCAAGTACAGCCCCTCTTTCCGTTACGGGGGAATTATCTTTATCGTCATCCTGGTGATGGTGGTGTTGTCATTTTTCTCACCTTATGCCCCGGACCGCATGCGTGTTGTTCCCACCAACCGCCCGCCCTCCGCGGAGTATATCCTGGGCACTACCTCTACCGGGCAGGACGTCTTTTGGATGATGACTTTCGCCATCCGCAATACGCTGCTGGTAGGTGGGCTGGCGGTCCTCATCGGCCGCACGATCGCCGTGCCGCTGGGGCTGATCTCAGGCTACCTGGGCGGAGCGGTGGATCGGGTGTTATCGGCAGTTGTTGACAGCTTCATCGTCATTCCCCGCCTGCCCTTGCTGATCCTGATCGCGGCGCTCATCCGGGGGCAATTGACCATGACCGGGTTGGGCCTTTTGATTGGGCTGCTCGACTGGGCCTGGCCCTCCAAGCGCTACCGCGCCCAGGTATTGAGCCTGCGCGAGCGCGAGTTCACCAACACCGCTGCCTTTTCAGGAATGAATACCTGGAAAATCGTATTCCGCGAGCATTTGCCCTTCATCATTCCCTATCTTCTGGCAGACATGGTCAGCGGTATCTTATTCGCGATTGGTTTTGAAGTCACGCTGTCATCGCTTGGTTTGAGCGCGATGAGCACGCCGAGCATCGGCACGATGATTTACTGGGGCAATTTTTACGGTGCGCTGCTCGCCGGGCGTTACTGGATCCTGGCGGTCCCGGTGGTCACGGCCGTTATCCTGGTGCTTGGCCTTTACATGATGTCTGTGGGGATCAGCACGTACCTGGATCCCCGTTCCCGCCTGGCGCGGCTGACCGTAAAGGGGTAAACCATGGGAAACATATTAGAGACCAACAACCTGAAAGCTTACTATATCACCCACGCCTACGGAATCCAGCGGACGGTGAAGGCAGTCAACGGGGTCACGATCGCTGTGCGTGAAAATGAAGTATACGGTCTGGCCGGCGAATCGGGCTGCGGTAAGAGCACCCTGCTGAAAGTGCTTTTGAATACGATCACCCCACCGCTGACAGTCGTTGAGGGCACGGTGATGTACAACTTTGGTAAGACCAGGGAGAATATGCTGACCATGTCCGAGGCACGCCTGCGGGATATGCGCTGGAAGGAAATTTCTTACCTGCCGCAAGGCTCGATGTTCGTGCTTAACCCGGTGCGCCTGATCCGCGATACGTTCCGCGATTTTCTCGGCGCGCATGTGAACGCCTCGAAGAAAGATTTGGATGAGATGGTCAAGACTTATCTGCACGAACTGGGCTTGCCAGATAAGGTGTTGGGTTCGTACCCTCACCAACTGTCGGGCGGGATGCGGCAGCGGGTGACGATTGCCCTGGGGACCATCCTTTCGCCCAGGCTGATCCTGGCGGACGAGCCGACCACTGCCCTGGACGTGGTGGTGCAGCGTGGGGTGATCCAGCTGTTGAGCGATATCCGCGAGCGCATCAAGAATACGCTGATCGTCGTCACCCACGATATGGGCGTGCACGCAAATTTCTGCGACCGGATCGCGATTTTATATGCCGGTCAGATTGTTGAGGAAGCCGATACGCGGACCATTTTCAAAGATCCCAAGCATCCGTACACCCAGCACCTGATCCAAAGCCTGCCCAAGATCGATGACAAGACGGAACGGCTCAGCATTCCGGGCAAGCCGCCGGCGCTCGATAAGCTCCCCGAGGGGTGCACGTTCCACCCCCGCTGTCCATACGTCATGGCGCGCTGCCGAACCGAAATGCCGCCGCTCGAGCAGGTGAGTGAGAATCACCGGGCCGCCTGTTTTCTTATCTCGCAAAAAAGCTAAGATGGATCGCGAACACGACCTTGGAAAAAGGGATTAGGTGAAAATGGACACTCGCAGCAGTGAAAACTTACTCAGTATGGAAGGGATGACCAAGCAGTTCACCATTCGCAAGGGGCTGTCGACGACCCACTTTACGGCGGTCGACCATGTGACACTGGCGTTAAAAAGCGACCGGCCTGAGATTCTGGCGGTTGCCGGTGAAAGCGGCAGCGGAAAATCGACCCTGGCTTATATGATCCTGGGAATGATGCTCCCGACCTCGGGACAACTTTTCTTTAAGGATCGTGACATTACCCGTATCACGCCGAAAGAACGCCGGTCATGGTTTATGAAGGAAGTTCAACCGGTGTTTCAGGATCCATTCGCGGCCTTCAGCCCGCTGAAGAGGGTCGAAAGCTACCTGTATGAGACTGCGTATAACTTTAACGTCGCATCTACCAGGGAAGAAGCCGATGCGCGGGTCGATGATGCGCTGATGGCAGTGGGGCTGTCGCTGCGTGAAGTGAAGAGCCGCTACCCGAATGAGCTTTCAGGCGGGCAAATGCAACGCGTGGCAATTGCCCGGGCGCTGATTACCAACCCCTCTCTGCTGATCACAGACGAGCCTGTTTCGATGCTGGATGCCTCGCTGCGCATGTCCATTGTGAATGGGCTGCGCGAGTTGAAAGAGAAGCAGGGAGTCAGCATCATCTATATCACTCACGACCTGGCAACTGCCTATTACGCCGCCGACCGGATCGCGATCATGCTGCGCGGTTGGGTGGTTGAACTGGGTACAGTCCAGCAAGTGCTGGGCAGCCCCAAGCACCCCTACACACAGATCTTGAAGACCTCGATCCCAGAACCAGACCCGGACCTGAAATGGACGGAGCGCGTGGTCCTGGCGCGGGCAGAGACGGAAGAATTCACTCGCGCCGGTTGCAAGTTCGCATCCCGCTGCCCGCGGGTAATGGAGATTTGTAAGAATACCGTCCCTGAGGATATTTACATCGACGGGCAGATGGTGAAGTGCCACCTGTTTACCAGCACTATTTAGTGTGGCTTGTATCCGACCGGAATACTTCCTATAATACAATTGATTTCGTAACTACTCAGCCACAGGGGGAAGAAGCCTTCTACCACTCGGGCTGAGCAGTTACTTGATTTTGTACAAGTTCCGCGTTGATCCTGTAGTTTGATGTTCCTGGATGTAACCTGGGTGGAGGCCGCGGGGCGCTGGTTGGTAGAGATCACGCTTGATCAGGCGGTGACACGGATGAAAACCATTATGTTACGTCCGATTGAACCGGAACGAGATTTTGGGCAGCTTGCTGTGCTGTTCACGCGCGAGCAGGACGGGCCGACGACAGAACCGGGGCTCAAAACAGATTACGAACAGCACAAAGAGCGGATTTTCTGCTTGATGGCTGCCGAGGACGAACAGGGCGAATTGATGGGGTTCAACTGGGCTACTCGCAGTCGCGTGGACTCGAAAATAGCCTATTTCTACGTCATCGTCCGGTCAAACAGGCGCAGGGAGGGGGCCGGCGGCCAGTTGTACGCCGCTGTGGAGCAGGCGGCCCTGGCAGCCGGGATCCAAAAGCTGGTGATCGAGGTTCGGGATACCTGTCCGGAGGGTCTGGCCTTTGCTGTTAAGCATGGTTTTTCCGAGCGGACTCACTCAATTGGCATGGCACTGGACCTGGATGCGTTCGACGACCGGCTGTACGATGCAACGATCGCTCGGCTGGAAGCTGCGGGCTTCCGGTTCACGACGATGGAGGCGCTGGGCAATACCGAATCAGCCCAGCGCCAGTTATATGTACTGAATGACACGGCGGCGGCTGAAACGCCCGGGTCGGATGGCAGCCATTCTTGGGCCTCCTTTGAAGATTTCCAACAGAGCGTGTGCCAGTCGGACTGGTATATCCCGGCCGGGCAGATCATTGCAATTGATACCGCAACAGGAAACTGGGCCGGGATGAGCGCCATCACTCGTTTTGCCGGCGCAGATTATGCCTATAACCTGTTCACCGGCGTTGACCGGCGCTACCGCGGGCGCAAGCTGGCTCAGGCCGTGAAAGTGCTGGCGCTGCGCTATGCCCGGGCCGCATTGGGGGTGAACATTGTTCGTACAAACCACAATACACTCAATGCGCCGATGATCGCTATCGACCGCAAGTTTGGCTATCTCCAGACGCCAGGATGGTACAACATGGAAAAAAGCCTGGCATGAGGGGCTGAAAGCGGGAGATTATCCCAGGCCGACCCGGTGGAACTCATTCGCCGGCGCGTCGTGCTGCTTCATCAGCTCACGCATCTGTTCCGCCAGGTGTGTTTCGAGGGCTGGATCATGGATCGGGTTTGTCTGTCCCGGGTCGGATTGCACATCGTAGACCGGGTTGAATTCGGGCGCATCCAGGTGGCGGCGGGAGGGGATAGCCATGCGGTAGTGGGGAATGCCGCGCGCGTGGGGTAGAAACACCCCGGTTTCTGCCCCGGCCAGCATTTCACGCGGGTGAAAGTCGGCATAAGCGCGCGGCATGGCGGTGTGGTGGTAGGCTATCGAGCCTTCCAGCGGCTGGCGGCAGTAGGTATAACGCCCATCGGTCAGGTTGATGTCCTTGCCAAAGTAGCCGTACAATACCCCGGCGTGGTGCGGTCCGTCCCGGTCGAGGAGGTGCAGCAGGCTTTGCCCGCGCATCCACTCGCCCGGCTGCGCGGCGTGAAGTCCCAGGATCGTTGGCGCGAGGTCGATGGTGGTTGTCAACCCCTGCTCGATCCGCCGCCCGCCCGCATCGCCTGGACGGCAGGCGATCAGCGGGATGTGGGCCAGCTCATTGTAGTCAAACATCTGGTTCTTCCCCCAGTAGCCGTGCTCGCCGAGCAGGTGGCCGTGGTCGGTGGTCAGGATGACGGTGGTGTCATTCCAAAGCCCATATTCGTCCATTTTATCCAGCAGGCGTCCCAACCAGGCATCGGCCATCGTAAGCGAACCGCAGTAGCGCCGGCGCACGTGGGCAATGGCTGCCGCGTCATCCAGCCCATTGTCGATCCGCCCGTACTGTGGCCAGTTGTACAGGTAGCGCCCATCCCAGGCGTCGTTGTACATCTCCAGGTAGCGGGAGGGGCAGTCGAACGGTTCGTGCGGATCGAAGAGCTCCAGGTGGAGATGCCAGTTATCCTCGGCGTGGTTGAGCTCGAGGAATTCGATAGCGCGCTGGAAGCAGCGCGGGGTCGAATAGGCCTCGTCAGATTCACCGTCCATCAGGGCCCGGTTGGCCCAATAAGCGCGGCGTACCTGGCCTTTGCCACGTGTGAGCGGGTGCTCCGGCTCGCGCACCAGCGGGCGCCATACATCGCCTTCCTGCCCGCGTTCGAGCTCCCAACTGTCAAAGAGGGTGTGGTAAGCCTCGCCGCCCGAGTGGAAGTAGTGATAATGGTCGGTGATCAGGTGGCTGTAAATTCCCTTTTGCTCGCGAAGCAGCACCGGCACGCAGTCGTCCCACGGCTCGATTGGCCCCCACGGCGCTTCGATAAAGTTGAGCCGTCCGGTCAGCATGTCCCGCCGGGCCGGCATGCACGGGAGACTGCCGCTGTAGTGGTTGTCAAAGACCGTGCCGCGGGCTGCCAGCCGGTCGATATTGGGAGTGATTGCCCAGCCATCGTAAGCCGGGAGGTAGTGCCGGTTAAGCGAGTCGAGCAGGATGAAGATCGTTTTCATGGATGGAGCATCTCCGCGGTTTTTTGTCATTATACAGGCAAACGGCTGTCTGCATCCTGTACACGACTTTTCAAACCTGGAATTGCTCTGTGCTCGACTCAGCCCTTTTCGACCAGGCGGATGGGAACCTCCTGCCGCAGCCGGTTCGCGACCTGTGAAAGCGTTTCGCCCTGTTCCTCGTTGAATTCGCAGGGAAGCACTTCGGATACCGGCACGGCTGCGTGGGCGTATCGCCAAACATCGGGGTCGGTTACCTGGCCATTCCAGGCAACGATGTCAATATCGATTGGGCGCGGTGCGTATTTGTCAGCCGTCCGCACCCGTCCGAGGTCGGACTCAATGGCGCGCAAGACCTGGTTGCGTAATTGATCTGGCGCCAGGCCCGTGCTCACCAGGACGGCCGCATTGAGGAAATTGGGCCCCGGCGAGCCTACTGCCGGTGTCTCCCATACCTGCGAAGCGCCGGCTACCTCGACGTGGCGGCGGAGCAGGTCTATGGCCCTGGGCAGGTTTCGTTCTGGGGCGATGTTGGAGCCCAGCAGCAGGCAGGCCTGATCGACGTTCCTATCCGCATTCATGCAAAATCCTCGCGCGTGCGCTCGATCTCGACGCCGACCGAGCGTGAGAAGCGTACTGCGCCCGGTTTTTCTACACGAACGAGCGCCTTGTGCACACCTGGTTCTTCCAGGCACAGCCGGGCGATGTCTGCTGCCAGGGCTTCGACGGTGAGTCGGGCGGCCGTTTCAGCGTGCCGCTGAACTTTCTTCGCAATCGTCCGGTAGTTAACACTATCTGAAATATCGTCACTCTGGCCGGCTTTGCGCAGGTCGGTCGAAATGACAATATTAATTAGAATTTCCTGCGGCTTTTCCCGTTCCCAGTCGTTCAGGCCGATAATACCGCGCGCCGATAGATCTGTGATGTAAACTTTGTCCATTCATCCCTCCCCGGGTCAGACCAGGTGCCGTCCGCCATCCAGGTGCAGAATTTCGCCGGTGATGTAGGCCGGGCCGGATAACAGGAACAGCACCGTATCGTCTACCTCGCTCAGGTTTGCCCATCGCCCGGCCGGTACGTCCCGGATGGCCTCTGACCAGTCACCCCCGTCGGCAGGCGGCAGAATCGCGCCCAATGCCACGCCGTTGACCTGGATGCGAGGAGCAAATGCCTGGGCAAGAGAGCGAGTCAGCCCGGCCAGAGCAACTTTACTGACGGTGTACGGCAGGTGATCGGGTCCGGGCCGGAGTGAGCGCCAGTCCAGCAGGTTGACGATCCGGCCCTGCCGGTCCGGGGCAAGCTGCCGGGCAAAGGCCTGGCTGAGTAAAAACGGTGCCGTCAGGTTGATCATCAGGTGCCGGTTCCAATCCTCCAGTCTGGTAGACTGCCAGTCCAGGTTTTCGAATATGGAGGCGTTATTGACCAGTGCATCCAATGCACCGAATTCCTGGGAGCGTTCAACCAGGGCAGATACCTGATCAGGGTCATTCAGGTCTGCCTGGATAAGCGCCGCCCGGCCGCCGGATCGAAAGATTTCCTGGGCAGTCTGGGCTGCTCCCGCCTGCGACCGGCCGTAATGGAGGATAATATTTGCGCCGGCCTGGGCGGCGGTCAGGGCCAGGGAACGCCCCAGCCGCACGCCAGCACCTGTAATCAGAATATTTTTGCCTTCCAGTGACATGACTTTTCTCGTTTAGCGATCGCCGCGCTCGCGATTGACCTGGGTCAGGAACTCCGCTCGGAGCTGGCGGTCCTCTTTATATGAACCCAGGTAAGCGGTGGTGGTCATCGAGGCTTCGGATTTCTTTACGCCGCGCATCATGCCGCACATGTGTGATCCCTCAACCAAAACCGCCACGCCCTTTGCGTCAACGGCTTCCTGCAGGAAGTGAGCAATCTCAGCGGTCATGCGTTCCTGTACCTGCAGGCGGCGGGCAAACATTTCAACGATGCGCGGGATCTTGCTCAGCCCAATCACTTTCCCGTTCGGGATGTAGGCGACATGCGCTTTGCCGAAGAATGGCAGCATGTGATGCTCGCACATGCTGTAGAACTCGATATCCTTGACCAGGACCGGTTCGTCGTATTCGACGTCGAAGAGCGCGCCGTTGATCAACTTAACCGGGTCGGTGCGATATCCAGCGGTTAGCTCATCGAACATGCGTGATACCCGATCAGGGGTTTTTACCAGACCTTCACGCTCGGGGTCCTCCCCAATTTCAGAAAGGATCGTGCGCACTGCTGACTGGATCGGGCTCTGGTAAGGGTCTACCAGGTCGGGAGAAAGCACAAATTGTGCGAGCGGTTTTTTTGTTTCTGCCAGTTTGATTTCGATCGTCATGATATTTATCCTGTTCTTTTTTGTTATCGTATAAAAGCAATTATAAAGGTTTATACAATGTTGGTCAAATGTTTTAATTAAAACATTGTACAAAGTGAATACATCGTAAGTGCGCGGTTTGTCAATACTGGTTACACAAACCGCTCAAAGACGGGTATCATTCCTGATCATGGATACCAATATCGCTCATCCCACTGCCGCTGCGCCGGACGAGGTTCAGCGCTACCTGCCGCGCAACTTTACTGCTCACCTGCTCAATAATGGGTTCCTGGCCTTTGGCACCAGCTTAATCAGCTCGGGAGTCATCCTGCCCCTTTTTATCAGCAACCTGTCGGACAGCAAGCTGCTGGTTGGCCTGATCATGACGATCAGCTTCTCGGGCTGGCTGGTGCCGCAGCTTTTCACTGCGCCGCTGGTGGCGCGCTTCCGGCGGATCAAAGCACTGCTCGTGCCGGGCGTCCTTCTGGCTGAAAGGCTGCCGCTGTTGCTGTTAGGCCCCGCGATGCTGCTGCTGGCGCCGGCTAATCCGGCGGCAGCGCTGGTCGTCTTTTTTGTGCTGCTGGCCTGGAACACCTTTGGCGGAGGCTTCAACGCGGTGGGGATGCAGGAATTGTATGCGCGGGTGATCCCTGTGGATAAGCGCGGTCGCCTGTCGGGCATCGCCGGGGCAGCCGGGATTGGGCTGGCACTGCTGGGCACGGCGGTAAGCCGCGGCGTGCTTGGGCGCTGGGTTTTTCCAACCGGCTATGCTCTCCTGTTTGGCCTGGCCGGGCTGAGCGGGCTGGTGGCCTGGTTCTGGTTGACCCGCGTGCACGAACCGGCTGTTAATCTGAACGCCAGCACAGAGAGTTTTGGGTCGTTTTTTAAAAAGATCCCGACTGTGCTGGCGGGCGATGCAAATTACACCCGCTTCTTGGTGGCCATGGCCGTGCTTTATCTGGGGGGAATGTCGGGTAACTTTCTGGCCGTGGCGGCAAAAGAACGCTGGGGGCTGCCGGAGAGCTTCATTGTCACTTTTCCGGTGGCGATGTACGCCGGGCAGGCAATCGGCAACCTGATTTGCGGCTGGATCGCTGACCGGCGCGGCTACAAGATCCTCCAAATCATTGCCAACGTGGCCAATGTCATCCTGCTGCTGGTTGCCATCCTGGCCCATGCGCCGTGGTTGTTCTATGTTGTCTTTGCACTCAAGGGCCTGTCTATTGCCGCGGATATCCTGGGCAACCTGATCACGCTGGAATTCAGCGCCCCTGAGCGTCGCCCGGCCTACATTGGCATTTATAACACCATCAGTGGGGTAGTCTTCATCTTTTCACCGCTCCTGGCCGGCGGGTTGGCTGAGTGGCTGGGCTTCACCGGCCTATTCTGGATCACAGCCGGGATCACGGCCGTTGGGCTGGGCCTGCTGCACTTTACGGTGCGGGACCCGCGGCAGTGCTGATGCCGGTCCGGCGTCTTATTTTACAAGATGTTAAACCCCTGTTATCCCGGCATTAAATCCAGTCAGTATACTGGAATGTAAGGAGTTTGACATGGTCCTTGAAGAAATGTCCTCTCTTTACAGTCCATGGTGCTGCCTTCAGCAGCCCATCCATCCGGCTGCCGGGGTGAATGTCTCCTTCCGCATGCTCCTGGCAGCCGTTGACCAGGGTTGGATGGTGGTGGAGCCCGTCCGGGTTATTTTGGCCGAGCGGGAGAAGGAAAAAACATTCCACTTCACCCTGGTTCAAGGGACTACCGGCCAACTTTTTCAGATCTTGGTCGCTGCAACGCCAGAGGTCGAGCAGTTTATCGGCAGCGGCAGTTATGTTATCTGACGAACCTCGCTCTGTACCAGATTCGGGCGTGTTTTCCCTGGCCGAAGAAATATTGCTGCTTTCGCTTTTGGAAAAGAAGGACTCGGTCCGGGTTCCATCTTCGATCAGCCTGCCATTTGCCTTAGCCGGGGCAATCCTCATCGAGTTGGTTCAGGCCGGCGGTATCAAACTGCAGGATGGGTGGCTTATTCCTTGCACAGATCCGGCGCAGTTTGATGATGAAACGTTGCGGTTTAGCCTGGCAAAAATTCAGAAAAGTCAGAAATCCAAAAAACCTGAGCAGTGGGTATTTTTGCTTGGGGCAAAAGGTAAATCCTTGCTGAAGGATATTCTGCAGTCATTGATCAACAAAGGTGCGCTTCTTAAGGACGGAAACACTTACAATTGGCCGGTCCACCAGCCTGAGATACGCCAAAGGCCGGCGCTAACCAAGTACCTGCTCAAAGAAGAAGTCCGCGTTGTTCTGCTGCACCAACAACCCATCCGGGAGCGCATCCTGGCACGGCTGGTTCTGCTGGATGCGGGTGACATGCTGGATCACCTGTTTACGAAAGATGAGCTGATTTTGGCCCGGAAAAAGGTGAAGCAGTTAAAGAATGGGGAAGACCTTCCCGCGGAATCCCTTAATCTGCTCAACCGGATGTCCGAGGCAGTGAAAAGTGCGGTTTCTGCCGCGATTATGGGCTGATGTAAATTAAATCCGCTCGATCAGCCGGCTGCGAGCGCACAGGCGGGAAATAGAAACCGGTGGGTCCATCCGCTAGAGGATCGCGATGTGTATTTGGGGTGGTATGCGCTCGACCAGATACATGCACAAATCCAGGACCGCTTAGGATTGGAGCGTCCTATGGCTCTAACCGCACCTCGATACTGGTCAGGTGGGTATTTCCACCATGGGCCGGGCTGATGTCGCGCACCTGGATGCGGCCAGATGTTGGCTCGCTGATGGTATAAGGTAAATTGACAGCAAATGGTCCGGGCTGGCCCAGGTCGGGTGCGGCGACCGTGACCGGGGCAGAGGCGATCACCCTGCCATCCTCAGCGAGGACTTCCACCAGCAGGGTTTGTTCGAAGCTCGCCAGGCCAAAGCCCTCAATGCGGGCAATTCCGCCGCTGACAACTGCGCCCATCTGCGGGTAGAGCAGGGCGATCTGCTCGGGGCGCTCTGGCGCAGGCTGGATGGAGGCCGTCCCGCCCGGTAAGAGCGTCACGCCCGCCGAGGAAAGGTGGGTTACGCCACCGTCCTTTGCGCTTAGCGCGTAGACCTGGATGAAAGCCTGCGTCTCCTGGCCAACGACAAAGGGCACCTCAACGTTGAATGGCCCGCGTTGGCCGAGCTCCGCCTCGATTTGGGTATAGGTGGTTGCCAGCGTTAAACCTTCTTCATTGAGAATCGTTACCACAAGAGACTGTTCAAAGGTAGGGTCGGCCGTCCCGGCCACGCGCAGCGGGCTGGTCACCCGTGAGCCGGGGCCGGGTTCCAGGATCAGGATGGCTTCTTGCTGGTCGAGCGAGGGAGTGGCGGTTGGATCTGGGGTCGGACTGCCGGGCAGACAGGCCTGGACCAGTAGTATGACGAGAATCAAAACAGGGAGTTGTTGAAGTGTTTTCATATCTAAATTATACTATTACGCAAAATGGGTTGGCGATGCCTGCCAGCGAATGAATACAGGAGCTTCCAAATGAAATACGTCACAGGGGGTATACGAAACCTGGATCTGGTCATCCAGGATGGCCAGGAGTCTTTATCAAAAGCTGGGCTTCAACGACGCCGATTTTGGCGTGCGCGAGCATGTCTGGCGCAAGTTAACTGCCAGTTAAAACTGAACTGTGCATTATGAGATTTGCATGGAGAAAAGCAGGAAAGGCTAATTGCCGTGCCTTAATCTGGTCTATGAAAGGAAAAAAATGATGCAACTTGGCGCTTTTTCGATCAGTTTGGCGGTGAAGGATATCCGGGCTTCACAGGCTTTTTACGAGAAATTCGGTTTTGAGGTTTTCGGCGGGGATATCACGCAAAACTGGCTGATCCTCAAGAACGGAGAGCATGTGATCGGGCTTTTCCAGGGGATGTTTGAAAAGAATATCCTGACCTTCAACCCAGGTTGGGACCAAAACGCTCAGAAGGTCGAGCCATTCACGGATGTGCGCGACCTTCAACGCGAGCTCAAGGCGCAGGGCGTGATATTGATGAGCGAGGCGGATGAGGATGGCACAGGACCGGCCAGTTTTATAGCCCTGGATCCGGATGGAAACCCGATTCTTGTTGACCAGCACGTCTGATTCGAAGGGTGAGGATGGATGCGCTGCCAGCGCATCCATCCTCACCTGTTCTTACATTCGCTCGATCACGGCTGTGGCGAAACCGGAGGTTGGCCGCAGCGTGGCGCCTTCCATCAGCCGCTCCAGATCGTAGGTGACCTGCTTGTCGCCGATGGCTGCCTCAAGCCCGCGGATGACGTTGTCAGCAGCTTCCTTCCAGCCCATGTAGCGCAGCATCATCTCACCCGAGAGCAGCAGCGAGGATGGGTTGGCCTTATCTTTCCCGGCATGGATGGGAGCAGTGCCGTGGGTGGCTTCGAAGACGGCTACGCCGGTGACGTAGTTGATGTTGCCGCCCGGGGCGATGCCTACCCCGCCGACCTGAGCCGAGAGTGCGTCGGAGAGATAGTCGCCGTTCAAGTTCATGGTGGCGATTACATCATATTCATTGGCCTTTGAGATGGTTTTCTCGAAGATGATGTCGGCAATCATGTCCTTAACCAGCAGCCTGCCGGAGGCCAGGGCAGCCTTCTGCTCGGCGTTGGCGGCGGCTTCGCCCTGCTCGGCCTTGGTGCGATCCCACTGCCGCCAGGTGTAAACATTGTCGCCGAACTCGCGCTCGGCCAGGTCGTAGCCCCAGTTGCGGAAGGCGCCTTCGGTGAACTTCTGAATGTTGCCCTTGTGCGCCAGGGTCACGCTCTTGCGGCCATTCTCAAGCGCATAATGGATCGCCGCCCGCACCAGCCGCTCGCTGCCTTCCCGCGAGATGGGCTTGATGCCAATCGCGACCGTGTCTGGGAAGCGGATCTTGGCATATTCTTTCGGGAAGCGCTCTTTCAAGAACTCCAGGAAAGCCCGGTTTTCCTCGGTGCCGAATTCAAATTCGATCCCGGCGTAGACGTCTTCGGTATTCTCACGGAAGGTGACCATGTCGACCAGTTCGGGCTGCTTGACCGGCGAGGGCAGGCCCTTGAACCAGCGCACCGGGCGGACGCAGGCGTACAGGTCCAACTCTTTGCGTAACGCCACGTTGAGCGAGCGGATCCCACCGCCGATGGGGGTGGTCAGCGGGCCCTTGATACCGACGATGAACTCGCGGAAGGCGTCGATCGTATCCTGTGGAAGCCAGGTGTTAAACTTGTTAAAGGCCTTTTCGCCCGCGTAAACTTCCATCCAGGCGATCTTGCGCTGACCGCCGTAAGCTTTTGCCACCGCGGCGTCCATGATCCGCTGTGAAGCGGGCCAGATGTCGACGCCGATGCCATCCCCTTCGATATAAGGGAGGATGGGCTGGTCAGGAACGTGCAGCTTGCCGTCCTGCATGGTGATTTTTTGCCCGTGTTCGGGTATGCTGATGGTGGTATAAGCCATTGGATATCCCCTCCTGTGGAGATCGATGAATTAGATTGTATATGTCAATTATACTAGGAGTGGGCAGGTTTTTCGATATAAATGATATTTTCCAAGCCTTTAAAATGCTCAACCTGGGCCCACAACTCAGCGTCATGCAGGCGCGCCGATGCCAGGATGAGGCTGTCGGCCATTGGCAGTTTGTAGTTTATCGAAAGCTTCGCAGCAATGAAGGCGATTTCCCGGGTAATTTAGACGATCGTGGCAGTCATCATCAGGCCGGCAGCATTGAGGGCTTCTTCTTCGCTGCATTGGATTGTAATCCGCTTGAATACCTCATAGAAGCAGCTCACCGGCACAAGCAGTTCGGTGCGATTTTGGATGGCGGGCGCAAAACGTGCCCAATTTGCGCTCCCGGCAAAATATTCAAGCCAGCCTGATGAGTCAACAACTTTCATTCGCGATCTTCCTCATCGCGGTTTACCGCCGTGTCGATCCCTTCCAGTAACCCGAAGGATTCTTTGATGTCTGGTACAACGATCAGCCGAAGGCTATTCTTGTAGGGAATAAAGGCCACCTTTTGACCGGGTCTTATGTTGGACTGCTCGCGGATTTTTCACGGAATGACCACCTGGAATTTGGAGGATATCGTCGTCGTCTCCATAGGCTTCTTGCTTTTCTTGATCGATCGGAAAAGGTAATACAATTTATGTGCCAATTCTCTGGGAACACCTCAAAGGTCTCCTCGGCCAGGTTACCTGAACGGCAAAGGAAACCTTTGAGGTGTGATCCATGATCCACGCAGCTATGCTACCGCTACTTCGCGTGCAAAAGCCTGCTCTTTACCTGCCAGTGGTTTTTTCAGCACGAAGAGCATGCCGGTTGTGATCAGGGTGCCAATGACGATGGCAACCAGGTACCCACCCAGGTTCTCAACCGCGTTGGGAATCGGCAAGACAAAGATCCCCCCGTGCGGAACCACCAGCTTGCACTTGAAGGCCATCGACAGTGCGCCGGTGACTGCAGAGCCAACCATCAGGCTCGGGATGGTGCGCAACGGATCGCGGGCTGCGAAGGGGATTGCACCTTCGGTGATGAAAGAAATGCCCAGGACCGCCGCAGCGGTGCCGGCCTCGCGTTCTTCGGCGGTGAAGCGGTTCTTAAACAGCCAGGTGGATAACGCCAGTCCCAGTGGTGGGGTCATCCCGGCAGCCATAACGGCTGCCATCGGTTCGTATACCTGGCTAGACAGCAGTCCGACCGAAAAGGCATAAGCGGCTTTGTTGACCGGGCCACCCATATCGAAGGCCATCATTGCACCCAGGATCAGGCCAAGAAGCAGGGCGCTGCCGGTTTGCATACTCTTGAGCCAGTTGGTCATTCCATCGTTGACAACTTTCATGGGCGGGCCGATCAAGAAGACCATCGCAAGCCCAACGATCAACGTCGAGAGCAAAGGAAGGATCAGGACGGGTTTCAGGCCCTGCAGGTTCTTTGGTAGATTGATGTAATTATTGAGCAACAGGGTCACGTAACCAGCCAGGAAACCGGCCACGATTCCGCCCAGGAACCCGGAACCCACCGTGGAGGCCAGTGCTCCGCCGATGATGCCGGGTGCGATGCCGGGCCGGTCGGCGATCGAATAAGAAATGAAGGCCGAAAGGATCGGCACGAACAGGCCGAAAGCTGTCCCCCCGCCGATCAACATCAGAGCCCAGGCGATTGAGCCTTCAGGGTAGCCCTCGGTGGTGATGCCGCCGAAGGCGAACGCCAGGGCGATCAGGATGCCGCCAGCTACCACAATTGGCAGCATATATGATACGCCGGTCATCAAATGCTTGTAAGGCCCGGTAACTTTGGCTGCGCGTGCTTTCTTCATTTCCTTGGCCAGGTCGGCCAGGTCCGTACCGGTGGGTTCGGGCAAGGCCAGCGCCTTCTTGATTACTTCTTGACCGGCGTGCAGGGCTTCTTTGGTCGAGGTCTCGTAAAGCCGCTTACCGGCAAAGCGGGTTTTGTCTACGAAGGCGTCCGCAGCGATGATGACCGCGTCAGCCTGGCCGATCTCTTCGAAGGTCAGCGTATTCTGCGCGCCGACTGAGCCCTGGGTCTCAACCTTCATCTTATACCCCAAAGCCTCGGCCGATTTTTTTAGGCTCTCGGCTGCCATGAAGGTGTGAGCAATGCCGGTTGGGCAGGAAGTGACCCCCACCAGGAACTTCGAAGCATCTGGTGGAGGGGGCTCAATGGCGCCCGGAGTCACTACGGGGGCTGCCGCCGCTGCGGAAGCAACCGCTTCTTCAGCTTCAGCCAAAGCCTCCTCGATCACCGCCCTGGTTTTACGGATTGCATCACTGGTGGAGACGGCGTAAACCGGCTTGCTGCCAAAGCGATCCATGTTGATATGGATGTCAGTGGCGATGATGACCGTATCCGCCTCGCGGATTTCTTGTTCGGTGAGCACATTTTTCGCGCCTGAAGCGCCCTGCATCTCTGCTCTCAGGGTATGCCCCATCATCTTCGCAGTTTTCTCAAGCGCTTCTGCGGCCATGACAGTATGGGCAATTCCAGTTGGGCAGGCCATGACTGCAACAATTTTTGCCATTTGTCTTCTCCTTTATGAAAATATCGCGGCAGTTATGCCGGGGGAATCTCTCGGATTGTGACTTTTTCGCGAGCCGACTGCACAGCTTCAATTGAAGGCAGTCCGGATCCAATGTGGCTGATCGCGGTCACGGAGAATGCGGTCCCCAGCCGGGCACACTCGTCCAGACTCAGCCCGCGGATCTTGCCTGCCACGATCCCGGCGACCATTGCATCCCCGGCGCCCACAGTACTCTTGACCTGGACAGCCGGGGGCGCTGCCCAGAGGACCTCTTCTCCTTCGATAAAGATGGCTCCCTCCTTTCCCATTGATACGACTACGCTGTGGATATGGTGGTTTTTCATCACCCCCCGCGCCTGCTCGATGATATTGGCCGGCGTCCGCAATGGTTTGCCGGCGTATTCGCTCAATTCATCCACGTTGGGCTTGATCAACCAGGGACTGGCTGGCAGAGCCAGGCGAAAGCCTTCACCGCTTGTGTCGAGGACAACCTTTTTTCCGGGCAGCGCCCGCACCATTTCTGTATAGATGTCAGAAGAAACCCCGCGTGGAATGCTACCAGACAGTACAAACCATTCATGCTCATTGGCCAGGTCGTGCAGGGTATCGAAGAGCCGCTGGATATCGACGGGGCCAGGCTTCTCGCCCGGGAAGTTAATGTCTGTGGTCTGGTGGAGCGCTTCGTCGCTGATTTTTACCCCGATGCGAGTCTGTCCAGGTATGCGGATACAGCGGTCCTCGATACCCTTGTTTTGAAAGTGACGGCGGAAGATTTCATCGTTATCGACCCCGAGAAACCCGGTGACGATGACGGGTTGACCGAAATCTGCTAAAAAAGTAGCAACATTAATCCCCTTTCCCCCGGCGTCCATTTGGGACGACTGCACCCGGTTAACGGCCCCGGCAGTGAAATTGGGAATAGTAATGGTCTGGTCAATGGCTGGGTTGATTGTGACCGTGACGACCCTCTTGTGGTGGTCCATTGGTGGTCTGCCTCCTATATTGACAGGCTGCGAACTTCGCTGGCTGTACGGCAGCGTAGCGCCTGTTGAGCCAGGATCCTGGCCCGTTTCAGCGAGAGACGCCGGATCTGAGCCTTAATGGCTGCCAAGCTGGGGATGGAAACGCTTAGCTCGGTCACACCCAGTCCAGCCAGGATCGCTGCGCCCAGCGGATCGCCGGCGATTCCTCCGCACACCCCTACCCATTTCCCAGCCGCGGTTGCAGCCTGGACGGTTCGATCCACCATGCGCAGGACAGCCGGGTGCAGCCCATCGGCTTGCTTGCCTAATATCGGATGCCCGCGGTCTATCGCCATCACGTACTGGGTCAAGTCATTGGTGCCGATGGAAAAGAAATCTACCGACTGCGCCAGTTCCTCCGCCATGAGGACCGCCGACGGCACTTCAATCATGATGCCAATATCGACTGCCTGGGCACCCAACTCCCAACGCACCTCGGCGGCTATCGTGCGAGCTGCTTCCAGATCCTCGATTGTCGTAACCATCGGGAACATAATCCTCACCAAACCATAGCTGGCTGCCCGGTAGATAGCGCGCAGTTGATCACGGAAGATATCGGGCCTGGCAAGGCACAGGCGTATACCTCGGACTCCCAGGAATGGATTTTGCTCGGCAGGCATATCCAGGTAAGGGGCTGTTTTGTCACCCCCGATATCCAGCGTTCGGATGATTAGCGGCAAGCCATTCAATGCCTGGGCCATGTCGCGGTAGGCAACGAACTGCTCCTCTTCGCCAGGTGCGGTGGTGCGGTCGAGAAAGAGGAACTCGGTTCGGAGCAATCCCACGCCCTCACCACCGGCGTTTACGGCCTGGGCAGTTTCTTCCACCCGGCTGATATTCGCAACCACCTCAACCCGGTGCCCGTCGGTCATCAGGGCAGGCTCGTAACAGCGCAGTTTTTCTATTTCACGCTGGTTTGCCATGGTTTGCTGAGCCTTGCGAGCTGCTTGCAGCGTGGTTGGGCTTGGGGCGATGTACAGGTTGCCCCGGTGACCATCCAGGATTGCCTCACTGCCCTCGGGTTGATTCAACAGCGCTGGACCGGCCCCTACCACCGCAGGAATGCCCAGCGCACGGGCGATGATGGCGCTGTGTGAAGTCGGGCCTCCGCCGGCGGTGCAGAATCCAAGGATCAAAGCCGGGTCCAGGCCGGCGGTGTCTGAGGGAGTGAGATCATCAGCCAGCAGGATGACCGGTTCGGTGGGCATCAGCGGACCTTCTTCAATGCGGTGAGCCAGGAAAGACAGCACCCGGCTGCCGACATCTCCCAGGTCTACCGCCCGCGCTGCGATTAATTGGTCGCTAACCTGCTGTAATTCATTGACGCGCGCCTCGATCACCTGCTGCCATGCCCAGCCCGCGCTGGCGCCTGCATCAATCTGTGCTTCCACAGCCTGGAACAGGTCCGGGTCGTCCAGGAACTCGGCATGCGCCAGAAAGATGGAAGCCTGGCCCGCGCCCGAACGCGCCTTGACCTCCTGGTAAAGCTCGTGTAACTGCCCACGCGCTGCTGCCACCGCCTCTTTCAGGTGAATTTTTTCCGCATCCAGATCCCTGGCGGTAGCTTCAACAACCAGCTTGCGACGGATGAAGTGGCGCAGTGGCCCGATAGCCAGCCCGGGCGACGCTGGGATGCCGGGTATCACCACCTGGTCAGGTTCAGCCTCCCACTCGTAGGCAGGTGAGGCCTCGGCGGCTTCTTCCTCTTCCTCGCCCAATCCACTCTCTACAGCTTCTTTCAGGGCCTGGAGGGCACCTGTTTTATCTGGCCCTCTGGCCATCACGCGGATTAAGCCGCCGCTCTCGACGCCCAGCTTTAGCAGGTTAGATCGGAAGAGCGTCGTGTAGGGAAAGAGTGTAGGATAGGGTGGTG
>CAZBDC010000097.1:0-20084 GCA_964490575.1 uncultured Anaerolineaceae bacterium | reverse complement strand
GCCTGCACCACCTCAAGCATTTCTGTGCGGGCTGTATTTCCGTTTTCCCTGGTACTGATCATGCTCCTCCTCCAATAAAAAAATAATGGGGAAGCCTGCCGGAGACTGTAAGCTCCGGCAGGCTTATGGTTGCGTCAGTTGATTTCAATTGCGTTAAAGTTACACACCTGCACACAAATACCGCAGCGGACACACACATCAGGATCAATCCAGTGTGGTTTGCGGCGTTCCCCGGAGATTGCGTTCACCGGGCAGTTGCGAGCGCAGACCGTGCAGCCGGTACAAACATCTTCCTGGATCACAAACTTGATCAAAGCGCGGCATACCTTGGCCGGGCAGCGTTTCTCATAAATGTGAGCTTCGTACTCGTGGCGGAAGTAGCGCAGCGTGCTGACCACCGGGTTGGGGGCGCCCTGTCCCAGGCCGCACAGGGCAGTGCTGCTGATCTGCGGGCACAGCTCTTCCAGGCGCTGAAGATCGGCCGGTTCACCCTTGCCTTCGCAGATACGGTTTAGGATCTCGAGCATGCGTTTGGTGCCGATCCGGCATGGGTTGCACTTGCCGCAGCTTTCGTCCTGGATGAAATCCATAAAGAAGCGGGCGATGTCGACCATGCAGGTCTCGTCATCCATCACGACCAGGCCCCCCGATCCCATCATCGAGCCCGCCGCTGAAAGCGACTCGAAATCGACCGGGGTGTCGAGATATTCCTCCGGCAAACAGCCGCCCATTGGGCCGCCGGTCTGGATCGCTTTAAACCCTTTGTTGCCTTTTATGCCACCGCCTACCTCGTAGACGATCTCACGCAGGGTGATGCCCAGCGGAACCTCGATCAGGCCGGTATTTTTCACATCTCCGGCAAGGGCAAAAGTCTTTGTTCCCTTGCTCTTATCGGTGCCCATGCTGGCAAACCATTCCGGGCCGTTCAGGATAATCTGGGGGACGTTGGCGTACGATTCTACGTTGTTGTTGTTGGTTGGTTTTCCCCATAAACCCTTCTGCGCGGGGAAAGGTGGCCGCGGGCGCGGCTCGCCGCGCCGTCCTTCTACCGATGCAATCAGGGCTGTTTCTTCGCCGCAGACAAATGCGCCGGCGCCCTGGCGGACTTCGAGGTCAAAGGAAAAGTCGGTGCCGAGGATATTCTCGCCCAGAAAGCCGAATTCTCGCGCCTGTTGAATGGCAATGTTGAGATTTTTCACAGCGACCGGGTACTCGGCGCGGCAGTAGATGTAGCCTCGCTCAGCCCCAATCGCATACGCCGAGATGATCATGCCTTCCAACACCGAATGCGGGTCGCCTTCCAAAACGCGCCGGTTCATAAACGCGCCCGGGTCGCCCTCATCCGCATTGCAAGTCAGGTATTTGGGGGAGCCCTGGTTCATCCGCGCCAGTTCCCATTTCCGGCCGACAGAAAAACCCGCACCGCCGCGCCCGCGCAGTCCCGAGCGCTTGACGATATCGATGGTCTGTTCTGGGGTTTGTTCTGTCAGCACCTGGGCCAGCGCAAGGTAGCCATCTTCGGCGATATAGTCTTCGATGTTCAGCGGGTCGATCTTGCCGC
Source organism: uncultured Anaerolineaceae bacterium (assembly GCA_964490575.1). GTDB lineage: Bacteria > Chloroflexota > Anaerolineae > Anaerolineales > Anaerolineaceae > DSYU01. The sequence goes on along the minus strand of CAZBDC010000097.1, from coordinate 18,523 downwards.
AGTTTCGCAGCACGACCCGGACTTCCTTGGCCTTTGGCGCGCCAAGCTCTTCGTCGGCGAACAGGCGCTCCTCAGCGCGGAACTTTTCTACCACCCGTCCCTTAAGAAAGTGCTCGGAGACCAGGAAGGGAATATCGTCTTCTGATAGGTTGGCGTAATGCACTGCTTCCGGGTAAACCATCATATCCGGACCATGCAGGACCGGGTCGCCGATCCGCGAGGTTTCCAAAACTTGCACTTCGTCGATCAACCCTTGCGCGACAAGCTCATCGTGGAGCGCATCGATCACCGCATGCGCGCCTCTTTTCAAGCACTCAGGGTCGACGGATACTAAAACATGAGATCGAAAAAATGCCATTTTTACCTTCCAGGCGTTTTATTTTGAGCGATCATGGGATCCGAACTGGCTACGCCCTATCAGACAGCCGGCGCTCTAGGATTCCAGGGCGAAATCTTTGACGATCTGACCGCCGGTAACATGCTCTTTCATGATCCGGCGGGCGCCATCGGGGGTGACGCGACCATAGGTTACTTTGGGGTTTTCCCCAATTAAGACCTGCACAATTGGCTCATAGGAATCGAGCCCGATATTGCCAGTCTGGCGAACGATGATGTCGCTCAAGTTTTCGCTTTCGATGTATTCCAAAATGGCTTTGAGCGTCTCACGGGCGCCGGCTGCGATGCCCACAGTACCCATTCCGACGATAATCTGAACCTGTCCCGAAGCGCTCTTGACCCGGCGTTTTTCCAGCGCTTCTTCGCGCAGTCTCTTCAGATCTTCCAGTGTCTTTACCTTATCTACCATTTTGATTTCTCCTACTGAATGTTGGTCTATGTGTTAATTCATGAGGGTTGTTGAACGCTTGCGACTCCGGTTTGCAGGGTGTCTCGCAGGTATCCAAGCACTAACGGATCGCTAAGTGGGATGCCTTCCAGGGTTTCCTTGATTGGCTGGTCATCGAATGTGAATGTTTGCCCATTGACCGTATAGTTAAAGATCCAGTGGACTTCTGGCGAACCGACCACCAGCGGCAGTATCGTTGCGGGCAGGTTACCAAGCGGCATCCGGTCAATATGACTGTGTTGGAACTCTACCATTACGCTGGTCCCTTTGCCTGGTTCAGATTGGATGGTGAGCCCTCCATCACAGGCTTCTGCAGCAGCTTTTAGCAGTGGAATCCCCAGGCCAACTTTGCGAGTGGTCCGGCTGGTGACAAAGGGGTCGACGACCCGCGCTACCATCTCGGCATCCATACCGCGCCCATTATCCACCACACTCATGCGCAGCCGGTCGTTCTCCCCGTCTTCTTCCACAGAAATCCGGATCGTATCAGCCTGTGCTGAGATCGAATTCTCGATAATATCCAGGAGATGCAGGGCCAGCTCTCTCAAGTGCAATCACCGCTATTCGCGGTCCTCCTCCGCTGTTAGCGGTTCTCTTCCTCGTCCTGGATGGCGCGAATCAGTTGAGGAAACTTGTTTGGGCGAACGCGGCCATGGGTTTCTTCATCGATCACGATCACCGGGGCCTGGCTGCAGGCTCCGACGCAGCGGCAAATCTCCAGCGTGATTGCGCCATCTTTCGTGGTTTCACCCGGCTTGATCCCCAATATCTGCTGCGCTTTCTCAATCAACTGTGGCACGCCGCCCACGTAGCAGGCGGTTCCCATGCAAAACTTAATCGTGTGCCGGCCACGCGGAGTGGTGGTGAAGAATGAATAGAACGTCACTACCCCGTGGACTTTGCTGACCGGGACCTGAAGCCTGTCGGCGACATAGCGCTGCATCGGTTCAGATACAAATCCGATCTGGCTTTGCAGTTCGTTTAAGATCACCATCATCCCGCCCGGAAGGTCTTTGTTTTCATCGAGGATCTGGTCAATGATCGCGCGCTTTTCGGGCACTGCTACCGGATCATTTCCGGGTACATTTTCAAGCAAATTGAGCATATCTGGCTCCAAAAATTATCGTGTGAACTTTGTGAAAAACATAACTAGTGTTAATCTATATGAGTCTACCTGTCACCCGAAAGAATGGTCAATTACCAAATGTCACCTTGTGGAATGAGGGTTGTCAACTCACCGCCGGCCGGCCTTCCCGCAGAGGGAAGCAGGTCTTGCGCTCCGGTTTATTCCGGCGGATGAATTCGACAGTTCCGCCCATCCTCTCCCCGGATAGCCTTCCGCAGTTCTTCAATCCTGGGTTCATCCACCGTCCAGGTCATCGCGCCTAAAAAATCATCCAGGTAATGCACATCGCCATTCTGGATCAGGCAGTAGCCGGAAATTTGCGGAAATTTTGACACTGCCTCTGCCGGGGTGATGTGGCGTGATATTTCCAATGCCTCAAACGGAATATCGGTTGGGACAAACCCCAGGTTTGCCATCAGGCCGAATGCCCGCCGGTTGATATGGGCTGGAATGAACAGCCCACCCAGGCCATCCACGACTTGCCAGGCCTCGTGCAGGGGAGTGTCGACTGAATTGAGCAGCAGCCGCTCTTCGCGCCAGAGGAAGTCGCCTGTCTGGTCAACCACGAACTGCTCCCCAAAGAAATCTGGGTTGTTTGAGATGTTGGGCAGGTGGGCATCGACCCAGTTTTGCAGTTCAGTTGCCTGTTCCAGTGTATCGAACAGGCATAATACATGGACTTCCTCCTGGGTCTGCAACTCCATTCCCGGCAGGACGACCAGCCCGCTGTTTCCGGCTGCTTGCTGCACTGCGCGTACGTTGGCTGTGGCGTTGTGGTCGGTGATGGCGATCAGGCTGATCCCGCGCTGGAGAGCCTCGTCGATGATCAAAGGAGGGATCATTTCAATGTCAGCGCAGGGTGACAATACAGTATGAACATGTAGATCAGCCCGATAAGTTTTCAACCCGCGCTCCACAATCCAGAACCGGCTTAATCTGCCCGGATTCCCATCTCCCACAACCTGCCGACCACTTCGAATGACTGCCTGGGGGTTGAGAGAAGCACCACCCCCTCCTCGTTTGCTTTCTGTACGGTGTTTGAGTCAGGCTGGGCATCCTCTGTGATGATGATAGCTGCCAGATCGAGCAAGGCCGCGACTGCCACGATGTTGGCGTGAGCCTGCAGGGTGACCCAGACTCCCTGCCGGGGTGCGCCAGCCATCACACAGCTTAACAGGTCGGATGTGTAACCGGCAGTAATCACCTGCCCGGTAAAGTCCTGCACGTTGGTCAAAACTGTGAGCTCGAGTTCCTGGATAATTTGAGCCAGTGAAGGTTGGTTTGTTGAGGTGTTGGCCGTCATTGTGAATGATTCTCCTGGTTGTGTATGCCTTCTGGTTTTTGCAGGAATAATTTCATCCGCAGGCGAGTGCCCTTTCCAAATGTCGATTCGAGGATCATCTGATCCACGCAGCGATTGATATTTGCCAGCCCCATCCCGGCTCCAAAGCCCAACTCGCGGACCTCCTCGCTGGCGGTTGAGTAGCCCGGGCGCATGGCCTGGGCGGTATCCTGGATGCCGGGGCCATCGTCATAGGCTTCGAGGGTTATCTGGTGCGGTTCGATCTCCGCCCGGATTACGCCGCCGTTATTGGTATGGATGATCAAGTTAATTTCTGCTTCATAGACCGCGATACCACAGCGCCGCGCGATCTGGGGATCGGCGCCCAACCGCAGCAGCGCGCGTTTGATGCAGCTTGATGCGGCGCCGCCGTGGGTAAAATCCCCTTTTTTGATTGCATAGCGCAGCATCAAGCTGGTCCGGTCTGAGTCGATGTCGTCAAACAGGTGGCTGGCCCGGTAGCGGCGAAGCTCTTCGGCCTGGTAATCACGCTGGAGGGCTTTTAACATACCCAGGGTTATGTCACCTTTTGTGAGGATGCCCACCAAGTGGTTGGCCTGGTCAACCACCGGCAATCGGCCGTGGCGGGTGTCGACAAACAGTCTCAAAGCCTCCATCACTGGATCGGTTTTATGGACGGTGGTGACGGTGGTCGACATGTATTCATCGACGGTGGATTCGGTGCTCCCCGATGTCAGCCAGCGGATTAAATCTTCCAGGCTGATTACGCCCACCAGCCCGTTTGGACCGACAACCGGCGCACCAGAGATACGGGCAGTGCGGAAAATTTCCAGCGCGTCTGACATTGACGTCTCAGGGGTGAGCGATTTGACATTGACTGTCATCACTTCCTGGACGCGAAGCTCATAACCCAGTTCTTCTACCCGGGTGACATATTCCGCTTCTTTATCCGTGATGATCCGCACCGGGTAACTCTCGTTCTGTTTCATGGCTTATCCTTTTTTACCTGGGAAAGGCAGCCGGCAGGTCCAATGGTTTCTATTCGATGTCTGGCGCGTCATTCTCCATCGGAAGTTCCAGGCTAGCCAACCCGGCATCGTGCAGGCGGCCGCAAACGTCAAACATGCCATAGGGAGTGGAGACGAGGGGCACGTTCTCCTCGTCCGCCAAACGGATCGTTTCGGCCTGCGGGCGCTTGCCACGCACCAGCACAATCGCCACGACGTCTGCCATCTGCGCGGTGCGGACAATTTGCGGATTGCACAGCCCGGTCATCAGAACTGCTTCAGGTTGAATTGAGGCCAGCACATCGCTCATCAGGTCGGCCGCAAAACCACCCTTTATCACCCGGTTTAGATCGGTTGGTTTTGTCACCAGGGTTCCATCAATTGTAAGGATTAAATCCTTTAGAATCATGAAGCATTTCCTAAGAATTACAGTATTTTTTCGAAAAATTTTGGTTATCACGCCCCAAAATGGTTTGATTGAGGCTGAGGCGATATCTGCGATGAATGCTTAATTTTACCCTGCCTGAACCAAAAAGGCCAGACAGGCAGGCGATGAATGTAACAAATTTCACAAACTTTTGAACTGTTTTAACTGACTCTGCCTCAGAACTGGCTGCGAAAAGTATGTTAAAATTCCAACTGCAATCCTAAAATAATCTGGAATGAAGGGTTTACCGCCCATGAAGAATTTGATCCCGCCAGTCAAAGGCACGCGTGATTTTTACCCTGAAGAAATGGCAGTTCGCTCCTGGCTGCTCGACAAAGTTCGCCAGGTGTCGGAAATGTATGGTTACCAGGAATATGAAGGCCCTTACCTGGAGCGGATTGACCTCTATGCGGCTAAGTCCGGCGATGAACTGGTTAACCAGCAGAGTTATGTCTTCAAGGACCGCGGGGGTGAGGAAATTACCCTGCGACCTGAGTTGACCCCAACACTGGCCCGCATGGTGGCGCAGCGTCAAAAGGAGCTGGCTTACCCGCTGCGCTGGTGGTCCTTTGGCCCATTCTGGCGCTACGAAAGGCCGCAGAAGGGCCGCTCGCGGGAGTTCTTCCAATGGAATATCGACATCATCGGCGTAAATTCACCCGAGGCCGATGCAGAGATGGTCGCGATTGCGGTCTCGTTGTTCCAGGCGGTAGGGTTAGGGCCGGATAAGGTGCGGGTTGCAGTTAACAGCCGCCGTTTGATGGATGCGGAGCTGGCAGGCCTGGGAATCGCTGGCGAGATGAAAAAAGCGGTTTCGCGGGTGATCGACCGGCGTGACAAACTGTCCGGGCCTGAATGGGAGGCGTACGCGTTGAGCACTGGCCTGACCCCGGAACAGTTGCAGGGGATCATTGAGATCCAGAAAGATCCGGACCTGTGGCAGAAATCGGATGACCTGCGCCGGCTTTTTGACATCATCGAACGGATGGGAATGCGCGACTATGTAGAGTTTGACTCGGGTGTCATCCGCGGGCTGGATTACTATACTGGCATTGTATTCGAAGCCCAGGCCCGGCAGGGGGGCAGGGCTATTTTTGGCGGCGGGCATTACGATAACCTGGTTGGTGACGTGGGCGGCGATCAGCTGCCTGGGGTCGGCTTTGCGATGGGCGATGTGATGATCAGCATTCTGCTGCGTGAATATGGGCTGATCCCCGATCTCAAGCTCATCCCGGCGGATGTGCTGGTCACTGTTTTTGACGAGCAGTCCCTGGCCGAGTCCTTTGAGCTTGCGGCAAACCTGCGGGCTGCCGGGCTTAAGACAGTCGTGTATCCGGAAGCGGTCAGGCTGCAGAAGCAGCTCAAGTACGCTGACCGCACCGGCCTGCGCTTTGTGCTGATTGCAGGCCCGGACGAACGCGCAGCCGGGCAGGTAACGGTCAAAGATCTGCGCGAGCGCAGCCAGCAGACGGTTCTGCGGGAGCAGGTCGCCGCGCTTCTCCGCCAAACGCTTGCACAAGAACCGGCCCTGTGATAAAATAACGCCTCGGAAAGCATGGTGCCTGTAGCTCAACGGCAGAGCGCCTCACTGTGGATGAGGAGGTTGAGGGTTCGAAACCGTCCAGGCACCCCACAACAGACCGCTGTGACCGGCGGTCTTTTTTCTTAACTGGCACCGTCCTTGCGTTTCGCATCCAGAAACCGCAAGAATTCGTCGTGAGGGGAGATGGAAAGAGCTGGCGCAGGAAAGTGATTCGATCCAGCGGAACCCATTCCAGGATGTACGGGTTTGTTGGTGCGTGATCTTCCCTTTCCGGGCCGCCTAGCTGTGGCTCTCCCGGCTGCATTTCGCAAACGTAAAATACACAAACCGGAGAGCCCTCGGCCTGGCAGAGAAAAAGGGCGGAGCGCAGTTCCAGGCTGGTCTCTTCGAACATCTCGCGCCGCAGTGCCTGCTCTAATGCTTCTCCTTGTTGCACTCATTTCCGCTGGTATATAATTGATCCGATTGTTTGATATCATCGCGGATAAAACGAACGGGGCCCGGTTTTACATCTTGGGGAACCACATTCAAAGTCAAAGGAGACTGGCTGTGACCATCCAACGCATCGTTTGCTTTAAGTTTAAGGAAGGCGTCTCTGCTGAAGCTGTTCGCCAGCATATGCAGGACTTTGCTGCTATGCAAGATGCCATCCCACAAATCCGCGAATACCGGGGTGGGCTGACCAAACCCGGGGACAACAACCGCCCGCCCGACTATGATAGCATGCACTATCTTACGTATGACAGCATGGCCGATATTGACATTTATATTCCCCATGAGGCCCACCAGCGGTTTATCGCCCGCAACCGGGAGATATGGACGGATGTCCTGGTGCTCAATTCTGAGATTGAGTGAACTGGCTTAAATCTCACCATCCATTGCCCGGCGGATGGCTTTCTCGACCACGCTGCCAGCCTGGTTGCGCTTGATCATCCCTGGGGTGAAGCGCAGCACCATCCACCCGGCCAGTTGCGCTTCGTTATATTTTTCGCAGTCGGCCTCGTAGCCCTCACCGCGAACGTGGCGCCCGCCCACCCAAATGCCACCTTCTACCTCGACTGCAATTAACAGGTCCGGCCAGGCCAGGTCAAATCGCCATTTGCGCTTGCGGTGAAAGATGAACTCGCGCTCCGGTTGAGGCAGCCCGGACAGCTGAAGCTGATAGAGCAATGCTTCGGCATAGTCCAGCGAAGGTGAGGTGGAAGGCTTTGCCCTGCCCTTGCCCGGACTTGGCCGGCGAGGGGCAGCGGAAGATCGGAGCGGCATCACTCCATTATAAAACAAATTTTCTATTAAAACTTCCGCTCAACGATATATTCGGCTAATTCTTCCAGGGCAAAGCGTTCTGGAGCAGGCGGGATCTGCCGCAGGCTGGCCAGCCCCCGTTCTACGAAGCTTACAGCGACCTGGTGGCTCTGGTGAATGGCGTTGCCTGACCGAATGGATTCCACCAGGTAGGTGATCTGCTCGTCGTCCAGGCATTTTCCCTCTGCCAGAGCCGCGGACAGCGGATCCTCCGGGTGATTGTCGACGTGGATCAATGCCGGCAGGGTGACGATGCCCTGGCGCAGGTCGCTGCCCACCGGTTTGCCCACCTTGGCCTGATCACCGGTGTAATCCAGAATGTCATCGATGATCTGAAAAGCCATACCGATCTCGTATCCATACCGGCGCATGGCTTCGGTCGTCTCAGGATCGACTTCGCTGACCAGCGCGCCTGAGCAGGCTGAAGTTTCAAACAGCGAGGCGGTTTTTGCATAGATGCGTTTGTTATACGCTTCGCGGTCAGCCTTGCAGCGGCTGCCCAGGAGTTGAGCAATTTCGCCGTTTACAATCGTGGTCAAGGTGTTCGAGAACAACTTGATTACCGGAACGGACTCGGTGTCTGCCGCCATTTTGGCTGCACGGGAGAACATAAAATCCCCGGTCAATACCGTTGCGCCCGCTGACCACTTCGAGTTCAGGGTTGGCATTCCCCGGCGCAGTAAAGAGCCGTCGATCAGGTCATCGTGAACCAGCGTAGCTGTATGGAGCATCTCAATGGCCGCGGCCAGCGAGATCAGCTTTTCCATCTGGGCGCCGAACATTTTGCCAGCCAGAATTGTCAGGGCAGGGCGAATTCGTTTGCCTCCCGCGTTGATCAGCAGTTCGAGCGCAGCAATCAGGTCAGGGTGGTATCCATCCGCCTGCGAGCGCATCAACGCTTCTACAGACCGGAGTTCTTCCTGCACAGGAGCGATAAAGGATACAGTTGCGGTCAAAGACTTACTCCCCAATCAAATAAACGGTTCGCGTTCTCCCAGGTGACCTGAACCGTGCTTTCAAGCGTTTGATGGTGCAGTTGGGCCAGTTTTTCGGCCACATATGCAACATAAGCTGGTTCATTTCGCCGGCCCCGGTAGGGATGCGGCGTGAGATAAGGTGCATCGGTTTCAATCAATAAATCACTTAGTGACAGGCCGGCAGCAACTTCTTGCCGTTCCTGGGCATTCTTGAAGGTCACCGGCCCGCTGATGCCAATATAAAAGCCCTTTTCGGCGGCCTGCTGGGCTGCGGTGAGTTCACCATCAAAGGAATGCAAAACGCCGGGGCGCTCAGCCAGCGGTGAGCCAGATTGAACAAGGCTGGCCTGCCAGTTTGTAAGCTCGGACCACAGATCATCAAAGGCATCGCGGTTGTGGATTACGACCGGCAAACCCCGTTCGCCGGCCAGTTCCAGTTGCGCGGTAAATGCCTGTCGCTGGAGAGACCTGGGCGATCGATCACGGTAGTAATCCAGCCCAATCTCGCCGATGGCAACCACCTTAGGATGTTGGGCTAAATGGCGCAAGGTGGAGAGGCATTCATGGTCCCAACTGTTGGCTTCACCCGGGTGCACACCTACTGCGGCAAATAAATTCTCGTGCTGTTCTGACAGGCTGACGGCATAACGGCTGGTCTCGATATCAATCCCTGGGATCAGGATCCGGTCCAGGCCTTCCTGCCAGGCGCGGGTCAGCAAATCTGGCAGGTCGTCCCTGAAAATATTAAGGTTCAGGTGGCAGTGGGTATCCGTCAGCCTTTCCACGTCTAATCCAATCCAGCAATCCGCAGGCCATCTTTCAAAATAGCCTGCACCCTGTCCTTATGGGTTGTTTCCGTGTAAACCCGTAAAACCGGTTCTGTTCCAGAGAAGCGAACGAGCAGCCAGCCGCCGTCTTCCAGGTTGAACTTGTAACCATCGGTACAGTCCAGGCCAGTTACTTTCAACCCGCCAATGGTTTCAGGTTTAGCGTTTTTTATTCTTTCCTCCCGGGCTGCTCGGTCGCCGCTAAAAGCGCGGTCTTCGCGATCATAGTAATGGGCGCCAACTTTGTCGAACAACATCGCCAGCAGTTCAGACGGTTTTTTGCCCAGGCGAACCATGAAGTCGAGGAAGTACAGGCCTGCCAGGATGCCATCCCGTTCGGGGACATTGTTTCGGAAGGCATAACCCCCTGATTCCTCCCCGCCAATCATCGCATTCGTCTCGACCATTTTGGGGGCGATAAACTTGAAACCGACCCCGGTCTGGTAGACGGGGACGTTGTAGAGTTTCCCCAGCTTTTCGAGCATGCCGGTCGTCGAAAGCGTCTTGACAATGGGACCGCGTTCTCCGCGCACCTCCAGCAGGTAGTACGCCAGAAGTGCGTAAACTTCTAGCTGGTTGATAAAGCGCCCGGTTTCATCCCCGATCCCAAGCCGGTCAGCGTCTCCGTCGGTGACGATTAATACATCTGCGTGCTGGGCGACGGTTGTCTTCAGGCCAACATCTACGTTGGGCGGGATTGGCTCGGGGCGCAGCATCTCAGGGAAAATTGGATTGCGCTGGTTATGGATCTCGCTGACCCTGGTTGGCCCGCCTTCCAGCAGCCGGGTAAACCAGCCTGCGCCATTGCCCCACATTGCATCCACCAACACGTTCAAACCGGCTGCGCGGATTGGTTCGAGGTCTATCAGATCTTTCAAGTGTTCGATATAAGCCGGCGCAGGATCAAACTTGACGATCTTACCGCTCGCCAGCGCCTCCGCTGCACTGATGTGCCTGACCTCCTCTTCCGAATCTGGGATCAGGCTCTCGATTTCTTTTAAGCCGGCCGGATCGATTGCTCCCCCGGTTTCGTTACGAACCTTAAAGCCGTTGTCGGTAGGCGGGTTGTGCGAGGCGGTAATATTGACCGCCCCGGCTGCCTGTTGATCAACAACTGCATAGGCGATCACCGGAGTGGGGGTAGCTCCATCTGTCAAAAGCACCTGAAAGCCGTTCGCAGCCAGCACTTCAGCCGCTGTCATGGCAAAATGCTCAGAGAGAAACCGTTTATCGTGACCGACAATCAGTTTTTCGCCTTTTTTTCCTTGCCTGATCATATAGGAGGCAAATCCCTGGGCACAGCGACGGATGTTTTCGAATGTATAGCTATCTGCAATTTTCCCCCGCCATCCATCGGTGCCAAATCGGATCTTATAAGACATAAAGCCTCCCAAATGTGAGATTTGTAACGATTTATGTTATTATATCAGGTGACTTGATAAGAGGAAAGGAGGTTATGTTGTACATGGCGGCCCGCGTTTACCTCGATTATGCTGCGACGACGCCGGTGGACGAGCGCGTCCTGGCAGCCATGCTGCCGTACTTCCGCGATATTTTTGGCAATCCATCCTCAGTTCACCAGTATGGCCAGGAAGCCGAAGCGGCTCTGGAAGATGCGCGCAGGGTTGTCGCCGATGGCCTTCACGCCCGCGCGGAGGAAATTATCTTTACTTCTTGCGGCACAGAGAGCGATAACCTGGCGCTGCGCGGGGTGGCCTGGAAGCAGGCAGAAAAAGGCCGGCGTCACATCCTGATCAGCCCGGTTGAACATCATGCTGTTCTGCATACTGCTCACCAGTTGGCCGAGCAACACGGTTTTGAGCTCGAAGAACTTCCGGTGGATGTATATGGCCGGGTCGATCCTCAAGATGTCCGGCGGGCCTTGCGTCCTGACACGGCGCTGGTTTCAATCATCTATGCCAACAACGAGATCGGAACGGTGAATCCGGTGGCAGAAATCGGGGGAATTTGTCGCGAAGCGGGGGTTCCCTTTCATACCGACGCGGTTCAGGCTGCTGCTTACCTGCCGATCGATGTTGAGGGAGACCGGGTCGATCTGCTGGCGATTGGCGCGCACAAATTTTATGGTCCAAAAGGGGTTGGCGCGCTGTATGTCCGCCTGGGAACCCCGATTTTTCCGGTCCAAACCGGCGGAAAGCAGGAAAATGTACTGCGGGCCGGGACGCAGAATGTCCCTTACATTGTTGGCCTGGCGGAGGCCTTCCGGCTGGCGCAGGCCAGTGCTGCCAATCGCGCCCAACACCTGGCGCCGCTGCGTGACCGATTGATTGGCACAATCCTGGAGGAAATCCCCCGCTGCCGGCTGACCGGTCATCCGGTTGAGCGCCTGCCGAACCACGCCAGTTTTGTCTTTGAAGGTGTGGACGGCAATACGCTGCTGCAGATGCTAGATTTGGCCGGTTTTGCCTGTTCTTCCGGATCCGCTTGTAAAACGGGCAATCCGCAGCCTTCCGAAGTGCTGACTGCCCTGGGTCTCTCTCGCTCCTGGGCGTTGGGCTCGCTGCGAATTACCCTGGGGCAGGCCTCCACTGTGGAGAATGTGGAGGCTTTTCTGCGTGTTCTACCGGGTATCGTCGAACGGGTGCGGGCTTTATCCGCCTAAGTCAGCCAACCTAAAAAGCCCGATATTATGGGTATTGGAGTAAGATAAACGAATGAGCAATTTACCCACTGTCGTCGTTGCGATGAGCGGCGGCGTGGATAGTTCGGTGGCGGCGGCGCTGCTTGTTGAACAGGGTTACCGCGTGATTGGGATGATGCTGCGCCTGTGGAGCGAGCCCGGCACGCAGTGTGATAACCGCTGCTGTACGCCTGACTCTATGGCGCTTGCCCGGCGGATTTCTGCCCAGCTGAACATACCATTTTACGCAGTTGACGTCCAGGAACGCTTCCATGAGGTGGTTGTGCAGTCATTTATCGATGGCTACGTTCATGGGATTACGCCTAACCCGTGTATTGTTTGCAACCGCGAAATCCGCTGGGGTTTTCTGTTTGATCGGGCCCTGGCCTTTGGGGCCGATTTCCTGGCGACCGGGCATTATGCCAGGTTGGCGAGAGAAACTGGCGGATCAGCCCATTTGCTGCGCGGGAAGGATGCTGCCAAGGACCAATCTTATGTCTTAAGTGTGCTGACCCAGGCGCAGCTTCGCCAGACTCTTTTCCCACTCGGTGAATATACCAAACCAGAAGTACGCGACCTGGCCCGCAAATATAACCTGCCGGTCGCGTCGCGTGCTGAAAGCCAGGACCTGTGTTTTTTGGCCAGCAGCGATTACCGGTCCTTCCTGATGCGACATGCTCCGCAAGCCGCCCGGGCAGGCCCGATTGTCGACCCGTCTGGCCAGGTGGTCGGCGAGCACCAGGGCCTGGCTTTTTATACCATTGGCCAGCGAAAAGGCCTTGGAATTGCATCGCCTGAACCGCTTTATGTGATCGCTAAACATATGAGTAGCAATTCTCTGGTGGTTGGCCCGCAGGCGGCCCTCGGCCGAAGTGAACTTATCGCCGGTGAAGTGAACTGGATTTCTGGCACTTCGCCGGAAGGCCCGGTTCGTATCCAGGCGAAGATCCGGTATAAGGCTAACGAGGCCTCGGCCTTGCTTACTCCTCTGAATGACGGCAAGTCGCGGCTTGTATTTGATCAGCCGCTACGCGATATCACCCCGGGGCAGCGGGTGGTATTTTACCAGGGGCAAGAATGCCTGGGTGGGGGAACAATTCTTCAACAGTTGGGAGGGTAGGATGACTTTGCCGGCGGTACTGTTTGGAATCCTTGTTTCGACGCTGATGGGGGCAGTCTTTCACCTGTGGAAGAACGGTGGTCTTGGCCGCCTGATCCTGTACCTGATCCTGGCCTGGGCGGGCTTTTGGATCGGGCACCTGTTAGCCAATCGCTTCGGCCTGACTTTTGGCAGTGTTGGCCCGCTTCGTTTTGGGATGGCCCTATTGGTGGGTGCCGGAGTCCTCTTTGGCGGTCATTGGTTGAGCCTCATCCGCCAGGAGGAACCAGATCGCTGAAGCCCCCGCCGACATTTGGAACAGGGTCCGCCTGGAGCGGATGAACCCTTGCGTAACCAGGACAAACAGGTAGAATACTGGCTGGTTTAGAACCAGGTGAATATATCGTTAGAGGAGCTATTCCTTGCCTTTTAATCTTCATGGAACTCATGCCCGAGAAGGCGACCTCGTTGAGCTGGTCGGCCTTCGCCACAAGCATTTTATCCTTCGTCTCGAAGCAGGGGGGATATTCCAAACTCATCGCGGCGTGCTGAAGCACGATGAGATGATCGGCCAGCCCTGGGGAACCCAGATTCTCAGCCATAATGGCAGCCCGTTTTTCCTGCTCCAGCCTGCCCTGGCGGACCTGTTGAAAGGGATCAAACGGAATACACAAATTCTTTACCCGAAGGACATTGGCTATATCCTGGTCGCTCTCGGGGTTGGCCCGGGCATGCACGTCCTGGAGGCCGGAACAGGGTCTGGCGCGCTGACTACCGCGTTTGCATACGCGGTAGGCTCTGAAGGGCATGTAACGACTTATGAGGTTCGCGAGCAAATGCAGGAACTGGCCCGGCGAAACCTGCAGACCCTGGGCCTGGAAGATCGGGTGACTTTTAAGCTAGGCGATGTGGCGCGGGGGTTCGCGGAGACGGGCGTGGATGCTCTGTTCCTCGACCTGCCCAATCCCTTCGATTATATCTCCCAGGTACGGCAGGCGCTCAAGCCGGGTGGCTTCTTTGGCAGCATCCTGCCCACGGTGAACCAGGTGGAAAAGCTCCTCGTGGCGCTGCGGCAGAATCGTTTTGCTTTTCTGGATGTGGTCGAACTGCTCATGCGTTACTATAAGCCAGAGCCGAACCGGCTGCGCCCGGCTGACCGCATGGTTGCCCATACCGGTTACTTAATCTTTGCCCGGCCGGTCGAGGTTGACGAAACACGCGCTGATCCCGCTTTATTGAAAGAAACCGGCTATATCTCGGCGGTGGAACCGGCTGAATGGGAGCAAGGGGGGGAGGATCTGCAAGTTGATGACCACGGAGAAGATGATGAGATGCCGTAGGCGCGCCAGCTGGGGGTCAGGGTTGTTATTTCAATGGATAGAATGGGAAAAATGACCGGCACTTTGCGAGATTTGACCCTGGAGGATATTGCCCGCCTGATCCAGGAACAGCCAATCGCGATCCGGCCTGCCGTGACGCGGCGTCCGGCTGCGGTTTTGGTGCCGCTGGTCTGGCAGGATGGCCGGTGGAGCCTGCTGTACACGCGCCGGGCTGAGACCCTGGCGAACCATAAAGGCCAGGTGTCTTTTCCGGGTGGCGCCGTCGATCCACAGGATACATCGCCTGAGGAAACTGCTTTACGCGAAGCGCAGGAAGAAATTGGCCTGCTGCCCGGTGATGTCCGCATTTTAGGCCGGCTGGGTTACCTGCAAACCGTGTCCGACTTTTTAATCACCCCGGTTGTGGGGCAGATTCGCTGGCCATATCATTTTCGGGTATCCTCGCAGGAGGTCAGCCGGGTGTTCACCATTCCCATGGATTGGCTGGCCGATTTGCGCAACCGCGTAGAACGGCCCCGCGTTTTTCCCGATGGGCATATTGAGAATATAATCTATTTCAAGCCTTATGATGGGGAAATCCTGTGGGGCGCTTCGGCTCGCATCACGGTCGAGCTGCTTAAAATATTGCGTATAGCCTAGGAACTTTCACGGTTTCTGAGAGAAATAGAAACACCCGCTGCCATGAGCGGCAGCGGGTGTATTTGATGTGAATGGTGAGAAATGGATCGAAGATCCTACTCTTCTTCCTCTTCTCGCTTACCACGTTCGATCACTTCGGGTTCAGCCAGACCTTCTTCTGCTTCTTCAACAGTTTCAGGCGCGGCTGCTGTCATGACCACCACGATCTCATCGGGGTCGGCCAGGATTTCTGCTTTGTCCGCGATCTTGAGGTCACGCACGTAGATGGCATCGCCAATGTTTTCCAGGCCTGACAGATCGACAACGATGCGCTCAGGCAGGTCGCGGGGTAGGGCTTCGACTTCGACGTTGGTAATGTTGTGCAGGACCACAGCGTTGAAAGTCTCAACCGCCGGCGCTTCACCATGCAGATCGATCCGGACATTTGCGCGGATTTTTTCGGTCAGAGAAACCACCTGGAAGTCGACATGCAGCAGGCTGTTCTTAATGTAGTCGCGCTGTTTCTCGCGCACCAGTACGGCATGTTCTTCACCTTCCAGGTCAATGGTCAGGATGGTGGAGGAGGACAGGTCCGCCAGTAGAAGCGACGCGTCGTGCGCATCCAACGAGATGGTGATTGGGTCAAAATGATGGCCATACATCACGGCCGGCAGTTGCCCCGTGCGCCGCAGGGCTTTCACCTGTTTGCCTGTTACGGTCCGGCGGGTGGCTTTTAAGACTTTGGTTTCCATTCTTAGTTCCTTCGAGCGCCTCTCACCACGCTTGCCGGGTTGAAACCCAGGCAGGCATGATTACCTACACTCATTTAACGAGATATGTTTTGATTGGATGCGGCGAGGCCACATCTCACGGGGGTGGATTGTAGCTTTCTTTGTCGCTTTCGTCAAGTAAAAATCTGCCCCTTGACAATTCTTCTGTCTCGATTGAAAATCGAACCGTACACTCACGCGGTTCGATACCATTCTTTTGTTTGGTATAGGCTCAATTATCCAGTACAGCTAACACGCCGGAATAAATATCTTGAATCCGGCCAATCAATGGAGGAAAATATCATGAAACGGATGCATAAAACCACCAGAATGTTTGCCATCCTGGCGCTCGTGTTCATCCTGGTCGGTTGCAGCACCCCCACGGTTGTTACCCAGCCGACCCAGGACATTCCATCGATCCGGACGGAGTCGGCTAAAACGGTGATTGCCAAGATCACCATTGAAGCGGCGCTTCAGCCTGCCGCAACCGCGACAGAAACCCCACTTCCGGTGGTCTTTACCGCTACGGCGGAACCCAGCCCGACCTCTCAGCCGACGGCGACTTTGATCCCCACCTCGACCCAGGTGCTAAGCAGCGGTGGCGGTGGTGGTGGCGTGGTTTATCCAACCGCGACCCGCCGCGCTGGCCCCGACCTTGCATCACTCACAGGTCAGGATCCCGCGGATGGCACGAGCTATAGCGCTGGGGAGGAGTTCGATGCTTCGTGGACGTTTAAGAACATCGGGACATCAACCTGGACCAACGGGTATGAATATCGCCATTCGGGAGGGACGAACCTTTCGAAAAAGAATATTTACACGCTAACGAAGACGGTTGCCCCAGGCGAAACTATCACGATTTATGCCGATATGGTTGCGCCCACGACGGTGGGCCGCTACGTTGAAAACTGGGAGTTGGTCAACGAAAACGGCGATGTTTTCTTTACCTTCTTCCTGGTGATCGACGTGCGGTAGATCAATTTTTGTACATGAAATGCGCCCGGTCTGGTTATGGCCGGGCGCATTTATTTTGGGATGGGGGTTGTTATAAAGCGCTTCCTTGCTGGACGATTGCCCAGACCAGCCAGATCCCGTAAATGCTGAAGCCCGTTCCGATTAGAATAAACAGAATATCGGCGGCGCGCAGCACGCCATCGCCTGGATTGAGGTCGAGCAAGATGCTGCGCAGACCGACCAGTGCATGGGCGATGACGAACACCAGGAATATGATTTCCATCACCGGGACGAACGGCACCTGGTAGTAGCGGATCACATCCGCATAAGTAAGCAGGCCGTTTGGCGCGACCAGGTGGTTGACAATGAAATGCACCCCGAGCAAGATGACGATCATCAGCCCGGCGACGATCTTGAAGAGCCACAGCCAGGCGCCCTCACGAGGTTTAGGAACAGACGGGGTTTCAATCATGGAGTCCTCCTAAGCGCCAAACATCTTTACCGCAAAAACGATGGTTCCGATCACCGCCGCGGCCATCAGGCCGGCCAGGATTTGTTTCTGGCGGACGACGCCGATCCCAAAACTGTTCAGCGCAATTCGAATGCCATTCAACCCATGGATTAGCCCGGCGGCGATCACCAGCATCTCACCTACCATGATGACCGGTGTATGGGCAAGTTCCAGGAAAGAGTCGTAGGCTTCGGGGCCTTGCGCGAGCTTGCCCAGGACGATCAGGTGGATAAACAGGTACAGGGATAAACCAAGCGCAGTAACGCGGTTGAGGATGAACCCCCAGGTGCTGACGCTGCGGTTCCGGGGATCGAACCAGCGCCAGAAGTTAACCGGAGAAGATGCGTTTTTTGCCATTCCAGGCCTCCTCTACTTGCCGCTTCCAAACAGTTTGCGGATGCGGTTTCCAATCACCTTCTTGCGAAGATCCATAATTCGCCAGCCGGGATCGACGCTGGATGGGCAAACCGCGGTGCATTCGAAGGCGCTGTGGCAGCGCCAGACTCCATCGGCCTGGTCAGCAAAATCGAGCAGGCGCGGGTCTTTGTTGAGGTTATAACCGTGCTGGATGCCGGCCAGGATGGCGGGTCCAAGGTAAGCCGGGGAGGTAAGCGGGACCGGGCAGGCGCTGATGCAGCAGCCACACTCGATGCAGTCTACCAACCGTTCGTAATGGTCGCTTTCTGGTGGATCCTCTTCATACCCCAGGTTGGCCTGGTCTACCGGCGCAACCTGTTCGAAGCGCGCCTGATCCAGCCGGACGTAAAATTGGCTCATGTCGACGACCAGGTCGCTTACCACCGGGAAATTTCTCAGCGGCTCAACCCGGACTGTCCCGCCGTCCTGGGTTACCGACCGGATGGGGGTGATACAGGTCAGTTTTTCCACGCCATTGACACGCATTCCACATGCGCCGCAGGTGGAATGATGGCAGGCGTGGCGGTAGGTCAGGCTGCGGTCATGAAAGGCCCACACGCGCTCAATGCCGTCCAGCACGTACTCATCCGGGTCCACCTCAAGCTGAAAGGACTGCTGGTAGGGCTCTCCATCGCCTTTCTTACGGGTAATCACAAATGTCACGGTCCATTTTTCTTGGCTCATGGTTTGCTCCGCTCAGGACAAATAGAAATTGCGATAGGAGACCAGAGGTAGTTCCTGGGTGATACACTCCGCCTGGATCGCGAGTTTCTGGCAGACCACGTCAACCGTTTTTTCAGCCATCGCCCGGCAG
>CAZBDC010000096.1:0-20320 GCA_964490575.1 uncultured Anaerolineaceae bacterium | reverse complement strand
TACACCCTATCCTACACTCTTTCCCTACACGACGCTCTTCCGATCTCGGACGTACACAAGCTGATCGAAGTCCTTCAGCGCCTGGTAGAAGCGGGCAATTCGGTTATCATTATCGAGCATAACCTCGATATCATCAAAATTGCCGATTACCTGATCGATCTTGGCCCAGACGGCGGAGATCGTGGCGGCGCC
Source organism: uncultured Anaerolineaceae bacterium (assembly GCA_964490575.1). Taxonomy (GTDB): domain Bacteria; phylum Chloroflexota; class Anaerolineae; order Anaerolineales; family Anaerolineaceae; genus DSYU01. The sequence goes on along the minus strand of CAZBDC010000096.1, from coordinate 20,128 downwards.
CTGGTAGCCGCTGGCACACCGGAGCAGGTTTGTGAGGTCGAGCAATCCTATACAGGGCAATTTCTCCGGAAGTATCTGGAAGATGAGCGGAACTATGAAAACCGAAACCCTGAACTGGTGCGAACTCTTGCGAGACTCGCTGAATCTGGGAATCTCTAGTAAAATGCCCTGGTATGTGTCTTTCAATTGACCAGTTCAAAAAACGAGAACGTTAGGGAACTCCGATTAGGAAAATTCTATGAATCGCAAAGACTCGCCTCAAAGCGTGATTGATTCCTACCGCAGACGGCAGCAGATGGCGCCCTATTTTATGGCAGGCCTGGCCATCTTGTTGGTGGTCGTCGGCATCATCATCCTGGTGGTGTGGTTCACCAGTTCAGGCCGGTCGCTTTCACCGGCTGCTCTGGTTGCCTCACCAACCGCGACTGTCACTGATACGGTGACGCCTACACCGACGGTACCAACGGCCACTGCGACCAGTACCGCGACTGAAACGGTAACACCCACCATCACGGAAACAGCCACCCCCAGCGGTCCCTTCGAATATACGGTTCAGGAAAATGATACCTGTTGGGATATTGCCGTCAACAACAACGTGGACCTGGAGGTACTGCTGGCCCTGAATAACTTCGGTTCCGAATGCCCGATTAAGCCAGGTGATAAAATCCTGATCCCCTTGCCAGGCGCTCAACTTCCAACGCTGACGCCGCTGCCGACCGATGCGCGGGGTGTAAAGATCGAATACACCGTCCGGACCGGCGACACCCTGGCGCTCATCGCGGAGCGTTACAACAGCACCGTGGATGCGATCATTCTTGAAAACAAGATCGAAGATCCGAATAAGATTAACGTCGGCGATGTCTTGATTGTCCCGGTGAATATTGTCACGCCCACGGCTACTCGGGCTGTGACGAATACAGTGGCGGTGACGCCGACCTCAACCAGCACGCCGAAACCCTAAAAAGGATTGTTTTCCTCAAGATCCGGCTTTTTGAAAAGTGTCACCCAGGCAGCGTTCAACGCGATGCGCATGCTTCCTGCCTGGGTGACGCTGCTGCTCGTCCTTACCGCGCTAATCAATTTGATTGGCCTTGGCCTGGGGGGACTGCCGGGCTGGGTCAATGACTGGCTGGATTGGCTGAGCAGCTTTGCGGCCGTTTTCCTCAAGATTTTCATCGAAACGGTCCCTTTTTTATTGCTGGGTATTTTTTTTGCCGCAATCATCGAGATATTCATCGATCGCAAGGATATTGCACGCTGGGTTCCCCGCTCTCGCGGGTTAAGTGCAATTGCAGGCAGCCTGGTTGGTTTTGCCCTTCCGGCAGGCGAGGGCGGGGTCGTGCCACTTACACGCCGTCTGATTGCTAAAGGTATGCCTGTTTCCATGGGAATGGCGACCTTGCTGGCAGGCCCGGCGCTCAACCCAATCGTCATCGCCGGCACACTGGCAGCGTTTGGCCCTGGGCTGATTTTCTGGGGACGCCTGGGGATTTCCCTGGCAATTGCCGTTGTGACGGGCCTGGTTTTTTCTCTCCATCAGGATCCGGCCAGCCTGCTGCGGCAGCCGGGGACAGGCCCCGGGCAGGCTTTACCGTCCCAACCAGGCGCAAACGGCCTGCTCGCTCGCCCTCCGGCGGGGAATACGCCGCGCATTGCGGACCGGGTGCGGCAGGTGATGTTGGTTGCTGTAGATGAGTTCTTCGAAATGGGCAGCTACCTGGTGTTAGGGGCCGGTTTAGCCGCGGTTCTGCAGACCATCGTGCCCCAGGCGGCGCTTCTTAATTTTGACCAGGGGCCGCTCCGGTCGGCCCTGGCGCTGGCCGGGCTGGCTGGGCTGCTGTCGACCAGCTCAGCGGTTGATGCGTTTGCAGCCCAGGCCTTACCCGCCACCTTTACCAGCGGGTCCATTCTCGCTTTTCTGGTTTTTGGTTCAATGGTTGATATCAAGAATGTGCTGATGTTCCTGCGGGTGTTCAAGCCTCGCGCGGTGGCTTACCTGGTCCTGCTGTCATTAATGCTGGCGCTGGTTTTCACTGTGTTCATCAACTATTTTGGGCAGGGAGGGTAGCTACCCGATGAGCCTGCGCACTTACCGGGCATTTCAAGCTTTGATCCTGGGCGGGCAGGGCGTCTTGCTATTCTCGAAAGTTATGGATGGCGGAGTTTTGCTTTACATCAACCAGCGCTTCGTGATGCTTGTGTTTTTGGCAGCCCTGGCGCTGATCCTTATGGCGCAGTTCATTCTGCGCGAACGCCCGACGATCTCAGAAGAAGACATTCGCACCGACTCTGGCGAAGCGAGGAGACAGGCCGGTCGGCAAGTCTGGATTTTGTGGCTGCTGGCTCTGCCCCTGCTGGTGGGCCTGCTGGTGCCTGAGCATCCTTCCGCCGCGGCAACCTTGTCGATCCCATGAATGGCCGCTCCTTTGACCTTCGTTTCTGGCTGATCCTAGCCGGCCTGGGGGGATTGCTCGCGGTGATTGCCCTGGCTGGCGACCTGGCGGGTCTCGCCGCGCCGCAGCTTCTTCCGGCGAACGGTGAAATCGGGATGGCAGGCCCGGTGACGCTCCTGTTTCCAGAGCCGATGAGCCCGGAAAGCGTGGAAACCCGGTTGAACTTTGATCCTCCGCAATCGGGCCGGTATGTCTGGAACAGCCAGGACGGGCGCCCGGAGCGGATGGTTTCCTTCTGGCCGGATAAACCTTTCCAGCCCGGGCAAACTTATGTTGTGCGCCTGGCAGCCGGGGCTCTTGGCCAGAGTGGGCTCACACTGCGCAGGGCATTCGCCTGGCAGGTGAAAATTCGTCCCGCGGAAGTGCTGTACCTTTCGCCCTCCGCGAGCCCGGAACTTTGGCGAGCTGCGCCAGGCAGCGGGCTGCTCGTGCAGCTGACCCATACCGGCGGGGCAGTATTTGATTATGGCATCTCGCCCGGTGGCCAGGAAATCATCTTTTCGGCTTATAACGAGCAGTCTGGGGTCGATTTATGGCAAATCAGCCGGGAAGGTGGGGAGCCGCAGCTCCTTCTGCCTTGCCAGTCCGACTGGTGTGTAAACCCTGCTTACGCACCAGATGGCCGGACGGTTGCTTACAGCCGGCGAAAGTCTGGTGCGGCGCCAGGTGAAGGTCCAGGTGTCCCAAGGATCTGGTTGATCGATCTTTCCACCCGCGCCACTGATATCCTGTTCCCGAACCCGGGAGTGGGCGGGTTTGATCCGGATTGGTCGCCAGATGGGCGCTACCTGGCTTTCTTTGATGCCCTCTCGGGCGGCATCCGTGTGCTGGATATTGCCGCTAAAACGGATTTCTTGCTGCCTTCTCAGATGGGAGCAAATGGAGCATGGTCGCCGGACAGCCGTTATCTGGTCTTTACCGATACGATTGTGGCAGCCAGCGGGCCTTACGTGGCTGTTTATATTGTCGATGTGCAAACGCAAGAAGTCCGGCGTATTCTGTCCGACGATCTTGACCAGGTTGATTACAGCAGCCCGGTCTGGACAGCGGATGGCGCCGGGCTTGTTGCCGCGCTGCGCCTGATGACCGGCAGCCCAACCCGGCAGATCTGGTTAATTTCGCTTGATCTGGAGAGTGGTCTGGAGCGTGAGAAGCGCCTGGCAATCACAAGTGACCAGTTATTCACCCATGCCAGCTACCATTGGGACCTGGCTGGAGAAAACCTGGTCTATCAGCGCCTGGAAATTGGCGTGTCCAGCCCTGTACCCCAGGTCGGCGTATGGAACCGTGCCAGCCAGGAGGCCTCGATCCTGGCAGAGGATGCGTTCCAGCCGCGCTGGATCCCTTGAAAGTGCAAGAATTTCAGGTTAGTTGGGCGTTGCCGTGACCGTCCGGGTTGGCTCAGGAACCTCAGTGCCTGTTGGGGTGACTGTATACGGCAGACCGACGATGATCTTCACCCACAGGTCTCCGCTGCCGTCCAACTTGAAGTACTGGCCGCCCTCATTCTGCAGCCGGAAGAAAGTCTGGTAAGTGCCGGCCTGAGCAGGTGCAGTCAGGTCAACTGAGATATCCACTTCCTCGTTGGGGCGGACCTGTTTAGGGAACGGGACTTTGTCTGGAGCGCCCATTTTCTCTCCCTGGATCCAGACAACAGCATAAGCTGGAGTCCAGGTTGTAGTGCCGGTGTTTTTAATCCGCCAGGTTTTTACAAATTTGTCCCCGGGCGCGGCATAGGTGTCATCTGGAACGGTCACATCTGCGACGAAGCTGGCGGCATCGCCAGAAGTCGCCGGAGCGCTGGTTGTTCTGGGAGTCTGCGTGGCCGCTGGAGGTTCCACCGGCGCCTGAGCGGTTGCTGACGGCAGCACAGGCAGCGTGTTGGCCTGTGGCGGTGTGGCGGTCGGCTGGGGATTGCGCCCGGCGGACCGGGTCAGCTCAGCCGCAGCGGTCATTGCGGCTTCGGTGATGATCTGGTTTGCATCTGGTGTGGCAGTTTTCGAAGAAGGCATGTTGCACCCGGCCAGCAGCAGCAGGCCACCGATCAGGGTGATGGCGAGAGAGGAGAGAGAATGGTTCCGCATCTTTTACTTTCCTTTTGTTTGTAAATTTCAGGCTCGATTCCTTCACGACAGGCTAGAACTGGAATGAGCTATTCGAGAGCCGAGCGAATCTCGGCGAGTACAAAGGGGTCTGTTTCGCGTTTCAAAGCTTTGTCGAGCGCCTGCCGGGCCGGGCGAGCGCCAAACCTGCCCAGTGCCCAGGCTGAATGCCCGCGGACCAGTGGCTCGGGTTCGTTTTCCAGCACACTTGCCAGGTCTGGCAGGCTGGCAGGGTCGCGTAAATTGCCAAGCGCCGTGGCAACGTTGCGCAGGTAACCGCGGCGCCTGGCGCGTTTGATGGGACTGCGCCGGAACTTGAGGTTAAAGGCCTCGGCCGAGAGGGCCAGTTCCTGGCGGAGGACCGGGCGCGCCACACCTGGGCGGGGTGAGAAGGCTGGGTGTCCCTCCGGGCTGGAAAAGCGCAGGTTCCAGGGGCAGACCATCTGGCAGATATCACATCCAAACACCCACTCGCCAATCATTGGGCGCAGTGGCCCGGGGATAATGCCCCTATTTTCAATAGTCAGGTAGGAGATGCAGCGGGCCGCATCGATGGTCCGGTCTGGCCGGATTGCTTCCGTAGGGCAGGCCTCAAGGCAGCGCCTGCAGCTTCCGCAGTGGTCGCTTACCATTGGTTGGGTTGACTCGACCGGCATGTCAAGGAAGACCTCCCCGATCAGAAAGTAAGAGCCCTGGCGAGGCGAGATCGTGCAGGTATTTTTCCCGGTCCATCCCAACCCGGCCAGTTGGGCCAGATCGTGTTCCAGAATTGGCCCGGTATCGCTGTATATCCGGTGGCGAACTGGCCGGCCGAGGCTCTCTTCGATTTGGCGGACCAGTTCTTCCAGCCTGGGTGGGATCACCTCGTGGTAATCATCTCCCCAGGCATAAGCGGCCACCCGCCCCAGGGCTTCTGTGGAGGGCCCTCCAGGGATGGCCTGGGGTGAGAAGTAGCGCATTGCGACGACGAGAATCGCCGTGGTTTCCGGAAGGATCAGGCCTGGGTTTGCCCGCCGGCGGCGGGCCTGCTCGGCTGCCAGGTAAGCCATATCGGCATGCAGACCAGCCTGGATCCACTGCTCGTACGCCCGGTAATGGGCCGGTGGAGAAGGCGGCGCCACCCCACAAAGGATAAAGCCGAGGCGATCCGTCTCGGCTCTAATGAGATCGATTAGCGACATGGACTTGCAAAACCTATCGCCGTTTTGCTTGTTTTGCACGGCATTGTTACGCGTCTAACGGTGGGGTAGAAGGTTCACTCCGTAATGATCAGCGGGATGTTGATGAAGCACATGTTCCGCCCGTCCGGGTTTTGCACTACCAGCAGAACTTCTTTCTTTCCGGTTGAATCAGGGGCTTTCATTTCAAACATAAAATCATACGTGTCATTTGGCGCAACCTGGCGCTGGACGAAAAAGTCCGAGGGGGCGCCCATCCGGTCACCGGCATAGTAACGGAGCGCGTAGCGGCTGTCCCAGGTGGTTGTGCCGCTGTTCCTGACCCGGATGGTCGCGTCAAAGCTGGCGTTTTTAGGGATTTCGGTGTTATCAGCCGGAGAGTTTGACACCCATTCGCATTTATCCCCGATTGGGCCTGCCACACCCTGGGTGGCAGTCGGGAGGGTTATCAAACTGCCGGCGGTAGCGGTTGGCGATGCTGCGCCCGTGTCGGTGCCCGGCTGCAGGATGGCATTCGCGGTAGCCGTAAGGGCGGTGGCTATTGCAGGGTCCATCGTGAAAGTGGGCGCGGGGGTATTGGTGGGCGCAACCGTTGGCTGGGCTGCCTTCGTTTGAGCCTGGCTGGCCTGGACGGTCTGGGCGGCCTGCGTATAGATTGCATTTGCATCGACTGTGGGGGGCGCCTCAGGTGTAGCCTGTGGCGTTGAACAGGCCGACAGCAATAAAGTTAGGGATACCAGAAGGCTGAGCCCTGCAATGATGTTCTTTTTAATCATAATTTTCCTCCAAATATAAGACACATTTTCCTTTACCTGGCCTCTGTAGATGTTGGTCTGTTCAGGATCAACGCTGTCCAAATTTCTTGTCCGGACGCCTATCGGACCGCAAGTGCTAATACGCTCCCGGGAGTTCCTCTATGGAAGGCGTCGGCGGCAAAGATGTGTCGAAGTAGAGTTTACCACGAAATGTAAAATAACTCACTGCTCCAGGAAAAATATCGATATCTGCCTGATAACGCTCATCCAGATAGTCGATCAGAATTTCATATTTCCCGGCTGGAAGATCGCTCAGAACCAGGTTCTCTTGATAATACGGGTCGCTGTTAATGGCCTGATCTCCATAGGTACGGACCACCCACTTTTGACCGGTTTCTTTGTTGCGTACGGTTACATCTTGCTCGGTCAGAAAAGAGCCGTTGCTGTTGAACAACTGTCCAACCAGCACTCCCCAGCCCTGCGGTGGAGCCAGCCATAATTCAGGGTTCAATGTGGCAAAATAACTGTTGCTTTCAATGCGGACTTCAAAGTGCAAGTGTGGCCCGGTCGTCAACCCGGTTGTTCCAACCAGGCCCAGGATGTCGCCGGGATTGACTTCCTGTCCATAAACAACATGGATCTGATCCATGTGCGCGTATACCGTGTACAGGCGCTGGCCCTTGAAGCCAAAATTATGGCGGATTGTCACAGCCAGGCCGTATGGGTCGGCCGGGTCATTATTGCCGCTGAATAATCCATATCCGGCCCAAACAACCCGGCCGCTGGCGGCAGCCAGCACGGGGGTACCGGTGGGGGTAGGGATGTCGACGCCGGTGTGAATGATGTCGGAGCCAAAGAAAATTCCACCATAACGGTAGTCGGCTGCCGGCCAGTTGACTTCGTCGGCTGCGATCGGGCGCGAAAAGTAAAAATGGTCGTTTGGGCCTAACGCCCAGGGAATCTCGTATAGCGGCGGCCTCCACAGTGAGATCGGCGCCGGCCCGGGTGTCGGGAGGGTGAACTGCAGCGGAGGGTCGTCCGGGCTGCCTGTCTGAGGCGCCGGGTTATTGTCGGGAGAATCTGGGACGCCTGGCTGCTCTTCAATACCAGGCTGGCTGGTTTCGATCGAGGTGAGACCTGGCGAGCGGTTCCATTTTACGGCCTGGCAGCCTGGCGCAGTCAACAGCAAGATCAGCAAGACCAGCATCAGGCCGGTTTTTCGCGCGATCTGTTCCCTTCTGGGGACTTGCAAACCGGTAATCATTGCTGGTTTTCCTAAGGGACGAGCGGGGTCCAGGTTGGCCGGCGGGTCGCGACGGGGGTCGGGCTGGGGGTTGGGGTGGTCGTATTCCGTTGGGCCGGGCCATCTGCGGGGGTCCTGGTAGCCGGTGGTGTATAGGTGGGGATCGACGTCGCTGTCTGCATGGCTTCAGGGGGGTAAATTTCCATCATGGCCCGGTACCAGTCCAGCCCGCCGGTCATCACGAATTGGTTGAAGCGAATGGATGGGAAAAAAGTACGCCAGTTGATCCAGGAAGGCAGTCGTTCCCATCCGTAACACGAAGCGAGCTCGGTCAGATCAATCCAGTAACCGGCCGGCGCCTGCCCCAGCCGGCCGCCCTGCTCGTAAGCGACCGGATCGCCGCTGTAGCGCGCGTTCAGATCCCAGGCCATATCGTATATCGGCGCGCCCATGGAACCATCCTGGTAGCGGGCTCGTAAAAAGACGCGCCAATAAGTCTGCCCGCCGAAATCCTCGCGGGTGATGGCCATCCAACCGGCGGATACCAGCAAGGGATTGACGGCGAATGCCCGGCCGGTATAAAGCCAATCCTGCTGGATTGATGGGGTGGGCGGTGTCGTCAGGCTCACGTACGCATTTTCCAGGCTGGAGAGTGTGTCCCAGCCAGTTTCACCGGCGATGCGCTGGCGGAGTGCCACAAAAGCTTCGTCGACCGCGTCGTGAAGCAGGGGTTGGGGGGCTGCTACATTGTCCAGTGCTACCAGGCCCATCCGGCCGGATGGCGCAACCGTGCGGGTCAGCACCGGCTGCCAGAGTTCAGGCGCCAGGGTCTGATTGGCATCGGACTGTTCAACGCGGCTTGCCAGCCAGCCGGCGATGGGACCTTTGATCCAGGTCATGCCATGCAGGCTGCCTGGGAGAGGGACCGGAGGAAAAGTGAGGCTGCCCGACGCAATTTCATAAGCGGCCAAACTGCTCCCCTGGGGATCCTGAATTTCGACAAAGAGAACAGCGCCGTCTGGGCTCCAAGCAGCCCGGTTGCCTTCTCCGGAAAGGCGCACCGGTTGATCTGGTTGATCTTGACTTAAGATGACCGGGTGGTGATCCCCTTCTTTTTCAGCTGCCCAGGCTAACTGCTGTCCATCCATTGACCAGGCCGGGAAACGGTCGCGCGACTGTGAATTCTTGCTCAGGTTGACAAAACGATCCTCTACTTCATCCAGCCGGGCCAGCCAGATCTCTTCATCCCCTGACCGGGTGGATACGAAGGCGATCTCCCGCCCTGCCGGCGACCAGGCTGGTGAATGGTCGGCGCCAGCAGAATCGGTCAGCTGGATGATCTCAGAACCGGCCTGGGCCAGGGATTGGATGTAAATGTCGAGATTAGCGCCGTTGTAGCGCTCGTAGGCCAGCCACTGTCCATCCGGCGACCAGGTCGGGGACGCCTCATACTCGGGCGTGTCAGTGACTCGTTCTTGCTGGCCCGAAACAAGGTCGAGGATATAAATATCCCAATAGCCGTTCTGGCGGGAACTGTAGGCGATGCGGGTGCCGTCTGGGCTGAGCGCCGGGCTGATGTCGTCCCAGGGCAGATCGGTCAGGCGGGTGAATGGCAGGTAAAGCGGGTGATAAGCGAACAGGTGGATGTTGGTGCCATCTCGCATGGCCAGCAGGAGGATCCCTTCTCGCGCCAGGAGATCCTCTGGCGATTCCCGGTCCGGTAAGGAAATTGGAATGGCAGTATCGGTTGGGTCAACAACCGGCAGAGTCGCGGTGGGGGAAGGTTCGGGAGTGGCAGCAGGCGCGTTGGATTGAGCCAGGCTGGCCTGTGGAAAGGGTAGCCGAAGCCCGTGCTGTTCGAGGAACGGGCGGGCAATCCAGCCAAAGGCAGCCAGGTTGAGGATGACCAGCACCAACAGGGCAATGGTCATCCCCCTGGGCGATGAACTCTTTCCCGGTTTCATGTGCTTCTTAAGAGATTGTAGCACCTTTCTTTTTTCAGCGTTTATCCAGGACTGGGCCTATCAAGGTTGTAAGGAGAGTGCCTGGATGACTTCCAGTGGGTTCAGCAGCTGGTATAAACCACTCACCCGCCAGGTGCAGTAATTGTGCATTTCGTTTTCGGTCGCGCCGTTATCATAATGGGCCATTTCGGTAAAGGAGGCCCCAGCCGGCCCTACCCGGGTTTCCAGGTGCAGGTGGGGGTTGACCGACCGGCCCGTTGTCCCTACTTCGCCGATCCGCTGCCCACAGGCGACCTCCTGGTTGATAACTACTTCGGGGGGTAAATTGAGATGCGCGTAGAGCAGGTAAAGCGAACGCTCGCCCGGGTAAATGATCCCGGATGGAGCGGGCGGGCAGAGCAGGTTAGGGGCGGTTGATAGGGTCGGGGCCGGGGTTGGAGCCTGCAGGCGGTCGAGCCAATCCCGCGGCAGTCCGTCCAGTGGGGTCTCGATGATAACGGCATATCCATATGGGGGCCGGTTTTGAATGATGCCGGCTACCCGCCCGGCCAGGACGGCGTTGACGCCCAGCCCCAGCATGGCTTTTCTTTCTCCACGGCTCCAGTATGCAAAGTCGACCCCCGGATGCCCATCGTCAAATCCGGGCCGGGGCATCACGAAGGGATTCTTCATCAGGTCAGGCTGGCTCAACTCGTCCAGGCGGACATCTTCCAGCGGCGAACACACGGCTGTGGCCTGCGCGGCTGAGTGGGTAGGCGTGCCAGTTGTCTCAGGCGGGGTAAAGGAAACGGTCGGTGATAACCAGGGCTGAGGGGTGGTAGTGGGGGAAATTTTTCCTGTCGGCGATACAATCTCCTGAGGTCGGCTGGTTGGCATGGAATTGACCGGCTGGCGGCAGCCTGCCAGGAATAGCAGATGAGTGGAGAGCAGCACAGCAAGGGCCTTCTGGATCATAGGTCTGCGAAATTCAGGTTCAGACTTCTTCTTCAAAGCGCATGCTGTAAAGATGGAAGTAAACGCCCTGTTTTTCGAGCAGTTCCTGGTGGTTGCCCTGCTCGATTACTCGCCCATCCTGGATCACAACGATGCGGTCGGCATTGATGATGGTCGAGAGACGATGCGCGATGACAAAGGCCGTCCGGTCGTGCAGCAGCCGGGTCAGGGCTTCTTGGATGATCAGTTCGGTTTGCGTGTCGATGCTGGAGGTTGCTTCGTCCAGGATCAAGATCCTTGGATTGGCCAGGAGGGCGCGGGCGAACGAAATCAGCTGCCGCTGTCCAACGGAGAGGATGACACCCCCTTCTTCAACCGGAGTCTCGTACCCAAGGCGCAGTTTGCGAATAAATTCATCTGCCCCGATGGCCCTGGCAGCCGCTTCGACTTCTTCATCGGTGGCATCCAGTTTGCCGAAGCGGATGTTCTCGCGCACGGTACCCGAGAACAGGAAAGGATCCTGGAGGACGATCCCCATTTGCCGGCGCAGGCTCTCCTGGGTCACATCGCGAAGATCGTGCCCGTCGACCAGGATTCTTCCACTGGTTGGGTCGTGGAAACGGGCCAACAGCTTGATGATGGTTGTTTTCCCGGCCCCTGTTTTCCCTACGAAGGCGACTGTTTCTCCCTTGGGAATATCCAGGTTTACGTTCTCGAGTACCAGTTGATCGTCATCGGAGTAGTGAAAGGATACATTCTCGAAGCAGACATCCCCGTAGATGGCAGGAAGCTCGCCTGCGCCAGGGGTATCTTTGACCTCCACCGGGGCGTGGAGCAGGCTGAGAATGCGCTCGCCGCTGGCCATGGTGGTCATAAAAGAGTCGTATCGCAGGCTGAGATCGCGGATGGGGTCGAAGAACCGCCCGATGTAGAGAACGAAAGCGACCAGCACGCCAGGCGTGAGCGTTTCCCCCAGGATCGCTGCGCCGCCAATCCACACGACAAGCGCCATGGCCAGGGTGCCAAGAAAATCAACCGATGGAAAGAAAATGGCTGCCAGGCGGGCTGCAACCAGGTTCGCATTCAGGTTGTATTTGTTCACCACGTCTGAGAAATAGGTGTAATTGGTATCCTCGCGCGAAAACGACTGGACCACGCGTACAGCGTTGATGTTTTCTGCCAGGACCGAATTTACCCAGCTGATTGCCATGCGGGAGCGGCGGTAGTTTTCACGGGCTCGTTTTCGGAACGCAAATGTCATCACCGCCATAATGGGCAGCACTGTAAATGTCAGCAGAGACAACTTCCAGTTCATGATCAGCATGGTGACGACGATGCCAATCAGGGTAAACAAGTCGCGGGCGACTGCCAGCAGCGTCCAGATGACGAAATCACGCAGGATGCTGACATCGTTGATGACCCGTGAGATGATCCGGCCGACGCTGTAGCGGCTGTAGAAACTCAAAGAAAGCTGCTGGAGGTGTTCGAAAATCCGCGCGCGGATGTCATAAATGATGGATTGGCCAACCTGGGCCATGATGTTGACGCGTATATAGTTAAAAAACCACTGCACGATTTGGAGGAGCAGGAAGAGGAGAATGGTGTTCCTCAGTGCAGGGAGCGATCCTTGTTCAATGCCCGAATCCAGGGCAACTTTGACCAGGTATGGGACGGCTACAGCGGCCAGGGAGCTGATTGCCATATAGATAACCGATATGAGAATTCGCCGTGTGTAGGGTTTGATAAATGCCCACAGCTGGCGGGTGACCTCTGGGTCATACTCTTTGAAGGGCAGGTCTTCAAGCTGAGGGGGAGCAAGCTGCGAAAATTGGGGTTTGGTAGTTGTCGTTGCCATACGTCAGGATACCTGGGTGCTGTTTTGCGAACGGATTTCATCCATTTCTTCCTGGAAGCGTTCCTGGTCGCGAAGCTGAAGATCATAGATTTGCCGGTATAAACCGGGCACGGCCAGCAGTTCATCGTTGGTGCCTTGCTGGACGATCCGGCCCTGGTCGAGGACCACAATCAGATCTGCCCGGCGGACGGTGGACAGGCGTTGGGCAATCACGAAAGTTGTCCGGCCTTTCATCAGGTTGGCCAGGGCTTCCTGGATCAGGTGCTCGGTCTGTGAATCGACACTGGACGTGGAATCATCCAGGATAAGAATGCGCGGGTTCATCAACAGGGCCCTGGCGATGGCGACCCGCTGGCGCTGCCCGCCGGACAGGGTCACGCCGCGTTCCCCGACTTTCGTTTCATACTGGTCGCTCATTTCCAGGATGAAATCGTGCGCCTGGGCCGCTTTGGCAGCAGCTACGATCTGATCCATGGTCGCGTCTGGGCGGCCATAGGCGATATTTTCACGAATAGTAGCGGAAAACAACAGTGAGGTCTGCAGGACAATGCCGATCTGGTTGCGCAGGTTTTTCAGCTCGAGATCGCGGACATCGTATCCGTCGATTAAGACCCGGCCTTTGCTGACATCGTAGAAACGGGGGATCAGGTTGATCACTGAGGTCTTGCCTGACCCGGTTGGGCCGATCAGGGCGACAATTTGATTCGGTTTAACGTGCAGGTCGATATCGTGGAGGGCATGCGCTTTTTCACCCCGGTAGCGGAAGGACACATTCTCGAATGTAATCTCACCCTTGATGTCTGTCAGAACGATCGCGTCTGGCCGCGTGCGAATTTCCGGGCGCATCTCCAGCACTTCAAAAGTGCGCTGCAGCCCGGCAGATGTCTCGCCGGCAGCGTTCACCAGCCAGCTGATCTGCTGTGCCGGTCCTGCCAGCATCAGCACGTAGCTGTTAAAGGCTACCAGTTCGCCTACGGTCAATTCGCCATTCAAGACCATGTTGCCGCCAAACCAGAGGATGAGCAGCGTGCACAAACCGACCAACAGGCTGGATGTGGGCATCACGCGCGACATTTCCCGGGTGACTTTGAGCTGGTGGTTGAACAGGGCCCGGTTCGCGGTGTCAAACCGCTGGACCTCATGTTTTTCACGGGTGAAGGCGCGCACCACTTGCACGCCGGTCACATTTTCCTGCAGGCGGGAGGAGAGCTCCCCCATTGCGTTATCAACCTCCAGGAACATTTTTCCGACTCGCCTGCCAAAACGGGTGGTCATGAGGGTCAGCGGGATCATTGGAAGGAGGGAGATGAACGCCAGGAGCGGGTGGGTGACAAACAGGATGATCGTGATGCCGATGATCAGGATGATGACGCGGGTCAGCTCAATGATTCCGTGGCCGGTGAAGTTCTGGAGCGAGCGCACATCCTCAATACAGCGGCTGATCAACTGGCCGCTTTGGGTATGATCGTGGTAGCTAAAAGACAGCCGCTGGATATGATCGTAAAGCTGGTTGCGCAGGTCAAAGGCAATGTGATGAGCCAGCCATTCGGCGGTGTAGCGGTTGCCAAAACCGATCCCGGCTTTCAACAGGCCCAGGCCGAGCAGAACTGCGGCTGCCAGTACGATGAAGCTTCTTTCCCCACCCAGCAGCCCGCGGTCAACCACCTGTCGGATAATCTCAGGGAAGATCATGTCGATCGCAGTGAGCGAGAATAACATGGTCGCTGCCAGGCTGATCTGCAAGAGGTATGGGCGAAGCAGGACGCGAATACGTTTGATTGATTTCATTGGATTGGGGTTTCTTTATACTCTTTCAGTGAAAATCGAATATCCATGAATTGGATTGCTGGATGGGCCCTGGCTCACCCGGCCGGTTCGGTCATCTCAAATGGGATGCCTTTTTGGTCCACGACGCCGTGATCCCGGTAAGCGAGACTGGCCTGCACGGTGAATTTCCCGCTCCCTGCGCCTTCTTTCAGGTGCATTGTGAAAGTCATCTGGTCTTCTATGGTCTCGATGATATCGATGCTGGATACTTTCTTTTGATCCGGTCCAAAAATTACGACCTCGAGGTCTGGTCGCTCGAGGAAGGGGGTAAGCTGGAGATGGATGCGCACCCGGCGCGAGTTATCTGGCCATGGCTCGGCGCGCAGTTCAGTAAAACGAACCTCGCCTGGCGGCAGGCCATCTTCTGGCGGTTGATAGGGGTTCATGCGAGACATACCTGTTATCCCTCCCGGTGATGGGTTGTGGTGGCCGTCATCGAATCCGGCGGCTTTCCATGTAGAACCTTTTCTCGTGGGCTTCTCCCATTGAGAAGGTTTTGCGCGGCAGCGAACCGTCCAGAATGACGGTGCGGAACAGGTCGCTTTTTTCCATTGGGGGCAGATAAAAGCCCAGGTTGCCGGGCTGGCTGCCCAAGGCGATGACCACATCGTCGCCGTGTACGTAATCGATATGCCCGGCCCCACCCTGTCTCAGCCATTCATCCAAAAAGGCCTGGATTGTGCCTACCGGGAGATTGAAGGGCGGGTGCTGGATGGCAACAACCTGAGCCCCGGCGGCTGAAATGATTCCCACGGACTGTCCAGTCACCGGTTGGTGTTTGACGGCGGAAATCATTGTAGAAGGATCGCCGGCAGGCTCGAATGTCACTTTTTCATCCAGGAAGCGTTCCAGCGCGCTTTGCCAGCCTGCCCGAACGCCAAACAAGACCCGGTGGATTGGCTCAAACTTCAACCCTTCATCGTGCACATTTTCAACTTCAACCAGGGCATAGCGGGCGGGGTGGTGCGGGTCAACGGTGCCTTTCATCTTTTCCCAGATCGATTTGGCCGTCGCCAGGGAGTGGTTTCCGTCCCCCACGGCAAACAGCAGCACGCCGTGATCGGGGCCAACCCCATACTTCTCCTGAAAGCGAGCTGGTTCGGCCAATATTCGCAACGCCTGCACCACCTGCGCTTCCTGTTCGGGGTCATTGACCCGGTAACCGCGCAGGTGACCGCTGCCGGCCATCAGATCGAGATCGTACAACTTTTCAAGGGTGGCTTTTCCGGCGGCCAGCGGCTCGATCACCGTTTTTTGGGGATCGTCGATCAAGACCAGGATGTGTGGCACTTCCAGGGCGGCTCCTTCGCGGATGCGGATACGCGGCGGCAGGCGCTCGATGATGGTTCCCTCGGTTGCCCGGATCAGAGATTGCGAGCCTTTATGGAAGTCGTACTGTTCCAGGTCCAGCGCCAGCATCAGGCCCCGGCGTATCTTCCCATCCACCTCCCGTTCGACCAGGATTAATCCCTCGTAGGGCACAAGCAGACCGTCGCGAAGGTAGGATTGCATGGTGAACTGGGTGTCCTGAATGAGATGCTCTTCCTGCGGCGTCCCCAGGTAGACTTCCGGCAAGATCATGTTGAGCGTGGATGGGGCGGTCCCCACCGTTTCGCGAACTTTATTCCAGTATTCTGGTTGGGAGGTAAATTGATCGCAGGCAATTACCGCCCATTTTTGGTGGTCATTCTGGGCGGAGGGCAGTAAGATCTCGCCCACCTGAACGCCGATATCCGCATAATTTCTCATGCCCGCCTCACGAATGGATGGATTTGAATTCAGTGCGATAGCGCTGGTGGCTGCCAACGTGATCGCTTTAACCTATTGTAATAGATCTTTCGGGTGCGGGCAAAAAATAAGGGGCCGTCCAAAATCTTTTTGGAACAGCCCCTCTTGCTGGTCGAGCGACACTTTTCACGCAATTTCTTTGTGGGTTGCCCTGCGCAACGATGGTCAGGATACTTTCGATCCAGTTTCTGGAAAACGCCCTGGTGGGGGATGGGTTACAGGCCGGCCATGAAAGCCAGGCCCACCGTACCCGGGCCGACGTGCGTGCCCAGGACCGGGCTGATTTCTGTCATAAAAGGATCAAGCACATCTCCCTCTGCAAAGCGCTGCCTGGCCCGATCTAAAAGCAGTTGTGCTTCTGCCGGGGCATTGGCGTGCAGGCTGGAAATGTGAACGGGGCGACGGCCGCCGATGCGTTCTTCGAACAGATCCAGCACCCGGTCGATTGCTTTCCCCATGGTGCGCACACGCTCAACAGCCTCAATCCGGCCTCCCCGAAGCTCCAGGATGGGCTTCAGGTTCAGGGCGGTGCCCAAGAAGGCGGCAGCGCCGCCAATCCGGCCTCCGCGGCGCAGATATTCGAGCGTGCTGACCACAAATAGCACGCCGATGTTGTTTCCAGCCGCTTCTGCGAGCGCCAAACATTCCTTTAATGTCGCCTCTTGTGCTGCGGCGCGTGCCACTGCCAACACCTGGTAGCCCATCGACATGGCGGTTGATTGCGAGTCGATCAGCTCGATCCGGGCGGAGGGACAGTTCTGTTTCGCCTGGCTGGCCGAATCGAGCGTGCCTGATAGCTTGTTGGCGATGTGGATGCTGATGATGTCATAGCCCTGTTCGAGCAGGCGACCATAAACATCTATGAACGCAGCCGGGGTGGGCTGAGATGTGGTCGGCGTAACCTTCGCGTGCGGCAGGCGCTGGTAAAATTCGGTCGGCTGAAGCGTAACCCGGTCCAGAAACGTTTCTTCCCCCCAAATGATTTGCAGAGGGATCGTGTGGATCGGATACTGCTTGATCAGCTCATCCGGAATGTTTGCGGTACTATCGGTGACAACAGCCACTTTCGCCATGTTCGTTTATCCTCCTCCGAATAATTGCGCGTAAAATGATAAATTGATGCCGGCAGCTTCTCTATGATAAGTACATATCGCTTAACACCATATTGGCTGCTTCGTTACGCGTTCGATGGAATGGAACGAGTGATCTCAAAAACAGCCTGTTTTTCGACCACCCTTGACCATTCCTACCTTAACGACTAAAATCGATGGTTGCGCCTGCCGCTAAATGGGTAGGTAATTATTATATTCGATTTTTACGTTTGTTTTGAGACACTGTGTTTGAGAATTTAACGGAACGACTTGATCAGATTTTCCAGAACTTGCGCCGGCGCGGGAAACTATCCGAAGAGGATGTGGAAGCCGTGATGCGTGAAGTGCGCATGGCCCTGTTAGAGGCCGATGTGCACTACAGTGTTGTCAAAGGCTTTGTTGCCCGGGTACGCGAGCGGGCGGTTGGGCAGGAGGTATCTCGCGCGCTGAACCCGGCTCAGCAGGTGGTCAAGATCGTCCATGAAGAATTGATCCATACCCTGGGCGAGGCGGCCCGGTTAGACCTTTCTGGACCGCGCCCGCGGGTAATCTTGCTGATCGGTCTCCAGGGTTCGGGGAAAACGACCGCGGCTGCCAAGCTGGCGCGCATTCTGCGCGCCCAGGGTGAGCGCCTGATGCTAATCGCGGCTGACCCATATCGACCGGCAGCCGTCAAACAGCTCCAAACCCTGGGCGAGAAAGTGGGCGTGCCGGTTTTCCACGAGGAGGGCGTCAAGCCCCCTGAACTGGTCGCACGTGCGTATGACCAGGGTCAGAAAGGCGGTTATTCGATCTTGATCGCTGACACGGCCGGACGCTCGCAGCTCGACCAGCAGTTGATGGACGAATTACGGGCGATCCACGGCCGTGTGCCCACGGCTGAAACACTGCTGGTGGTCGACTCGATGATCGGCCAGGAAGCGTTGCACGTGGCGGAAGGCTTCCGGGATACCATTCCGCTGACCGGTCTAATTATGACCAAGCTGGATGGCGATTCGCGCGGCGGCGCCGCAATTTCCATCCGCAGCGTGACCGGTGTGCCGATCAAATACCTGGCGACTGGAGAAGGATTGGATGCCCTGGAGGCGTTTGATCCGGCTCGACTGGCCTCTCGAATTCTGGGAATGGGCGACATGCTCGGCCTGATTGAGCGCGCTGAAGCTGCTTTTGATGAGAAAGTTGCCCGCGACCAGGCCCAGAAAATGATGTCGGGCCAGTTTACGCTTGAAGATTTCTACAAACAGCTCCAGCAGATGCGAAAAATGGGCCCCTTTGCCCAACTGTTAGAAATGCTGCCTGGGAACCTGGGCCAGGCAGCCCGGAGCATCGACCCCAAAGACGCAGAAAAGCAGCTCAAGTTGACCGAGGCGATCATCAACTCGATGACGGTCGGTGAGCGCCGCAACCCGGATATTCTCAATGCGAGCCGCCGGCGCAGGATTGCCCGTGGTTCGGGAACCGAGGTTCAGGATGTCAACCGCCTGATCAAGCAGTTCCGCGAAGCACAAAAAATGTTCAAGATGATTCAGAAAACAGGCGGGCGTGGATTACCCCGTATGTTCGGCTAGCCTGGTGTGACGAGGAGTTTTCGCGCCTTTTCCGCGTTCCCTCACTCTCCCTGTCCCATCAAGCTGGTGATTGACTGCCAATAAAAGATTGTCAAGCTTCTGATTTTAAGGAGAAAGATTTCAATGGTTCGAATTCGTTTACGTCGCGTTGGTTTGACACACCAGCCATCCTATCGTATTGTCGCCGCGGATAAAGAAGCTCCTCGCGATGGCCGCTTCCTGGAAATCCTTGGATTTTACAACCCGCGCACTGATCCGCCGACCCTGGATATTAAAGAGGATCGCGTATTTGACTGGATCGGCCGTGGCGCTCAGCCCAGCGAGTCGGTCGTGAAATTGCTCAACAGTGTTGGCGCAATGGAACGGTTTCAGCGCTTCAAGGCGGGCGAATCGATCGAGGTTTTGATGGCTGAAGCCAGCGCTATCTATGAAAAGCGCACCGCGGATCAAAAGACGCGCCGGGCTGCCGGTAAGTAAGAGCGGGATCTTCTTATCCAGCCCTGCAGACCAGACCGGCAAGCTGTGAAGCTCTGCAGCGGGTTTGCCTGTCGCGTGAAAGGAGAAACCGTGAAAGAATTGATTGAATACATTGCCCAATCGCTGGTTGATGATGCCAGCCAGGTGCAGGTTGAACAGGCCCGCGGGGGAGGCGGAAAAATCCGTCTCGAACTGCGGGTTGCACGTGAAGATATGGGTCGGGTAATCGGGAAAGGCGGCCGGGTTGCAAATGCGATGCGCATTCTACTGCGTGTAGCAGCAGCCCGGGAGGGAAAGCAGGTTTCACTGGATGTGATCGAGCCGCGATGAAACGGCGACGTTCAATCCCAACCGATCAGCCGCCAGTTGATAGTTCAACAGGCTCGCCCGCGCCGGGCGGGCCTGTATTCTTGGCCGTAGGCAGGCTGCGCCGCCCACATGGGGTGAAGGGCGAAATGGTCATGGAAGTGCTCACCGGCTTTCCCGAGCGGCTTCATCCTGGCAAGGAGGTTTATGTTGGCGAAGGGCGCCAGCCGATTCGGCTCGCCAGCGTGCGCCCACACGATAAAGCCTTACTGGTCAGCCTGGCCGGCATTGAAAATCCCGAAGAAGCCGGGCGTTACCGCAACGCCCTGGTGTTTGTTCGTGCCGCTGATCTTCCACCTCTCCCTGAAGGAGAATATTATCACCATGAACTGATCGGAATGGTGGTTCAAAATGAAGATGGGCAGGTGGTAGGAGAACTGGTCAACGTTTTGGAAACCAGGGCAAACGATGTCTATGAGATCAAGACTCCCGAAGGAAAAGAACTGCTCCTTCCAGCCGTTGAAGAAGTTATTTTGAACGTAGATCGGAAGAGCACACGTCTGAACTCCAGTCACCGCTCATTATCTC
>CAZBDC010000095.1:0-20413 GCA_964490575.1 uncultured Anaerolineaceae bacterium | reverse complement strand
TATAAATCCTGGTACAGACACCTTCCATCCCAGCCCTGATCATAGCCCATCCCACAATCCTATAAATCCTGGTACAGACATCTTCTATCCCATCCCATCCCACAATCCCAGAAATCATAGCCCATCCCATCATCCTATAAATCCTAGTACAGACATGATTCTCTCCACCACCACCATTTCCTCGCCCTCGTCCAGCGTCTGCGGGTTGACGTACACGCCGGCTTCCCCGGCGGGGGCCAGGGAGACGGCCGGGTCGCCTTCCAGCAGGCGGCGGAGGATCTCGGCGCGGGTGAGGCCCAGCCCGGCTTCGTCGAAGGTGATCGCGGCTCGCGGCATGGGCTGGCCGGCCTCGTTGGGGAAGCTGCGCGCGGCGGTGACGTGCGGGTGCCCGGCGAAGGCGGCCACCACCCGCGCCACCTGGTTTTCATAGGTCTGCATCAGCTTCTCGTGGTCGAGGTCGAGGTGGCGGCGCACGGCGGTCAGCAGCCCGGCGATCTCCTCTTTGCCCGCCTTCATCGGGCGGCCGATGAAGGGGCGCGGGCAGGCGTGGAAGGCGCAGGCCTCGATCAGGTCGCGCCGCCCGAGGATCAACCCGCTGGCCTGCGGCCCGCACAGGCCCTTGCCGCCGCTGAAGATGGCCAGGTCGGCGCCCAGGCCGGTGAAGCGCCACAGGTTGTCGACCGGCGGGATCTGCGCGGCGGCGTCGACCACCAGCGGGAGGCCGTGGCGGTGGGCGATCTCGATCTGCTGCTCGAGCGGGACCTGCCCGTCCATCAGCAGGTTCTTGTAGATGACGAAGATGGCAGCGGTGCGCTCGTTGATGGCGGCCTCCAGCTCTTGCGCGGTGGCGCCCTCCTCGCTGCCGGCGAAGACCAGCCGCGCGCCGGCCTGGCGGATGGCGAATTCATACTGGACCCGCCCGCGCTGGTGGAGGATGATCTCGTTCTTCATCCCGCTCGTGTCGGGCAGGCGCTCGCGCAGGGCCGGGTCAAGGCCGGCCATGCAGGCGGCCGCGGCGAGGACCATCCCGGCTGCCGCGCCGCAGCTGACGTAGGCGGCCTCGTTGCGGGTCCATTCGGCGATCCTGCGCCCGGCCTTTTCCTGCAGCTCGTCGAGGTTGACGAAGTGGCGGGCGGCCTCGTTCATGGCCTGGAGGACTTCGGGCGGGATGCGCGAGCCGCCCAGCATGGTCAGCGTGGCGTTGCCGTTGATGATTTTCCGTACACCGAGGGAATCGTAGATGTCCATTGTGTTTTCCTGGAATAAGAAAATGGTACGCGGATGAACGCGGAGTACGCGGAATAACGCTCTTCGTAATCCGCTAAATCCGCTCCCCGGCACTCCTGTGCCGCAAAATCCGTTGACAGCTTCTGCGTCCTACTTGAGTCCTTTCTGGTACAGCGCGGTGGAGTAGAACTCGTACGAGGCGGCCTGGTCGGGCACGTCCAGCAGGTGGACGGTGAAACGGGCGGGGACGCCGTTTTCGGGCAGGTAGTCGCGGAAGAAGCCGCCGTAAGCCTCGCTGTAGGCCTTGCGCAGCCGGGCGATCTCATTCGCGTAGCCGATCGGGTCGACCAGCGGGTTGATGTGCTTGGGCGCGCAGCCGAAGGCGTGTACCTCGATGAAGTCCACGTCGCGCAGCGAGGCGCAGATGCCGGCATCGACCAGCCACTTTTCCCAGCATTGGAAGACCAGCGGGATCTCTTTGTGCGGGTCCATCGTGACCAGCTCGTCCAGGCCAAGGACGCCCTTGGCCGAGTACCCGCCGGTCAGCCCGGCGAAGTAGATCTTCAGATCGCCGTCGGGCTGTTCTTCGGTGACGAGCGCCGAGAGGACCGGGTGCTCGCCTTCGTAATAGTAAGTCAGCTTGCCGCGTTTTTTGATGTTGAAGCTCATGGTTGGTCTCCTAATCGATTGCGTTGGTCTGGTTTTCTGATTGAGGATCCGGGTATGGAAACCCGGGCTACTGATGGATTTGCGACACCCTTCCTTTTATTATCATACTAATGACAGGAACCGGGGCGGGAAGTGCACCCGGCCATTCCTCGCGGTGACAGCGCCGGGCTGAGGATACCACCCGGTCCTCTCGCGCGATGAGAGGGGATTATGTTTTTGCATATTGATCGAGGAATGCTTTCACTTTTTCGACGAACGCCTCGAACTGCTCGCGGTGGATGCTGTGCCCGGCCCCGGGGATGTGGGCCTCCTGGCCTTGCTGCCACAGCCCGGCGGCTTCCTTGACCATCTCTGGCGAGATGATCACCCGCCCGGGTTCGCCGGTGACCAGCAGGAGCGGGCATTCGACCGCCCGCATCAGTTCCTGCCAGCTGCCGCCCATCGCGGCAAAGATGGCGTACAGCGCTTCGCGGCTCATCTGCAGGCGCGCGCCGGCCCAGGCGTGGGCGTCGTCGGGGTGCCAGGCCGGGTTGGCCCGCAGGCATTCGGCCACCAGCGCCTCGCGCGGCATGGCCTGGTGTTTGTCCAGCTCGGCCACCCAGCTGCGCGCGCCGGCTTCCTGCCCGGCCGGGTCGGGGTTGTCGGGGAAGAGGGCCGGGTCTTCCAGCACGGCGGCGCGCACTTTGCCCGGGTAAAGGGCGGCGGCTGCCAGGGCCGTCTCGCCGCCCAGCGAATGCCCGACCAGCGCCGGCCGGTCGAGCCCGAGCGCGTCGATCAGGGCGGCGGCGTCCGCGGCGCGGTCTTCGCGCGCGTAGCCGGCGGGGGATTTCTCGCTCAGCCCGTGCCCGCGCGCGTCTGGCATGACCACGTCGTAGGTCTCCTCCAGCGTCGCGGCCACGCGCGCCCAGCACAGGCCGTTGTCGGTCATGCCGTGCAGGAGGACGACCGGCGGCCCGCCGCCCGGCGGGGTGGAGCGGTAGTAGTGGATGCGGATGCCGTTGGCTTGTACGAAATTGCTGGAGAAGGGTTTCATGGGGTCCTCGGGGGAGTTACCTCACCCCCTGGCCCCCTCTCCAAAATCGCCAAAGCCCGATTTTGGAGAGGGGGAAGGCAGGTGGTGGGGTGTTGGAATCGGCGTCCCCGCGTCTCCCCTCTCCAGAAACCGCAGGTTTCTGGAGAGGGGCCGGGGGAGAGGTTCTTACGCATGGGACCTGCCAAAAAAGGTGTCGGATGGGTCAATGATGGCCGGGTCCTGGGTCTCGAAGGTGATGGGCGGCTCGCCCTTGACGTTGCGGATGGCGCGGAAGGGCGGGTCGACCCGCAGGGCGGCCGGGTTGGGGCAGGCGACCAGCTCGCCATCCGCGACGGTGTAGACGCGCAGCCGCTCGACGGCGTTCTCGCCGAGCCCGCACTGCGCGGCCAGCTTAAGGTAGACCAGCTCGCGCGAATCGAAGCCCATCACGTAGCTGGCCAGGCTGTCGACCGCCACGATGTTGACCCCGGCGATGACCAGCCCGAGCGGCAGGTTCTGCCCGCGCTGGAAGCCGGTCCCCTCGCGCCCGACCACGCCTTCGACCACGTTGAGCGCGGGCGGGATGGCCTGGGCGGTGTCGACCAGCCGGCGGGCCAGCCCGAGCTGCCAGGCTTCGTGCATCCACGCCTCGAACCACTCGCGGCGCGGGTTGGGGTTGTCGCGGATCTCGGCGGGCAGCTCTTCCCAGGCCTCCAGGCAGTAGTGGCGCTCGAAGACGTTCACCAGCCCCATCAGGTTCTTCATCCCCAGGGTGGTGATGGCCAGGTTGTGGGTCTTCATCTTGGGCACGTTGATCAGGACGGCGCCGGGGGCGGCAGCCAGCCGGCTGACGTTGACCCGCTGGCGCACCTGCGGGTTGGCGACCGGTTTTTTGACGCACGTGTAGGTAGTCGGGCAGTGCAGGCGCACGCCGGTCTCGGCAGCCAGGCGGTCGTAACCGGTGCCGGTCCACGAGCGGGGGGCGTTGTCGTCGGTGTCGCGCGGGTCTTCGATCACGGTCACGCGGCGGGGTGGCGCGCCGTGGTCGGCCAGGTACTCGACCAGGCCGTGGATGAAGCCGGGGTGGGTGGTGATGCCGGTGTCGGGGTCGGCGAAGCGCTCGCCGGAGGTGACGTTAGGCTTGATGGCGGCCTTTTCATCTTCCAGCTCGACCTGCATGGCCTGCATGGCCGCGTAAGCCGCCCGGCGGTAATCGTCCCAGCGCACCGGGCGGCCCGGCGGAAGCCGGAAGTAGAGGACGGCGTTGGGGTCGCGCAAGAGAGGGTGGATCTTCAAGGCGGGTTCCTCAATCGTTGAAACTGCGGAAATCGATGGCGGCGGGGGGTGGGAAGCGCCGGCGCACCTCGGCGCGCAGGGCGTCATCCGGCGCGCGCCCGCTGCGGGCCGCCTCGCGGCGGGTATGCAGCTCGAACCACAGGTCGGTGAGGGTCGTTTCGCCCTCGCGGATCTCGGCGTAGGGCCGGGCGAGCACCTCCTCGACCGTGTCCAGGTCGTCCAGGGCCAGGGCGAACTGCCCGCGCAGGAGCTGGACGCGGTCGATGGCCTGGACTTCGGGCGGCAGGGCCTGGTAGATCTCCAGCCCGCGCCGCACCTGCCCGGCGGCAACCACCAGGCGCAGGTATTCGACCGCCAGGGCCGGCGGGGGCGCTTGCATCTGCCCGGCCAGGTCCCAGGCCTGCTCGTACAGCGCCAGGGCGCGCTCGGGCTGCCCCTGGCGCTGGGCCAGGACGGCCAGGTTGCGGTAAGCCCAGGCGGAGGGCTGGCGGCGGAGCGACTCCTGCCAGGCGGCTTCGGCGCCGGGCTCGTCCAGGGCCTCCAGGCGCATCACGCCCAGGTGGAGCAGCGCGCCCCAACCCTGGCTGCGGCCGGCCTGGACGGAATCCTCCAGCAGCGCCTCCCACTCCGGCTGGACCATCCACGCGCCGGGCAGGGATCGCGGGTCGCCGGACGGGAGCGCGCCGGTCTCGAGCAGCGCCAGCCAGGGGGCCTGCTCCGCGCCCAGCGTGGAGGGCGGGAAGCAGGCCGGCGCGTGGGCCAGGAGGGGCTCGCCGCCCGGCGCGCTTGCCTGGCGGCGGAGCAGCTCCAGCGCGCCCCAGCCCGAGCCGGCCTGGAGGATCTCGCGTGGGGGCTGGTCCGCCAGGGCGCGGCAGCCGGACTCGACCTGGTAGAGCGTGGCGGGTGACAGGCGCTCGTGCAGGGCCGCTTCGACGGCCTTCCAGGCGGCCGGCCAGTCGGGGCTGTGGACGCGGCCCGGGTCGGCCCGCAGCTCGCCGAACACTTCCGTCCAGTCCCAGGCGGTATGGGGCGGCATGGGCAGCCCGTGGACCTGGGTGGGGGCCAGCCCGGCCTGGATCTCGATGTAGGCCTGCCCGGGCTGGGAGAGGAATTCCTGCCACTGGCGCCCGCCGGCGTGGGTGCCCCAGCAGAACAGCTTGCGGTACTTGAGCCGGGCGGTGGAGGCCTCGACCAGCCCGCGCCCGTCCGCGCCCAGGGCGGCCTCCCAGGGCAGGGAGGGAGTGTCGCACTGGAAGAAGAACTCGTTGGCAAAGGTGGAATTGAGCGAGTAGGTGCCGTCCGCGCCGTCCAGGGTGGGCAGCCCGGGCAGTCCGGTCGCCCCGAAGGCCGGGCCAGCCTTGGTGAAAGCGCCGTACAGGGCGGTGTTGGTGGGGGCCAGCACGCGCACGCCGGGGGCCTCGTCGACGGCGATGTTGGTCCACCAGTACATGGCGGCGGGTTCGGCGTTGGGGTTGATCACGCGCGCGTAGGCCACCAGGAAGGGCAGGCCGGGCGGCAGGTAAAAATCGAGCTGCCAGAACAGGCGCTTGCTGCGCTCGAACTCGTACAGGCGCAGGCCCGGCTCGCCCTGCGCGCCCTGGATGGCGGCGGCGAAGACCGGCGAGCAGGTGAAAACGGTGTGACCGTACTGGCCGATGTTCCACTCGATGCCGCCCGAGAACCAGGCGTTGCGGATGGCCAGGTTGGCCGGCTGGAAGACCGGGTTGCGGTGGAGCAGCTCGCGCCCATCCGCCAGGCTGACCAGCGAGACCAGCCGCCCGCCCACCTCCGGCAGGAAGGTGGCGTGCAGGTGCTCGTTCTCCAGCACCACCGATTGGAAGGTGAGCGGCGCTTTCTGGCGGGTGTACTGGTCCTGCAGGGTGTAGGGCAGGACGCGGAAGGCCGTCTCCCAGCCGAGGTGGTCCAGTTTTTCGGGCGGGAAGGGCTCGATGACGGCGACCGGGCGGTTGATGGTGGGGTCGCGGAAGAAGGGCAGCGGGTTTTCAGGGCCCAGGCGCGCGCCGGGCAGGGTGTAGGGCTGGATGGTAAGGTGAGTCATACGCTAATTGTAGCGTAGATTGCTCCGGGGGGAGGTCGGTGAGCGCTGAACGGTGAAGAGAGCGGTGGACGGTGAAAGAGCCGAGGGCGCATCGCGTTGACAGGTCAGCCTTTGATCGCGCCGGCGGTCATGCCTTTCTCGATGCGGTCGTTGAAGATCAGGTACACCACCAGGGTCGGGATCATCACGATGGTCACGGCGGCGAAGAGGCCGCTCCAGTCGTTCTGGTAGAACTGCTGGGCCTGCAGGTAATAGAGGCCTTGCGAGAGGACATAATGGGTGACTTCGTCGGTGTTGGTGATCATCAGCGTGTTGGGCAGGATGTACTGGTTCCACTGGCCCAGGAAGTTGAAGATGCCCATGGTCACCAGCCCGGGCTGGGCCAGCGGGAGGTAGACCTGGAAGAAGATCTCGTACTGGTTGGCCCCGTCGATGGTGGCGGCCTCGCCCAGTTCGGTCGGCAGGGTGCGGAAGAAATTGGTCAGGAAGAAGATGGTGAACGACAGGGAGAAGGCCACGTACACCAGGATCAGCCCGGGGAAGGTATCCAGCAGGGCGGTCTTCTGCATGAGGAAGTAGAGCGGGACGAGGCCGAGGAAGATGGGGAAGACCATGCCCAGCAGGAAGACGTAGCTGATGAGCTGCCGCCCGCGGAACTGGAAGCGCGCCAGGATGTAGGAGGCCATGGCGGAGAGGAGCAGGGTGAGGAACAGCGCGGGCAGGATGATCAGCAGGGTGTTGAACAGGTAGTCGCCGATGCGGGCTTTGACCCAGGCGCGGACGAAGTTCTCCCACACCAGGGCCTGCGGCAGCGCCCAGGGGCTGAAGAAGATTTCCTGGTCGGTCTTGAAGGAACTCATGATCGACCACAGCATGGGGAAGATGACGATGGTGGCCCAGAAAAGCAGCACGATGTAAGTGAGGACCTTGCCAATCACGCTGCCAACCGTCAGGTAGCTCTGCCGCGGCGCGCCGGCCTGCCCTGCTTCAGCTTTTACAGTGGTAGTTGCCATGCGGGCCTCCTAAAACTCGAACGATTCGCGCGCGGTGAAGCGCAGGCTGAGGATCGAAAGCGTCAGCACCAGGAAGAGCAGCACCAGGCCCATGGCCGTGGCGTAGCCGAACTGCCCTTCACTGAAGGCCTTGGAATACAGGTAGACCGGCACCACGTCGGCCGCCCGGCTGGGTCCGCCGGTGCCGTTGGTCATCACGGTGACGATGGAGAACAGGTCCATCGCGCCGATGGCGATGAAGACCAGCGCGGTGCGGATCGTGTCCCAGATTAACGGAACGGTGATGTTCCAGAACATGCCCCAGCGGCTGGCCCCATCAACGGTGGCGGCCTCGTAGTAATCCCTGGGGATGGTCTGCATCCCGGCGATCATGAGGACCATGTAGAAGCCGACCGAGCTCCACACCACCACCGCCAGCACGGCCGGGAAGACCGTGCGCCGGTCGCCCAGCCAGGGGAAGCTCTGCATGGCGGGGATGTTGAACAGGTCGATCACGCTGTTGAGGATGCCGATGGTGGGGTGGTAGATGAAGCCCCACAGCACAGCCACGATCACCACCGACAGCACCTGGGGAAAGAAATAGGTGATGCGGAAAAAGCGGTCGCCCTTGATCCCCTGGGTGAACAGGAAGGCGAAGAACAGCGCGATGGTGAGGATAATGGGCGGCAAGAACACCAGCGCGACCCCATTATTCGAGAGCGCGTTCCAGAATTTTTCATCGGCAAAAAGCTTGATGAAGTTGTTCACCCCGTTGAACTGGATGTTGGCCGAAAGCCCGCTCCAGCGCGTGAAGGCGAAGTAAAAGGCCGAAAAGTATGGGAACAGGACGAAGACTGCATAAAGCCCAACGGGCAGCGCCAGGAACGAAATGATAAACTGGGTCTTGCCTCGATTCATCGGTCATACCTCCAGAAGCAGGCCTCACCCCCGGCCCCTCTCCAATATCGGCAAAGCCCGATATTGGAGAGGGGTGCCTTGCAAGGCTTATCTACTTGAATCTCATGTGGCAGACGACCCCCTTCTCTAGATGGCACGGGGAGCCGATGCCAGAACGCGATACCCCCCAAGCCCCGTGCCATTTTGGAGAAGGGGCCGGGGGGATGAGGTTCTTTCTTTACTTCTCGCGCTTGAACTTGGTGATGTCGGGATCTGAAGCGACCGCGTCGGCGGATTTCTGCATGGCGGCGACGAAATCGGCCGGCTTGATCACGCCGGTCATCAGCTCGCCGGTCTTGGTCTCCAGGTCCTTCTGGAAGGAGCTGTACCAGTTGGGCAGGTTCCAGATGACCGGGTTGCCGCTGGAGGCCAGCGCGACGGCCGACTTGACCGCCTCGGACAGGTTGGCGCCCTCGGTGCCGCCCACCACAGGCATGACGGCGCTGACGTTCTCGGCGAAGTACTTGGCCGAGTCCTTGGAGAGCAGGCAGCGCAGGTATTCCATGCCGTGCTTGACGTTCTTGGCCTTGGAGGGGACGATGTAGGTCTCGCCGCCGTTGGCGTTGACGTCATTCAGGGCGCCCTTGCCGTCGGCGTAGCCGGGGGTGTTGGCGACGACCATGTCGAAGCCTTCGGGGGTGACGGTCTTCATTTCGTTCTCGAGCCAGTTGCCGCAGGGAATGAAGACGGCGTTGCCCTTCAGCCACTCGGTCTGCGACTCGGTGTGAGTCAGGCCGGAGGTACCGGGCAGGATGTAGCCCTTGTCCCACAGCTGGTAGAGATCTTCAACCGCGCGGACGACATCCGGGTTGGACCAGGCGTTCGGCTCGAGGTTATCGAGCTGGACGAGCGCGTCGGTGCCGGCGGAGTAGTAGATCAGCATGTTGAGGACGATGCCCCAGATGTAGTAGGGGTATTTACCCTGGTAGGTCCACGGGGAGGCCTTGCCTTCCTTCTTGATCGTCTCGCACAGGTCGAGCATCTCGGACCAGTACTTGGGGTAGGTGTAGCCGGCGGCCTCGAAGGCGGGCTTGGAGTACCAGACGCCCGAGATGGTGTAGGCGATGTTGACGCCGTACTGCTTGCCGTCGAAGTTGGCGCTGTCCTGCGAGCCGGGGAAGAGGGTATCCTTGAATTTCTTGCCGGGGGTGTCGAGGGCGGGGGCTTCGAACAGCTCGGCCAGGTCGGCCAATTGTCCTTCGCGGACCAGGTCAGACATGGGGATCATGTTGGCGCCGGAGTTGTCGATCACATCGGGCGGGTTGCCGGCCACGAAGCGCGGCTGGAGCTGCTCGGTGATCTTTTGGATGCTCTGGACCTTGACGACGGTGCCGGGATGGAGCTTCTCCTGCAGCTGGGCGGCGTACTTGATGTAGTCGTCGCCAAAGCCGCCGGCGAAGAAGACGCCGTCCACTTCGGTGGGCTGGAGGTTAAAGGGGTTGAGGGCTTCGGGGGCAACCTCGAAGGGCAGGTCGGGCTTGACAGCCGGCGCGGCGGGCTCGACCGGGGCGGTGGTGGGGGTAGCGGCCGGCTGGCAGGCGGCCAGCATAGCGCCACCGCCGACCATGGCGGCGGACTTCAAGAAATCACGACGGGCAATTTTCTTCATGTTCGAACTCCTTGAGAAAAGTAGAGACAGGTCTTGCGGTTTTGGGGCCAGCGAAGCGGGCGCCTCGCCGGCGCGGCCTCGATGACGATGAAAGATCCTCTTTCAATCGGACTGGCATCTGTTTTCGTTTCTCGATCTGGGCCTCCTTTCAGATGAAACTGGCAAGTTCGCAGGGGACGGGCTTAAATGGAGCAGCGCCGGAGCGCGTCCCGGCCTGGCGCTCCCCCGGCGGCTGCCGGGAAGGCGCGGGCGGGCGGCCTCCAGCGCGATGAAGTTGACTCAGGTAGAACCGGCTTCTAAGATCAAGTTCCTGCTCCTGCGCCCCTGGCCATACCGGCCGGGGTGGCAAAACCAACGGGTTCCGACGACTGTCTTCTACCGATAAATGGCTCGAGCAAGCCCTGAATTCGATATCTAGATGTAATTAACCGGTGCGAACTACCATTATTCTAGTCCAACCGGGAAGCGCTGTCCAGTAAAACCGGGGCGGGGATTTTTGCCCTCCCCCTTGCGCCGATTGCTGCGCTGCCCGGTGGATGGTTCTATTATATGCCCATTTGCTCGCCGCGCAAGCCGCAAGGGGCGGAAGGGTGCGTTTCAATACTGGGGTGAAATCGTCGCAGCCTCAAAAAGAACCTCACCCTCTCGGTCTCCCTCTCCAAAAAACGCGAAGGAACATGCGTTTTTTGGAGAGGGAGATGCCTTACGGCCCATTGGTTTCATTAAAGCGGATACAATTTAATTAGCGTAAGACAAAAATACACAGGAGGATATGATGGAATACATTCAATTGGGCCGCTCGCACATGTGGGTGAGCAAAATCTGCCTGGGGACGATGTTCTTTGGCGAGCGCACGCCGCAGGACGAGGCGTTCCGCATCATGGACCGCTGCCTGGAGCTGGGGATCAACTTTTTCGACACGGCCAACCGCTACGGCGGGGCCGGCAACCTGGGCGGGTCGGAGACCGTGATCGGGAAGTGGTTCCAGCAGGGCGGCGGGCGGCGCGAGCGGGTGGTGCTGGCGACCAAGCTGTACGGCAGCATGGGCGACCCTCACCTGGACCCCAACGACCGGGCCGGTTTTTCGGCCTTCAAGGCGCGCCGGGAAGTCAACGCCTCGCTGCGCCGGCTGCAGACCGACCACATCGACCTGTACCAGGTCCATCACTTCGTGCGCGGCATTTCGCCGGAGGAGTTTTGGGGCGCGTACGAGCAGATGGCGCGCGAGGGCAAGATCCTCTATGCCGGGACGAGCAACTTCCCCGGCTGGGGGCTGGCCAAGTTCCAGATGCAGGCCTGGCAGCGCGGCTTCACCGGGCTGATCTCGGAGCAGACCATGTACAACCTGCTGTGCCGCTACCCCGAGCTGGAGGTGCTGCCGGCGGCCGAGGACATGGGCATCGGCATCCTGGCTTACATGCCGCTGGCGGGCGGGCTGCTGACCGGCAAGGTGCGCGCGGCGGAAGGCACGCGCACGAGCTCGGTGGCGCAGGAGTACGGTGTGACGGTCGACGAGCAGAACCGGCAGCTGGCGGCCTTCTCGGCGCTGTGCCGCGAGCTGGGCGAGAAGGAGAACATCGTCGCCATCGCCTGGACGCTGGCCCACCCGGCGGTGCACTCGGCCATCGTCGGCATCCGCACGCTGGAGCACCTGGATGGAATCGAGCGAGCGGCCGCGCTGAAGCTGAGCGCGGAAGTGATGGCCCGGCTGGACGCGATCTTTGATATCAACACCGGGCGCCAGCTGCGCAACAGCCGCCCGGCGCCGGAGGCTTACGCCTGGTAGAGGGCTGTCAACGGATTATGGGAGCGGATTGAGCGGATTGTTTCCTCGCGATCCTCGCGCCTACGCTCCTGCGTAGGCGCGGGGGCCCCCGGCGCTCCGCGCCCCTAAGACGCGGAGCGGGGTAAGAGGGTCCCAGGCGCACCAAATGATGATTAGAGAGGAGTGAGAAGATGCGCGAATATACAATATCCGAGCTGCAGGCGCTGATGACGGCGGGCGAGATGAGCGCGCGCGAGCTGGCGCGGATGTACCTGGAGCGGATCGAGACGCTCGACCGGCAGGGCCCGAAGCTGAACGCGGTGATCGAGCTGAACCCGGACGCGCTGGCCATTGCCGCGGCGCTGGACGCCGAACGGGCGGCCGGGCAGGTGCGCGGGCCGCTGCACGGTATCTCGCTGCTGATCAAGGACAATATCGACACGGCCGACCGGATGACGACCACGGCCGGCTCGCTGGCACTGGAAGGCTCGATCGCGGCGCGGGACGCCGGCCTGGTCGAGCGCCTGCGCGCGGCGGGGGTGGTGCTGCTGGGCAAGACCAACCTGAGCGAGTGGGCCAACTTCCGCTCGACCCACTCGCTGAGCGGCTGGAGCAGCCGGGGCGGGATGACCCGCAACCCCTACGCGCTCGAGCGCAGCCCGTGCGGCTCAAGCTCGGGCTCGGGCGCGGCGGTGGCGGCCAACCTGTGCGCCGCGGCGGTGGGCACCGAGACGGACGGCTCGATCGTCTGCCCGGCCCAGACGACCGGGGTGGTGGGGATCAAGCCGACCCTGGGGCTGGTCAGCCGGGCCGGGGTGATCCCGATCTCGCACAGCCAGGACACGGCCGGCCCGATGGCCCGCACGGTGGCCGACGCGGCCGCCCTGCTGGGGGCGATGGCGGGAGTCGACCCGCGCGACCCGGCCACGACCGCCGCCGAGGGTAAGCTCCCGCCCGACTATACCGCCTTCCTCGACCGCAGCGGGCTGAAAGGCGCGCGGATCGGGGTGGCGCGCAACTACTTCGACTTCCACCCGAAGGTCGACGCGCTGATGGAAGACTGCCTGGCAGCGCTGCGCCGGCAGGGGGCGGTGCTGGTCGACCCGGCCAACATCGAGACTGAAGACCAGCTCGGCAAGACCGAGATCGAGGTGCTGTACTACGACTTCAAGGCCGACCTGGACGCCTACCTGGGCGGGCTGGGGCCAGAGGCGCAGGTGCACTCGCTGGCCGATGTGGTGGCTTTCAATGAGCGCAACCGCGAGCGGGTGATGCCCCACTTCGGGCAGGAGCACATGCTCAAGGCGCTCGCGAAAGGCCCGCTGACCGACGAGGCCTACCTGAAGGCGCTGGAGACCAGCCACCGCCTGGCGCGGGCGGAGGGGATCGACGCGACCCTGCAGAAGCACAGCCTGGACGCGATCGTCGCCCCGACCGGCGGGCCGGCCTGGCTGGTCGACTTCGTCAACGGTGACACGCCAGGCGGGGGCGGGTGCAGCTCGGCCCCGGCGGTGGCGGGCTACCCGCACATCACCGTGCCGGCCGGGCTGGT
The DNA here is from genome assembly GCA_964490575.1 of uncultured Anaerolineaceae bacterium. Lineage (GTDB taxonomy): Bacteria > Chloroflexota > Anaerolineae > Anaerolineales > Anaerolineaceae > DSYU01. The sequence continues at coordinate 7,275 of CAZBDC010000095.1, read as the reverse complement.
GGATGGGCTGCCGGTGGGGATTTCGTTCTTCGGCGCGGCCTTCAGCGAGCCGGTCCTGATCCGGCTGGCCTACGCTTTCGAGCAGGCCACCCTGGCGCGGCGCGCGCCGGTCTTTTAGCCCATGCCCCGCGCGCGCGAGCTGAGTTTTGTGCCGCCCGGGCTGCCCTGCGGCCCGCGCAACGCCATCACCGACGTGGCCGGGGTGGCGGTCGGGCACGTCACGCTGCACGACCCGCGCCACCGCCCGCCGGTCCACACCGGGGTGACGGTGATCCTGCCGCACCCGGGCGACCTGTTCAACCAGCAGCCGGTAGCCGCGGTGCATACCATCAACGGGTACGGCAAGGCGACCGGCTTCGAGCAGGTGCGCGAGCTGGGCGTGCTGGAGACGCCCATCGCGCTGACCAGCACGCTGTGCGTGGGGCGGGTGTGGGACGGGCTGGTGACCTGGATGCTGGCGCGCCACCCCGAGATTGGGACGAGCGGGCCGTCAGTCAACCCGCTGGTGGGTGAGTGCAACGACGCGCGGCTGAACGACCTGCGCGGGCGGCACGTCAGCGCCGAGCATGTGCTGGCGGCGCTGGCGGCGGCTCGGGGTGGGCCGGTGGCCGAAGGCTCGGTGGGGGCCGGGGCGGGGATGGTGTGCTACGGCTTCAAGGGTGGGGTGGGCACGGCCTCGCGGCGGGTTGGGGGGTGGACGCTGGGGGCGCTGCTGGTGGCGAACTTTGGGCGGCGCGAGCAGCTCACCATCCGCGGCGTGCCGGTGGGGCGGCTGCTGGCGGAGCAGGCCGGCGCGGGTCGGCCAACCCCCGTACCCGAACGCCGCCCGGAGGCAGGCTCGGTGATGATCGTGCTGGCGACCGACGCGCCGCTCAGCGACCGGCAACTCGGGCGAATCGCGCGGCGGGGCGGGTTGGGGCTGGCGCGGACCGGCTCGACCGTCTCGGGCGGCAGCGGCGACTTTGTCATCGCTTTCAGCTCAGCCCAGCCGGTCCCCCGGCGCCCGGTGGGGGATCGGCTGGCGGCGGCGCACCTGCCCGAGGCGGCCCTGGACGGCTTCTTCCAGGCGGCGGTCGAGGCGGTGGAGGAGGCGGTGCTCAACGCGCTGTGCCAGGCCGAGGCGGTGGAGGAGACGGTGGAGGCGCTGCCGGTGGAGCGGGTGAGGGCGCTGCTCGCGGCGAGGGAGTGAATCTCACGCAAAGAGAAATGGGACGCGGAGGAAGAGGAAGATTGCTTCACTGCGGGGCGAGAGGAGCATTCGCCCTTCCGTTCGCAATGACATTCCTGGGTGTGGTTTGATCCGCCCCGGCGGCTATGCCGCTTCTTTCGGCCGGCCCCGGCGGGCGAGGAAGGCGAAGAAGACGCTGAGCAGGTAGATGGCGAAGAGGGGCGCCATCAGCAGGCCCATGTTGACCGGGTCGACGGTGGGGGTGATCATGGCGGCGATGATGGCGATGATGACGACGGCGAAGCGCCATTGTTTGAGCAGCATGCGGGCGTTGACGACGTTGAAGCGGGCCAGCAGGTAGACCACCAGGGGCGCTTCGAAGCTGGCCCCGATCCAGAACATCAGGTTGGTGGTGAAGCTGAAGTAGTTGGCCAGCCGCCAGGCGGGGGTCACTTCTTCGAGGAAGCCGCGCAGGAAGGGCAGGGCCGCCGGCAGCATGACGTAGTAGGCAAAGGCCACCCCGCCGACGAACAGCACCGTGGCAGCCGGGATGGCGACGAACAGCCAGCGCTTCTCGTTCTCGTACAGGCCGGGGACGATGAAGGCCAGCAGCTGGTAGACGATGACCGGCAGGGCAAAGATGAACCCGCCCAGCAGCGAGACGCGCATGTACACGCCGACCGTCTCGGTGACTTCGATGGCCACAAACTGGTTCAGCCCGCCGCCCGGGATGGCCAGCCATTCGATGGCCTTCGGGGCCAGGTAGACCAGGAAGGCCACGGTGGTGATCACCAGCGCGCCGATCCCTTTGAGCAGGCGCGAGCGCATCTCACCGATGTGGTCCCAGACGGTCATCTCTCTTTCTTCGACGGGGTGTTCCAGGGCATCTTCAGCCATAGCGCGGATTATAACACCAATTGTGGGGATTGACGCCGATTTGGCGGGCGCGCGGGCGGCCTGGGAAAGCCGGTCTGAGGCACCTGCAACGTTTTTGTAACCCTTCCCCTCTTGAAAAAACGGCCCATTTTGGATAAACTAATGACAATCAAACGCCGAGGTGCCCCCCTCACCCCGGCGTTTGATATTTAACGTCTGGCTGAGAGTCCTGTTGAAGCGAGAAAATTCAGAAGCATTTTTGCCCGGTCACCTGATCCTGAGCCTGTACCTGCCGGGGCTGCTGCTGTCGGTGGCCCAGGGGCTGCTGCTGCCGGTCCTGCCGCTGTACGCGCAAAGTTTTGACGCGCCGTTCCTGTGGGTGGGGCTGATCCTGGCGGCCGACGGGCTGGGCCTGCTGGTGGCCGACCTGCCGGCCGGGGTGATCCTGCGCAAGTTGAACCGGCGGCAGGGGATGGTGGTGGGGATCCTCCTGGCGGGCGCGGCCACGCTGGGCATGTTCTGGGCCGGCTCGATCCTGGCGGCCTTTGGTCTGCGGCTGCTGGCGGGGATGAGCGCGGCGCTCTACAACGTCGCCCGACACGCCTACATCGCCGACCAAATCACGGTGGCGACCCGCGGGCGGCAGGTGGCTCTGCTGGGGGGTGTCTCCCGGGCGGGGCGTTTTTTGGGCCCGCTGGCGGGCGGCGCGGTCGCGGCGGCGGCCAACCTGCGGGCGCCTTTTCTCCTCTACGCGGCGGTGTGCGGGCTGGCGGCGCTGGTCGTGCTGGCCTTCTACCGTGAGAGCGAGGACGCCCCCGCCCGCCCGGCTGAAGCGGGCCTCAGCGCCCGCTCCATTTTCCACACCTTCAAAACCCAGGCGGGCCGCCTGGCCTTCCCCGGGCTGGGGCAGCTGCTGATGCAGATGGTGCGGTCCGGGCCGCAGGTCATCTTCCCGCTGTACGCGGCCAATGTCCTGGGGCTGGAGGTGCAGCAGATCGGCTGGATCCTCAGCGCGGGCTCGTTCATCGACATGGGGATGTTCTACCCGACCGGGATTATCATGGACCGCTACGGGCGCAAGCGCGCGATCGTGCCCAGCACGCTGCTGATGGCGGGCGGGCTGGCGCTGGTCCCGTTTGCGCAGGGCTTCTGGGGGCTGGTGGCGGCGGCTGCCCTGGCGGGGTTTGGCAACGGCCTGGGCTCGGGTGTGATGATGACGCTGGGCGCTGACCTCTCGCCGCGCGAGTCGCGGGCCGAGTTCCTGGGCATCTGGCACCTGATCGGCGATTCGGGCGTGATGCTGGGCCCGGTGGTGGTGGGCGGGGTGGCCGACCTGCTGGCGCTCCAGCCGGCGGCCTGGGCGATCGCCGCGACCGGGCTGCTGGCGGGGCTGGTGTTTGGCCTGCTGGTGCCCGAAACGCTCAAACGGTAGCGCTCAGTTCCTCACCTTGACCAGGGTCAGCGAGGCGCATACGAACAACCCGGCGTAGATGGCGAAGAGGACCAGGTAACCCAGCCCGGGCTGGAGCCGGTTGAAGAAATCGGCCAGCGGGCCGCCGATGCCGGCCCCGACGATGCCCGCCCCGGCCCCGGCCAGGTTGGAGATGCCCAGGTAGCGCCCGGCATCGGCGGGTGGGACCAGGCGGGTGCCCAGGGCCCAGTTGGTGGCCATGAAGGCGCCGGTCGCCAGCCCGATGATGCACCCGCTGACGATGACCAGCGCCATGCTGGTGGAGAAGATCAGCAGGGTGGTGCCGGCCGCCGCCACCAGCCCGGCCCAAAAGACCAGCCGGCGGTGCCCGACCCGGTCGGCCAGGCTGCCGCCCAGCAGGGCCGCGGGCAGCAGGAACAGGGCCACCACCGCCAGCAGGACGGTGGTCATGGTGGCGGCGTTGGGGATGCGCAGCACGTCGGCCAGGAAGTACTGGGCGAAGCCCTGCACCGAGCCGACCGCTGCCAGGAACAGCAGGCGGTTGATCACCCACCAGATGAAGCTCTTCCGGTCGCGGGCCTCCTGGCCGATGCCGACCCAGGCGCCCAGGTAGACGCCGACCAGGATGGCGCCGGCCATGGCCAGCAGCCCGGCCAGCCCGACCAGCCCCACCTGGGCCGCCAGGGCCGCTTCGCGGGCGGTGACCCACTCGGCGGAGCGCTGGACCAGCCAGATGGCGGCGCGGGTGACGCCGACGAAGATGGCGGTTAAAGCCACCAGGCGCAGGACCGGCTCGGTTACCCGGTCGACCGGTTTCTCCAGGCGCGGCTGCTCGCGCACGCCCAGGACGGTGTAGAGCATGGTGGCGAGGAAGCCAACCATGATGATGGCCACCACTGCCCACACCAGCCCGCGGTCGACCAGCGGGCCGACGAACAGGACCAGGAAGACCGGCAGCAGCTCGAGCACGGCTTTGACGCCCGAGGCGCGCCCGCGCTGGTCCTCGGGGACCACGTCGGGGATCAGCCCTTGCAGCGCGCCGTGGCCGAGGTTGGAGGAGACCTGCAGGAGGATGATCCCGGCCAGCAGGACGGCGTAGGCGGCGGTGACGCCGAAGTTCTGCTGGAAGAAATTCTCCCAGGCGGGCGGGTGGGCGGCGGTCGAGGCGCCGATGACGCCCAGGAAAAGGACGTTGAGCAGCGCGCCGGCGAAGATGAACGGCCGCCGCCGGCCGTAGCGCGAGGTGCTGCGGTCGCTGAACATGCCGGCCAGCGGCTGGACCAGCATGGCCACCGCCAGCCCGACCACGCGCAGGGTGGCCAGGTAGGTGTTCTTGTACTCGGGCGGCATGAACTGGACGACCAGGTAGGGCAGCAGGAGCGGGGTGATGATCCCCGAGGATATGTTGATGCCGAACCAGTAGCTGTTGATGGCCAGGAAATCGGGCCAGCGCAGTCTCTTTTGCATGGGCGGCCTCCTTGGTTGAGCGGGAGTGGGCTTACGGGTTAATTGTAGCCGGGATTGGAAAGCAAGGGGGCCCGCGGGGTGTCATCGCGAGCCGGTTTTGCGAAGCGATTGCCCTGGTTACGATGCTCTGAGACTGTGAAATATTGTGTTCTGTGGAAGGCTGTCAACAGATTTTGGGAGCGGATTGAGCGGATTGTCGACCACCACTACTCCACTGGCCGGAGCCAATCCGGCACAAACAGCCACTGCCGGTTCACCCGGTGCTCTTGCAGACTCTTGGGTGGTAAGATACGCCGGTGAACGAGACTGCGCTCGCCAAAGTTGAACAGCTTCTGCGCTTCGAATGGAATGTTCTTCTCAGCCAGGTAAGCCTCAAGATCGCGCTGGTAGGTGTCTTCTCGATAACCGGACCCTAACTTGCGGTGGACAGCCATGGCGCACCCGATGATCTGGTAAGTCAATGCATCATATTGTACCTATATTCCGAATTCTTCCACAGCCTCGGACCGTAGTAACCAGAAGGTAAATGACAGGCGGCTCAGCGCCGCCGGCGCGGGTACTGGCGTTTGAGGCGGGCCAGGACGATCTTGAACAGGTCGTTCAGCCCGCGGCGGGCGTCGCGGGCCAGGTTGACCCGGCGGGTCTGCTGGTAGCTCCACTCGACCGGGATTTCGCACACGCGGTAGCCCAGGCGCTGGGCGAGGAGGAGGAACTCGACGTCGAAGCCGCTGGTCACGCTGGGACCGTCGAGGGTGCCCAGGCGGGCGGGGGAATAGACCACCAGGTGCTCGATGATGTCGAGGGCGGCCTGGCGGGTGAAGGCCTTGAAGCCGCACTGGGTGTCGATGATGCGCAGCCCGAGCAGGGCTGTCTTGAGGACCACCTGGCCGCCCGAGAGCAGGTAGCGCCCGAAGGGGGCGCCCTGGCGGACGAAGCCGCGGCTGCCGGCGGCCACGTCGCAGCCGCGCGCCAGGGCTTCCATCAGGCGGGCAGCCTCGCCGATGGGGGTGGCCTGGTCCATGTCGGAGAACAGGACCCAGCGGCCCTGGGCGGCGCGGATGCCGGCGATGACGGCCGCGGCCTTGCCGGCGTGGCGGATGCGCACCACCCGCGTGGCCTCGGCTTCGGCCAGCGCGGCGGTCTGGTCGTGCGACTCGTCGTCGACGACGATCAGCTCGCTCTCGAAGGGCTGCGCGCGCAGCCACTCCGCGACCCGGGCCAGCTTGCCGGCGCGGATGGCCGGTTCTTCGTTGTAGGCGGGGATGACGATCGACAGTTCAGGGGGCATGTTCGCTCGACAGGCCAGGGATCAGTTTCGCCACAACCAGACGACCCGCTCGGCCGACCAGAAGTAGTGCAGCAGCACGGCCAGGCCAAAAGCGGCCGCCAGGACGGTCGCTCCGCGCGCCAGGAGGGACAGGACGGCCAGGCTGAAGAAGGCGATCTCCAGCGCCAGGCGGGACCGCCCGGAGACCGGCACGGGCGCTTTACCCGAGCGGCTGGCGTCGCCGGGCACGGCGAAGATCGCCCAGGCGGCCGCCAGCAGGAGCGGCAGCCCCAGCGCGTAGACGTAGCGCCAGGGGCCCTCGCCGGCCTGCCAGCCCCACTGCCCGACGGAGATCAGGCCGACGAGCTCGAGGAAAAAGCGCAGGATCAGGTTGGCCGGGTGCTGGGCCAGCATGGCTCAATCCTCCTGTTCGGGGGGGAAGGTGGGGATGGGGGTGCCGTAGCCGGCGTCCCACGGGTGCAGGTCCTGGGCCAGCGGGCAGCGCAGGGTGATGGGGTTGGGCGGCTGCCCGTTCCAGCACAGCACCGGCGTCCAGCGGTAGAGGTCGACCCGGTCGCGGCGCAGCTCATGGCCGGCGGCGTCGCGCACGGCGAACTCGTAGCTGACCTGCCAGAGGGGCGGCTCGATGATGTAGGTGTGGCGCAGCAGGGCCGAGACGGTGTTGGGCTGGCCCTCCAGCGGCCGCAGCTCAGCCTTGAGCCAGGGCGTTTTCTGGTTGAGCTCGTAGACCTCGAGCGCCAGCTCGCCGGGGGGCGGCTGGTTGAAGGTGTAGAGGAAGACGCAGGCGCTGAAGGGCAGCTTGCGGACTTCGAACACGCCGTTGACCAGCGCGCCATACAGGGCGTTGGCGGGCGGGTTGAGCGGGTCGGCCGCCAGCGAGACCAGCTCGCCGGCCGGCAGGCACCAGGCCGAGAGCCCATCCACGGCCGGGCCGAAGGTGGGGGCGGCGGTGGGGGTGGCGGTTGCCGTGGCGGTGGCGGTTGCCGTGGCCGTGGCCGTGGCCGTGGCGGTTGGTTGGGGGGTGGCGCTGGGGGCCGGCAGGGG
>CAZBDC010000094.1:0-20512 GCA_964490575.1 uncultured Anaerolineaceae bacterium | reverse complement strand
ATGAGTGGCTCGGCACTCATCCGGAAGACCGGGCAGGGGAAGTTCAACTCATTTCCCAGGCCGCGGCTGGAATCCAATGGGATAATGATGTGGAAAAAGATTATCCCAATCTGGCAACTTTTCTTTCGACGCCAATAGAAGAGACGGCAACAGAACGCTTCAAGCATTTGGATGCAGAAGGATTAAAACGGCAATTTTTCCAGACAGTTCGTAATTGGATCCAGCAGTTGGCAGAGGAAAGGCCAATTGTTTTAACCTTTACCGATGTGCAATGGGCCGACACCACTTCGCTTGAACTTCTCGATTTCTGCCTATCACTGTCGGATATTGTCCCGGTCATGTGGCTGCTGGTATATCGGCCTGAACGGGATTCTGCCATCTGGGAATTTCAGCACTACCTTGAGACGGAATATCCTCATCGGCTGCTTAAACTTATGATTCCACCTTTGAGCAAAGAGGAGAGTGAGGATTTTCTTGATCAGTTCATAGGTCAGGATGCCTTGCTGCCCGAGACGCGTGAATTAATCATCCAGAAATCAGAGGGTAATCCTTTCTTCGTAAAGGAACTGATCCATTCTCTCATATCCCAGGGTGCCCTTGTTCGCGAAGAAAACCGTGATACCTGGAAACAATCGCGTCCGGTAACTTCACTTGATTTGCCTGATAGCCTGCAAAGCCTGCTAATGGCTCGTATCGATCGCCTCTCGGCAGGAGAACGGCGGATCTTGCAGATGGCAGCAGTCATAGGTTCCACGTTTTGGATTAATGCACTCCAGGCCTTATCCGGATCTACCATCTCCCTGCATCAACTCCAAACCGATCTTGTGGCTCTCCAGCGAGCCGGGCTGATCCATGAACGTGCGTATGTTGAAGATTTAGGGATGGAATACAACTTCGATTCCTCGCTGATCCGTGAGGTGGCATATGAAAGCCTGCTCAATACCCAGCGGGTGACATATCATATGCGGGTAGCAGAATATTTAGAAGAGATTGTGTTCCGCGAAGGGAAACGGCGCTATTTCAATACGCTTGCTCATCATTACCGTCTGGCAGGTGATGTGAAGAAAGAATTATTTTATACCCTCCAGGCTGCAGAGCGTGCCCAGAGCATTTATGCCAATGCTGAAGCTTTGCATTACTACTCTCGGGCTTTGGAATTACTCGATCATCTGGAAGAAAACCCTGCGGTGAATGGGCATCAGCGATATGCAATTTGGACTCAAAAATTTGAGGCTTTGAATGGACGCCGCGCAGTTCACTTTCTCATTGGAAATATTCAAGCTGGCTGGGAGGATGCCCGCGCACTGCTACCACTGGCACGTAAGATGGATCAGGACTCAACCTGGTTGATCGATGCCTTACTACAGCAGCCAGGGGTATCTTCCGCTGAAAGTCGGGAAGAGCTTCTTCAAGGGGTGAAATTAGCGCAAGAGGCGCTCAATCTCGCGCAGAAGATCGGCGATAAGCGCCGTGAAATGAATTGTTTGTTGGCAATCGCCGGCCAGCGCAACTTGTTAAATGATCCCACCTGGGTAGAAATGGGCGATCGGGCGTTGGCGTTGGCGCGTGAGATCGGTGATCGGCAGTATGAAGCAATGATTCTGCTTGGATTAGGGCACGCATACGTTGGACGGGATGAAATTCAAAAGGGGATGGATTATCTGAATGCAGCAATGCCCATTTGCCAGGAGTTGGATGATCGGGTTGCCGAGATGACATTATTGCGAGTTCTAGGCGCTCAACTGGAAAGAAGTGGAGAGCATTATCGGCGGTTGGTCGAATACGAGCAGAAACGGCTTCAAATCGCCAGGGAAATCGGCGACCGGTTTGAAGAAGGAAACTCTTTGATGTTCTGCGGGCAAATTCAGGCGTTAAATCTTGGTGATCTGGAGGGCGGGTTAGCCCTGCTCCGCGAATCACTAAAAATCCTTGAAGCCGTTTCTGGCAGGATATTCCCCTTGTTACGCATTGCGCAGGTTCAGATCGCCTTGGGACAGTTTGAGGATGCGCAGCAAACCCTCGAAGCGGCCCAACCGGTTTCTGAACGAAATGTTTATGAACTTGGCAGGGTTGGGCTTAAAATGGTCACCATTATGCTCTACAACGCCTTGGGGGATCCGACTCACTTGCAGCTGGCTTTGGACCTTGCTGCCGAAATTCTTGAATTGGAAATGAGCCAGCTAATTTCACGGCAATATCGAATGTCGGCTGCCTGTGCTGCAACTCAAACGCACCTTAAATTAGCCAGGCTATCCACCAACGAAGCAAAGCGTTTCGAGCATTTAAACCAGGCAAAGATCACTTCTCAGATGGCTCTGGATGTGTATCATTCCTTTGGTTATGTTAATATTATTGAGTGCTCAAGTGAGGAAATTTATCTACGCCACAGCCAGGTATTGGCAGCAATAGAACAGCAAAGTGAAGCTGCTGAGTTCCTGGAGAAAGCTTATTCCGAAATGATGCGGAAATATGATTTTATTCCAACTGAAAGTAATTTCCGCCGCACATTTTTGGAGAACATTGATTACCACCGGGAAATCCGGGCGGCTCATGCCGCTGTAGCGCTTGCCAAACTGTCCGATGAACAAAACAGGAGATCTTAACTCCACAGGACCGCCTGTTTATTTTGTGGGCTGCCTCGATGGTAGCCAGGCGCCAACAGTGTTATCTCGCATCACCACTCAAGTTACAAGGAGAATATGAATGTCATCACTACCACGCATTACGATCTGGAATGAAGGCCGGCATGAAAAGTCCCACCCTGCCGTGAAAGACGTATATCCGAATGGGATGCATACGGTTATTGCTGCTGCTCTCAAAGAAAAAGGGCTGGCAGAGCTCCGAACTGCCACACTGGATGAGCCAGAACATGGTCTGACAACTGAGGTGCTAGAAAGTACAGATGTGCTATTTTGGTGGGGGCATATGGCGCATGGCGATGTCAGGGATGATATTGTCGAACAAGTATATCAGCGAGTACTAAAAGGGATGGGATTAATCGTCCTCCATTCAGGCCACTTTTCTAAGATTTTTCGCAAGCTGATGGGCACCACGTGCAATTTGAAGTGGCGCGAGGTCGGTGAGAAAGAACGAATGTGGGTGGTCAATCCAGGGCACCCCATTGCTTCCGGCCTGAGTGAATATTTCGAACTTGAGCATGAAGAGATGTACGGCGAGCACTTTGATATCCCCGCTCCTGATGAGCTTGTTTTTGTCAGTTGGTTTGCCGGGGGTGAAGTATTTCGCAGCGGGTGCTGCTTTTTCCGTGGAGCCGGAAAAATTTTCTACTTCAGGCCGGGTCACGAAACCTACCCAACTTTTTATCAACCCGAGATCCAGCAGACCCTGTACAACGCTGCGCTCTGGGCAGCTCCATGCGGCGGCCCTGAAGTCACTTTTGGCCATCGGCCAACACCAATCGAAAAGATATAAACTTCTATACAGACAAGGAGAATGCCATGACAAAAATTGCTTTCATCGGCGCAGGAAGTTATGGGTTTACCCGCTCATTGGTGCGTGACATACTTACCTTCCCGCTCTTGAAGGATGCCACGCTTGCATTAATGGACATTGATGCAGAGCGGCTTGAGTTTGCCGAAAAGTCGGTGCGTAAGATTATAGCGCTTGGAAATTATCCGGCAAATGTAATTGCTACGATGAACCGCGACGAAGCTTTAGAGGGCGCAGATGTTGTTATTGTCACCATCCTGGCCGGCGGAGTGGATGTTTGGCAGCATGACATTCTGATACCTGAAAAATTCGGTGTGGATACTAATATCGGAGATACGCGTGGTCCTTCCGGAATTTTCCGTGCGCTTCGCACCATTCCTGTCATGTTGGATATCTGCCGGGATATGGAACGGTTGTGCCCTGATGCCACAATGCTCAACTATACTAACCCGATGGCCATGTTGTGCCGAGCCATGCAGCGTGAAAGTAGTATCCGTGTAACCGGGCTCTGTCACAGCGTTCAAGGCACTGCTATGATGTTGGCGCGCTGGATTGGCGCGCCTTATGAGGAAATCACCTACACCTGCGCCGGAATTAACCACATGGCCTGGTATCTCCACTACAACTGGAATGGGAAAGATGCCTATCCACTTTTGCGAAAAGCAGTGGCGGAGACTCCCGAAATCTATAACGAGGAAATCGTCCGGAATGAAATGTTCCTAAACCTGGACTATTATGTAACCGAGTCCAGCGGACACAATTCGGAGTATAACTGGTGGTTCCGCAAACGCCCGGATCTAATCGAAAAGTATTGCACGCATGGCACAGGCTGGAATCCTGGCGTATCCAAATACATCCTTGACGCATATCGCGGCCGTGAAGAAACCTGGCGTGATAATGCCCGGGAATGGTTTGCCAGCGACAACCCGATCTCGTTGGATCGTGGGCATGAGTATGCAGCCTATATCGTTAACGCTCTCATGGGTGGCGAGCCGTTTCAATTTAACGGCAACGTGGCAAACGATGGCCTGATTGACAACCTCCCTGCGGGCTGTTGTGTCGAAGTCCCTGTGTGGGTCAGCAAAAAAGGCCTCGAACCGGTTCGAGTAGGTGAGTTACCCCCTCAATGTGCGATGCTGACAAATCTCAGTGCCAGTATCGAGGAAATGGCTGTAGAAGGTGCGCTGACGGGTAACCCGCGGTTAGTTTACCAGGCGATTCTCCATGACCCGTTGACAGCTGCCGTCCTTTCAATGGCTGAAATCAAGGAAATGGTAAACGCTATGTTCGCGCAAAATCAGGGTTATTTACCCCAATTCAAGCACTTTACGGCATAATCGTTTTGCGCTTACCTCATAAGCACATAGGGGCTGTCTGGAAAGAAAATCCAGGCAGCCCCTAAAATTATTAGACAGGCGGGATCTATTTATACTTGCTGTATGTCAATCCAACAATTCTACAGGTAGACCGAGAGCCATTGCATCTGGACGGGTGCAGGTGCTGCTCAAATCAATGTGCTGGCCCTGTATTGCGGCCTCATGAATTGTATGCATGATGTCCAGCACATGATAGGCCATCTCACCACTTGCCCGGTGTGGGCGTCCAGATCGGATCGCATGAGCCATATCAGCCACACCCAGGCTGCGACTGTTTTTATCTCGCAGTGGTAATAGTGGAATCGACTCGCCTTCCTTGTCATCCGGCTTCCAAAGGATGACCGGTCCACCAAAGGTATTCGGGTCGGGAACGCTTAGCGTTCCTTCACTGCCATAGATTTCGATCCTGGGCAGGTTGCTTTTCCATACATCGAAGCTCGTAATGATGGTGCCTACCGGGCCGTCCTGGAATTCCAACAAACCGGAAACATGCGTCGGTGTTTCAACAAGAATTTTTTGCCCCCGCTTGGGCTCACTCCCAATCTCCCGTTCGGCAAACGAAATTCGGGTTACACCTGTAATGCGGCGCACAGGGCCTAACAGGCTCACCAGGGCGGTCAGGTAATAGGGGCCCATATCAAACATGGGTCCGCCCCCGGTTTTATAAAAGAACTCCGGATCAGGGTGCCAGCGTTCAGGCCCATGCCCGAGCATAAATGCAGTTGCAGCAACAGGCATACCGATTGCGCCATCATCGATTAGCTTTCGACAAGTTTGCAGTCCGGCTCCCATGAATGTGTCTGGGGCGCAGCCCACACGCAGGTTTTTCTTCGCTGCCAGGTTCAGCATTCTTAAGCCATCTTCCCGATAAATTGAGAACGGTTTTTCGTTGTACACCGATTTGCCGGCTTCCAGGGCGAGCAATCCTATTTCGGCGTGTGCTCCCGGTGGGGTAAGATTAACAACGATCTCAATCTCAGGGTCAGCCAGAAGCTGCTGAACCGTGTAAACCTCCGGAATATTATGGGCTTCTGCCTTCGCTTTTGCCCGTTCCAAATCGACATCTGCAACCGCTTTAACCTCCAAAATATCAAATGTGCGCGATTGTTCCAGGTAAATGCGGCTGATGTTACCACAGCCGACAATGCCTATTTTTACCTTTTCGATCATCGTCAGATCCTTCGTTGTTTATATTATCGAGCAGCCCACAACAAGCCTCGTCGAATGATTTCACGGGCTTCTGGCACATCGAAATCCTTTGCGACATGTCCCAAGGAACCGTAAAAGACTTTACCCAGGCCCCATCGTCGCTTCCACGCTACGGGCATTACCGTTCCTTCGATCCAGGGTAAGATATGCCCACCAAAGGTTGTCGTCGCAAGTACCTCGTTGGATGGATCCACATGCATATAGTACTGCTCCGAATGCATATCGAAGTCTGCCAGTCCTGCTGTGATTGGGTCGTCATGATTGGTAATATTCACACGATAATCAATCACACCCCCTGGATGTGCAACCCATTGTCCACCAACCATAAACTGGTAATCAGGATGATTGCGAAATGAATCACCCAATCCACCATGCCAGCCCCCAAGCCCGACTCCTGACTCGATCGCTGTAGACAGGCCTTTCAGTTGATCGCGGGTAATATCCCCCATCGTCCACATTTGAACGATCAAATCGTACCGCTTTAGAGAATCAATGTCGAGATATACGTCCAGGTTGTCCGAGATGGTGGTTGTAAAATTCTCCTTTTCCATCAACGGCGCAAAGATATCAACGCACTGCTTGGGTTCGTGTCCTTCCCACCCACCCCATATAAACAAGGCTGATTTCATCGTATTTATTCTCCCGTTTACAGAATCTGCGGCGGTCAACTTACCTCAGGGATTGGGAATGACCGCCGCACCAATGGTATGGATTGCCCGGTTTAGAGTTTAGCCAGGTAATCGTAACTTTTCTTTACAGCTTCCAGCATATCCGTGCCACAGCGGTCGAGCTCAACAATTAGCCACTTGTCCTCGGCGCCAATGGCTTTTAACATGGCTGGAATATCCATCACTCCATCCCCGACAGCAGTCATCGGTTCTTCGTGATTTGCCGGCCCATCCTTGATGTGCAGAAGGGGTGCGCGGTCTCCAAGATTCTTGACCACCTCGGTTGGATCACTGCCGCCCACTTTTACCCAGTAAGTATCCACTTCGAAGAAAATCCCTGGGTCGAGCAGTTCAATCATCACCTCATGAACCAGCCGTCCATTCACTTCACCAAATTCCCACCAGTGATTGTGGATGCCAAAAGTGATCCCATTCGCCCTTGTTACGGCATAACCTTCGTTCAGCCGATCGCACAGGGCTTTTACAGAATCTAATGTTTTTACATCATCCCGCCCAATTTGCGTGCAAACAAGGCGGGGTTTATCCAAAGCCTCAAGGGACTCGATGATCTCATTTTTCTTATCGCCCAGCGGGAGACCCGTATGAGCCGCCACAATCGTCAGGCCCAGATCTTTGAACAACTTTGCGGCTGCTTCAGCGGTTGTACCCGGAAATCCTGCTGTCTCAACAGCCCGATAGCCCATCTCGGCAACTTTGCGGATAGCTGTCTCATAACCCGATTTTGCAGCTTCGTCCCTTACAGAATAGAGCTGAAGAGCAATCTTATCTGACATAAAAATCTCCTGTGACATATTTTATGAGCGCTGTGCGTTTTTTTATTTTGCACAGCTTATTTTGACGGATCAATAGACGATATCAACATGGCGGCAGCTTTGCGCCGACTGTTGAATTGCATCGCAGATCACAGCGTTCTTATAACCATCTTCAAAAGTTGCACCGTACGGAGCTATACTTGTATCATTGGTGATAGCATCCAAAAGGTGGGCAATTTCGTGCACAAATGTGTGCTCCCAACCAATCATGTGTCCATGGGGCCACCAATTTTCCCAGAAGGGGTGGTACGATTCTGAAATCAGGACATTATGGAAGCCCTGTGTTTCACGTGGTTGGTCACCCTTCCAGAAAACATCCAGTTCATTCATCCGTTCAAGGTTGAAAGCGATGGACCCCTTTGATCCATTGATTTCTAGAACCTGGTAATTCTTTCGGCCCGCACAGAAACGAGACGATTCGATTGTCCCCAATGCGCCGTTCTCAAACTCAAACAAGGAGATGAAGGCATCGTCAACCGACACCTCGCCTATCCCTCCCCCACTCAAAGGACGTTCTTTGATAAACGTTTTCATCATGGCGGATACTCGCTTCGGCTCTCCAACCAGAAAACGCGCCAGGTCAATAACGTGTGCGCCAAGATCACCCAACGTGCCGCTGCCTGCTCGTGCCTTATCAAGTCTCCACACCATGGGGAAATTTGGATCCATGATCCACTCTTGCAGATAAACTGCCCGGAAGTGGTAAATTTCGCCCAATTGTCCAGACTTAATTAATTCGTATGCCTGGCGGATTGCAGGAACATAGCGGTAATTAAAAGCAACCATGTTTTTTACGCCTGTTTTGGTAACCGCCTCAAGCATACTGGCAGCTTCCTTCGCAGTTCGAGCCAATGGCTTTTCGCACAAGACATGTTTTCCGGCCTTTGCCGCAGCGATGGATGGTTCAGCGTGGATATCATTCGGGCCACCATTGTCGAATAGCTGGACTCGATCATCGGCAATTAATTTTCGCCAATCCGTATAGAAGGTCTCGTATCCGTATCGGAGAGCAGCTTCGCGGACTGCTTCTTCGTCCCGTCCTGCAATAGCAACCAACTTTGGAATGGCTGGAGGTGGATAGATCATGTAAGGAATTTTCTTATACGCATTGGTGTGCGCTTTTCCCATGAAAGCATACCCCATCATTCCCACACCAACCTCAGGCGCTTTTCCACTCGCTTTTGCGCCAGCCATGGTGACGAAACCAACATCATCAGACATTTTTCCTCCTCACATCGTTTAAGCTCGCATCGCCCAAAACAGGCTATTTTCGTTCAAACGCTGCGTCAAAAGCGATATTGGAAGCCGGAAAATCCATTCGTTTTACAAACGAACACGCTTCCCGGGCGCCATATTCGCGATCCATCCCGCTGTCTTCCCACTCAACTGAAAGAGGTCCATCATAACCAATCTCATTCAGAGCCCGTAGCACCTCTTCAAATTTTATGGATCCGCGCCCAAGTGAGCGGAAATCCCAAAACCGCCGAGAATCGCCGAAGTCAAGATAGCCGCCAAACACGCCGGCCTCGGTTGATCTCGACGACCAGTGAACGTCCTTCATGTGCACGTGGTAGATTTTGTCACCGAAGCGCCGGATGAAAGCTACATAATCGACGCCTTGATATCCAAAATGACTTGGATCGTAATTAAAGCCAAAGGCTTTTCGCCCCTGCAACGCCTGGATGGCCCGTTCCGCGGTCGCAATATCGAATGCAATTTCAGTTGGATGAACCTCAAGAGCGAATTTAACGCCTGCTTCATCAAACGCATCCAGGATCGGGTTCCACATATCAGCAAAGAATTTGTATCCTTGATCCAACATTGACTGCGTGACTGCGGGGAACGAGTACACCAGGTGCCAGATTGGTGAGCCGGTGAAGCCCGGAACCACTTTGACCCCCATCCGCGCAGCCGCTCGGGCCGTATTCATCATCTCCTCCGCGGCCCTCATCCGTACCCCATTTTCTTTTCCGTCTCCCCAAACACGTGGAGGGACAATTCCTTTGTGGCGTTCATCAATCCGGTCACAGACAGCCTGTCCAACCAGGTGATTGCTGATCGCATAACAACGCAGGCCGTATTTTTCCAGAATATCCCAACGGCCTTGAATATACCCGTCTTCGCCGAGAGCACGCTCAACATCAAAATGGTCACCCCAACAGGCGATCTCAACACCATCGTAGCCAAATGATTTGGCTTTCTCACAAACGACTTCAAACGGAAGATCGGCCCACTGGCCTGTAAAAAGTGTGACTGGTCGAGACATATATTGCTCCTTTCTTTTATTATTTGAAAATTGCAACCCCAAAAGCCTGAGGTCTTCGTTCAGTTTGATTGGGCAGAGCATTCTAACTATACAAAGGTTGCCTGAGAAGCGCAACCTTTTCACCAGGACCATTTGTTTGGAATTCTGGGTTTGGAATAATTTTGCCTTGAATTAACCTGTACGGTCCTTATCCACAAATCCACTTTATGGTTTAATAGGTTGCAGGTATCAATCTGCTAATACTTCTTACAAGGTACAAAGGAGAAATCATGAACTATCGCCGTTTAGGAAAAGCAGGAATCAAGGTCAGCGAATTGTCTTTAGGGGCCTGGGTAACTTTTGGTGATCAAATCGGGCAGGATATTGCTCAACGGTGTATGGCTGTTGCATTTGAGCACGGCGTGAACTTTTTTGATAATGCCGAGGCTTATGCTAACGGGAATGCCGAGATCGTGATGGGAAAGGCGATTAAAAATCTCGGTTGGCGCCGTGAGGATGTCATTGTTTCGACGAAAATATTCTGGGGTGGGAAAGGACCAAATGACACCGGATTATCCGCCAAGCACATCCACGAAGGAATAAATAATGCGCTTCGCCGCTTGCAAATGGATTATGTCGACCTTGTTTTTTGCCACCGGCCAGATCCAAACACACCCATCGAAGAAACTGTTCGGATTATGGATCTCGTGATCAAATCTGGAAAAGCCCTTTATTGGGGGACCTCTGAATGGTCAGCAGCTGAAATTATGCGTGCGGATGGGCTGGCTCGCCAGTATGGTCTAACGCCGCCAACGATGGAACAACCGCAATACAACATGTTTGAACGCGGGCGCTTTGAAAAAGAATATGCGATTTTGTATCGTGAGTTGGGTTATGGTACTACAATTTTCAGCCCGCTCGCTTCCGGCCTGCTGTCCGGAAAGTACAATAATGGAATTCCCGAGGGCAGCCGGGCCACATTGCCTGGATACGAATGGTTGCATAAGTATGTCCTGACGCCCGAGCGGATTGAAAAAGTAAAAAAACTTGTTCCAATTGCGAAAGAATTGGACTGCACCATGGCACAGCTTGCTCTTGCCTGGTGTTTGAAAAATCCCAACGTCAGTACGGTGATCACTGGGGCAAGCCGGCCTGAACAGGTTCAGGAAAATATGAAAGCTTTGCTATTGGTCGAAAAGCTGTCGCCCGAAGTCATTGAAAAAATTGAAGGCATCCTTAAAAACAATCCAAATAGAAACGAATGAACCCGGCCGGGTGAATGGTGATTCATCGTCCCAGGCTGGCTTGACTAGCCTGGGACTTCCCATACTGCACCATCGAGTTGTGCTAGAATTCAACTGATAGATTGCATAAACAAAGTGATGCTGGGGAGGTAAACACTTATGGAAGGAAAAGAACCAATTCGAGTAGCGATTATTGGTACCGGCAAACGATCTGATTATCTTTATGGTCCAATTGTAACTGCACTTCCTGGTGAAGTTGAACTGGTTTCGATCTGGGGTCGCAGCGAGGATTCGGCGCGGCGATTGGGCCAGAGTCTTGGGAAGCCCTGGTATACGGACCTCAATAAGCTAATAAAAGAAACAGCTCCACAAATCGGCATTGTCTCGGTGAATTACGCGGCAAATGGCGAGGTGGGTTTAATGGCCATAGAGGCAGGCTTAAATGTTTTACTCGAAACGCCAATTGCCCATGAGTTGAAACAGGCAGACTTAATCATCAAGGCTGCCGAGGAACGGGGGTTGAAAATTGAAGTCGCCGAACAATTTCATCGTCGTCCGCATGAGCAAATCAAATTAAAGTTAATTGAAGCGGGGGTTTTTGGTAAAGTTTATACCTCTTTCTGCGACTTTGCCGGTCATGGATATCATGGCATAAGTGTTATGCGTTCATATCTTGGATTCGGAGCTCGGCCGATTAAGGTGACCGGATTGGTGCGTAACTTTGAATTGGCGCCACATTGGTCTTACCTGTCAAAAGAAAATCGTTCCAGATTTGAAACGCAAGAACACGGCATGATCGAGTTTGAAAGTGGCCAGATTGGAATCTTTCATTGGACCAGTGTGGGTTATGATTCTGCGCTTCGCTGGTGGCGGTCCAGTCGTTTTTTGGCCGAAAAAGGGATGGGAATATCACTAGGGACTGCATTAGATTTCGAAGACAAATTATCTCTCCTTTCCCCCAGTGGTGAAGCCCCTGTCTTTATCACAGTTGAACGGCGTTATGAACGGGTCGATGGCGGAGCTCTCGTTGGGGTTTTTGCGCATCTGCCGGACCCTTCCCTTTCAATGATTGCCTGGGAAAATCCCTTCCGACCTTCGAAACAGGGCCATGGCACTCAGTGGCATGATGATGAGATTGGCGTTGCTGGCTGCCTGATGAGCCTGGTAAATGCCGTCCGGTTTGGCGGGGATGTTACTTATGGTCCATATCAAGCTCGGGTTGATCAGGAGTTGATATTGGCTATACGCAAATCGTCTGCTGAAGAAGGACGACCTGTTCAAATCCCATTGGAGAACGAAACGTTATGAGCCCGAATATCACTTATCTGGTAACCCAGGATGCAATCCCGCCTTTGCTGGAGTTTTGCGCCCGCATTGAAAAAAAGCGCTATTTTTTGGTCGCCGACCCTAATACATATCGCGTTTTAGGACAGAGAGTTGAAGCCTCTCTCCGCGAGGCTGGCTACGATGTGAAATCGATTCTCCTGACCGGGGATGAGATTTCAACGGATGAGCACTACGTAACACAGGCGATGATTGAAACAAATGGGGAGGATCGCCTGTACATTGCGGTTGGCTCCGGAACAATTACAGACATTACCCGGTTTGTCAGTCATCGCGCAAGAGCAAATTTTATCTCGCTTCCCACAGCTCCTTCAGTTGATGGCTTTACTTCAACGGTGGCCCCAATGGTGGTTGCCAAGTACAAAGGTCCGATCCAGGCACAACCACCCGTTGCGGTGTTTGCCGACTTACCCACGATTCAAGCCGCGCCAACTCAGATGATCGCCGCCGGGCTGGGTGACTTGCTTGGTAAATACACTTCGCTTGCCGACTGGCAGCTTGGCGCGCTGCTGTATGATGAACCTTACGACCCCGGCATACAAGCGATGATGCGCAAATCTGTCGATGATACAATCGCCATTATCGACGAATTACCCTCTCGATCTCGCACGGGTATCACTTACCTCATGGACGGTCTGGTTGGTTCTGGTTTTGGCATGCTGGCGTTTGGCGACTCGCGTCCCGCATCCGGTTCGGAACATCACCTGGCCCATTACTGGGAGATCAAATTCATATTGGAGGATCGCCCTGCTGTGCTCCACGGGATCAAGGTAGGTGTCGCAACGATTATTTCAGCCCGGCGCTATGAATTTCTTCGCCAGATATCGCTCGATACGGCTACGCGCATATTGGCCTCTGTTTCTCTTCCCAGGAAAGAAGATATTCTCGCAGAAATCCACGCAGGCTACGGGCCGGTCACCGACAAAATCGTATCCATCCAGGAACCCCTTCTTCAAATGACAGAAGGAGATCTACAAAATTTGAAGCAGCGCATCCTCGACAATTGGAATGAAATCCAGGCGATAGCAAAATCAGTTCCTCACCCAGATCAAATTGCCCAATGGATCTCTACCGTAAACGGACCAACTCTTCCTTCCGAAATCGGCCTGTCACCTGAAGAGGTAAACCTGGGTATCCGCAGCGCCCATTATCTACGCGACCGTTTTACACTAAACCGTCTGGCGTACTGGTTAAAACTGCCCCTTGAATAAGTTTTCAAGGATACCACGATGCAAATATTAAGCGCAACACAAGATCGCCTGTTAAAAGATGAGCGGAAATTGCTGAGCGACCTGCGGGTAGTACTGGTTGATATTGGCGCTACCCCAGAAGATCAAAAAGCGCTTGCCGAATCGATCCAACAACTTGAGGAAATATTTTTGCTTGTAGTCGTTGGTGAGTTCAATGCGGGTAAGAGTGCTTTCATCAATGCACTGCTTGGACAGAAACTGTTAAAAGAAGGTGTAACGCCCACCACTACCCAGATAAACGTTCTCCATTATAACGAAGCGGAAAACCGGGATGTAATCGGCGAAAACTTCCATATCCTGTCACTTCCCGCCCCACTCCTTCAGCAAATCAGCATTGTCGATACACCAGGCACAAACGCAGTGATCCGCGAGCACGAGCAAATCACATCCGAGTTTGTACCTCGCTCAGACATGGTCCTTTTCATTACATCAGCTGATCGACCCTTCACAGAGAGCGAAAAAGACTTTATCAAGAATATTCGTGATTGGGGGAAGAAAGTTGTTATCGTTATTAACAAAATCGACATTCTCCAGTCCGAAGACGATCTGACCCAAATTATGCAGTTTGTGGCCGATAATGCTTTAAATCTTCTAGGGATCCGCCCAGAAATATTTCCGGTTAGTTCCCGAACAGCGCTCAGCGCCAAACAGGGAAAACCAGAATTATGGTCCGCCAGCAGGTTTGAAGCACTTGAAAGCTTTATTCGCGACACGCTCGATGAAAAAAGCCGTATTCAGCTTAAGTTACTCAACCCGCTCGGGGTTGGACAGCATCTAGTAAATAGATATCATCAACTAACCCTGGATCGCATTGATCTACTTCGAGAAGATCTCGATATGTTATCGGATGTTGAGGCTCAACTTGGAGTATATCGCGAAGACATGCAGCGCGACTTCAAGTACCGGATGGCCGAAATTGACAATATCCTGTTTGAAATGGAACAGCGCGGCGATGCGTTCTTTGAGGAGACTTTTCGACTGCCCCGATTTCTCGATTTGTTATCAAAAAGCCGTATCCAACAACAATTCGAAAACATTGTGGTCGCTGACGTCTCCCAACGAATCGAACGCAGTGTTACAGAATTGATCGATTGGTTGGTTGACGCTAATTTCCGGCAGTGGCAAGCCGTCCACGAGCACGTTTCGGAACGCAGAAAGAATCATCAGTCTCGGATCGTTGGCGACACCACCGTTGGCACATTTCATTATGACCGAGAGCGGTTGATCGACGCAGTAGGGCAGGAAGCCTATCATGTAGTCGATGCATACGACAAAACTACGGAAGCCAGGCAAATAGCTGAAGGTGCTCAAGAAGCCGTGGCAGCATCAGCAGCGATAGAGATCGGTGCGATTGGGTTGGGAACGCTTGTCACAGCCCTGGCCTCAACAGTTGCCGCGGATGTTACAGGAATTCTACTCGCCAGCGCAATCGCAGCAATTGGGTTGTTTGTCATTCCTGCCAGGCGCCGCAAAGCGAAGATTGAAATGAGCGAAAAAGTAGCCGATTTGCGGACAAAACTGGCCAGTTCCCTGCGTGGACAATTCGAGCGCGAGATTGACCGAAGCCTGAACGATATCAATAACGCCATCGCCCCCTACACCCGTTTTGTGCGGGCAGAAAGGTCCAGGCTCGAAGAGACCCGAAGTCAATTAGCGCAAGTCAGGCAAGATATCGAACGACTAAAGAATCGCATCGAAGCATTCTAAAACGTTCGTTGAAATTCAAGTCAATTGTCGACTCGCTGGCGACCCTATTCCTTTTTACTCGCCCAGCAGAGCTTCCTTCTCGCGTTTTGCTTCCTTGCCGCGCTCTTCGGTATCAAGAATTCGCTTCCGGATCCGATAGTTTCGTGGGGTAATCTCAAGTAACTCATCTTCTGCCAGATATTCCATCGCCTCATCCAGGCTCAAATCACGAGGTGGTGTCAGCCGCACCTCAATATCTTTATTTGATGAGCGCATGTTTGTCAGGTGCTTCTTTTTGCATACGTTGACCGGGAGATCACTGGGGCGCGGGGTCTCACCAACCACCATGCCTTCGTAAACATCAACCCCGGGCCCATAAAATAGCACACCTCGTTCCTCCGCATTTTTCAACCCATAATTGGTTGTCGTTCCCGCCTCCCAGGCGATTATAGAGCTTGTGTTACGGGAAAGAATCGGGCCAGAAATGACATCATACCCATTGAACAGTGTATTCATCACACCCATACCGCGAGTAGCAGTCAGGAACTGATACCGAAAACCAAGCAGTCCGCGGGTTGGAACAATATAGGTCAGGCTGACGGTGTTATCGGGATTATTGAGCATATCCACCATCTTGCCCCGTCGCGCCCCGAGCATCTCAACCACAGTTCCCACACTATCGGCACTGGTCTCGATGTGGACTTCTTCATATGGCTCCAGCAGTGTGCCGTCCTCACCTTTGCGGAAGATCGCCTCGGGCCTGGAAACCTGAAATTCGTAACCCTCTCGGCGCATTGTCTCGATCAGAATGGCCAGGTGTAATTCCCCGCGTCCCGAAACGATAAATGTATCAGCGCTATCAGTTTCTTCAACTCGCAGCGCCACATTATTCCGCAGTTCCTCAAATAAACGCTCGCGAAGTTTCCGCGATGTGCTCCACTTCCCTTCTCGACCGGCAAAAGGGGATGTGTTTACCCCAAAAGTCATGCGCACAGTTGGTTCTTCAACCTTGATAGGCGGAAGGGCAACCGGGTTTTCAGGATCCGCCAGGGTCTCGCCAATAGCAATTCCCTCCAACCCGGCGATCGCCACGATTTCACCCGCCTCAGCGCTGTCGACCTCGATGCGATCCAATCCTTGATATACATGCAGATAACGGGCTCGCTCTGGAACAATTTCTCCATTAATCTGGATGCGAGCCAAACTCTGCCCGGCCCTAATCCGACCAGCAAATATCCGCCCAATTGCCGTCACGCCACGATACTCATCATATGCGAGATTGGTCACCAAGAGTTGCAGCGGTGAATCGATATCCACATGCGGTGCCGGAATATAGTTCAATATTGCATCAAACAGCGGCTTTAAGTCAGCACCCAATTCGGCGCTCACGCCGGCCTGACCAGTAAGCCCTTTGGTATAGATAATTGGGAAATCCGCCTGTGCATCATTTGCCCCCAGCTCAATGAACAGGTCAAAAGTTTCGTTGACTGCACGCTCAGGTTCGGCGTCGCGCCGGTCCATCTTGTTGATAACTACAATTGCCCGGTGGCCCATCTGCAAGGCCTTCTTCAACACGAACCGAGTTTGTGGCATTGGTCCCTCTGCTGCGTCCACCAGCAACAGCACACCATCGACCATATTCATAACACGTTCTACCTCACCGCCAAAGTCGGCGTGCCCAGGTGTATCTACAATGTTAATTTTGACAAGTCCACCCGTGGCAGGATCTGGCACGAGGATAGCCGTGTTTTTTGCCAGGATCGTGATCCCACGCTCTCGTTCCAGGGCATTCGAATCAAGCACCCGTTCCATTACTTGCTGGTTCTCACGAAAAACACGCGCCTGTTTTAACATACCATCGACCAGGGTGGTTTTTCCGTGGTCAACGTGAGCAATGATTGCTATATTCCTGAGATCTTTCCGCTCTATCAGCATACAAACTACCTTTATTGATTGCCTTACGAAATAGACTGCCGACAAATAACGATCCCGACCAGCTTTCCGGGATCGCATCAGCCAATCAGCAATCTTATCAGAAGGAAGAAGTTTTGAAAAGACCCTTTAGATAGTAGAATCAATGCAGTATCAATCAAAGGTTTAATTCCTACGAAAGGATAATCAATGTCGAGGCCAAAAGTAGGGTTAGTACTGAGTGGAGGCGGTGCACGCGGCCTTGCCCACATCGGAATACTAAAAGTGCTGGTTGAGGCTGGCATCTCAATCGATTGCATCAGCGGCACCAGTATGGGAGGGATAATCGCCGCAGCCTTCGCCTGCAATCTTCCAATCGAAATAATCGAGGAAAAGGCTTTGAGATTGTCGCAGATGAGGGAGCTGATCAAGCTGATTGATCTATCGCCAAGGCGTCGAGGGCTGTTAGAGGGCAATCGGGTCAGAGATTACCTGACCGATCTGTTTCTTGACCGCTCATTTGAAAATCTTGCGATTCCCCTCGCGATTCCAGCCGTAGATATTAATCAATCCAGTGAAGTGGTTTTCACCGAGGGGCTTATTTTACCTGCCATATTGGCCACAATTGCTGTCCCAGGATTATTTGCACCAGTTAAGATTCACAATCGCTGCCTGGTTGATGGAGGCATTCTGAATAACCTGCCGGTCGATCTGGCCCGAGAAATGGGCGCCGAGATCGTCATTGCCGTCGACGCGCTTCTAAACCCACTTCACGAAAGAGCATGGAGCAATTCCGGCCAACCGCTCCATTTCAATCTGCCAATCCCAGATTTTTTCCTCGATTTTTACCGGGCCGAACTAATTATGGTCGCTAAATTGACAGAAGAGCGTTTGAGGCGCTACCCCGCTGATATCTTACTTCGCCCGGCCATCCCACCAGATGTAACCCTGTTTACAGGATTTAATCGAGTACAGGAGGTGATTTCCATTGGCGAAGCCTGCGCTCGTGAAAACTTGTCGGCAATCCAGGAATTAATTGGTCAAAAGACAAACAGACATAATCCCTGACTAATTTGCTTAATGGTGGATTCCCTTTCGCATCAATAGCAGATACAGGCCAAAAATCATCAGGCCAATTGAACCAGTATTACCAATAAAGCCTAAGGCATTCCCAGGATCGCCACCAATATATAAACCCCACCCGACCATTGCCAGAATGCCACCCGGTATAAGCGGCCACCACAGGAAGCGCCGGGCAATGATCTTGCCGCTCAGGGTTATCAAAACCCATCCCAGGGCAAACCATACCAACATTATTCCAGTATTCACTAATGGATTGGCAACTTCGGACGATTGCCAGGCCCAATAGATCCCTGGGCCAGTGGTAACCAATAGACAGCCAGGGATGACCATACCAATCAGGCGGGTGATTCCTCCCCAAATCAGTAATGGCAAGCCAACTCCCAGGGATAAGCACAGGATAACATCCACCCACCGCACTGAAGTAAATAATAAGCAATACCCAAGTCCACTCAGGATACCTGCCGGAATCATTCCCCACCAGGCAGGCCTGGTTGTCAGGACAGATCTGGTCGCCACGACAATCCCCCACCCCAGGCCAGAGTAAAACGCAATAAGTCCAACCCGAGTTCCGAGCGTAAGCGACTGGACATTTGGACCAAATGCAGCCAGGCCGCCAGCCCCAATACCGCCCAAAATTCCGCCGACCAGGATCAGGTTGCCGTGCCGCAACCGGATGCCCCACAAATATATAAACAAAGCTGCTCCAGGTAAAACCGCCAGGGAAAGCCAGCCGGTTTTAAGGTGCCGATCCAAGAACAACAGACCGCCAGCCAGGAGGAGAAGTGTTCCTATGATCAGGCGGAAGTTGCTTATTCTAAAGGGATGAGAGTTTCCCAGGGTATTCATCAGATCAAGCCATACTCTTTCGCTTTTAATACCGCCTGCATGCGATCCTTAACGCTCAGTTTACCCAGGATGTTCGTCAGGTGATTCTTAACCGTTCCCTCCGCAATTACAAGGTTTTCGGCGATTTCACGGTTGCTAGCGCCGGTTGCCACCATTCGTAAAATTTCTGTCTCCCGTGGTGAAAGCTGCTCTTGCAAAGGCTCGCTTGGGGATGGTGTAAGGCGTGATAACCGCGAGAATTCCGCCATCACCTTTGCAGTAATGGATGGTAGAAGAAAGTATTCACCCCGGCCTGCCGCCCGGATGCCTTCAAAGAGCACTTCAGAAGATACATCTTTCAGCAGATATCCCACTGCTCCAGCCCTCAGACCGTCAAAAACCAGCTCGTCATCATCAAATGTGGTCAGAACAATCACTTTGCATTTCTGGAGCGTTTCATGCAGACGCCTCGTCGCAGTTACCCCGTCCATTATCGGCATCCGCAGATCCATCAGGATGACATCCGGTTGTAAAGTCACCGCCATGCGCAGCGCTTCCTCGCCATTAGAAGCCTCGCCCACAACCTTAAAATCCGGCTGAACAGAGAGAAGAATGCGCAGCCCTTCCCGAAATAATGCTTGATCATCGACAATAAGTAGTTTGATCGTCATCTGCAACTCTATCCTGGAATACTGACCTCAAGCCGAAAACCATTTCCTGGTGATGTAGCAATGGAAAGTTCGCCTTTAACCAGATGAACTCGCTCGCGCATGCCTAACAATCCAAAACCACCTTCAAGTTGTTCGGCGCCAATCCCATCATCCTGGATTAAGGCGCGAACGAACTGGGGGCTCGAAAAATCGAGTGTAACCGAAAGACATTTAGCGTGCGCGTGCTTACAGGTATTATTAACTCCTTCCTGCACCGCCCGGAAAATTGTCAACCTGACCTGAGGCGAGAGCGAGCGAGGAACTCCTATCACATTAAGGGCTGGTTCCACTCCCGCTCCTTCGCAACCTTTCAATAAACGTTCAATTTCCTCTTTCAAAGAAAGTCCGTCGCCCGTAATATCTCGCAAGGCTGCCACAGATCTACGAACATCGGCTAACGCTTCCTGGGTCATATTTTGGGCGGTTCTCAACGAGTCTTGAGCGCGCTCAGGCTCACTCTTCATAACCGCACGGGCAGCCTGTATCTGCATGTAAATTGTAGTTAGATAGTGACCTAACCCATCATGAATTTCACGAGCAAGCCTGTAGCGTTCTTTTGTTGTCGCAAGTTCCTCTGCCTGCAAGGCGAAGTTACTTAATCTCTGATTTGCTTTTTCGAGTTCACGGACCAAGATCGGAAGAGCGTCGTGTAGGGAAAGAGTGTAGGATAGGGTGTAG
>CAZBDC010000093.1:0-20667 GCA_964490575.1 uncultured Anaerolineaceae bacterium | reverse complement strand
TGGGCGGGGTGATCAGGGTGGTCAGGATGACCATCCCCACCACGGCCGGCAGGTCGGCGGTGCGGATAAAGCCCTCGGCGACGGCGATGGCAGCCACGATCAGGCCAACCTCCCCGCGCGAGACCATCCCCGCGCCCAGTTGAACCGCCTCGCGGGTGGTGAAGCCGCCCAGTTTTGCGCCCAGGCCGGCCCCGAGCAGCTTGCCGACCACGCCGACCGCGCTGATGGCGAGCAATAGCCACAGCGCATCCAGGCCGACTTCGCGCAGGTTGATCCCCAGCCCGATGCTGACAAAGAAGATCGGCACAAACAGGCCGTAGGACAGGGATTCGAGGCCGCGCTCGATCCTTTCCTTCTCCGGCGTGCGGGCGAACATCAGGCCCGCCAGGAACGTGCCGGTGATGGCGGCCATCCCGCCCACCAGCTCGGCCGCCAGCGCGTACAGGAACATGACCACCAGCGCCAGGCTGAGCGCCACCTGGCTGACCGGCAGCCGGGCGGCGCGCCGCACCAGGCGGGGTAGGACCCACACCCCAAAGCCGACCGACAGCAGCAGGAACAGCAGGATGCGGACGAAAATCAGCGCCACGCTGGCCAGCCCGCCCGCGCCGCTGGCAAGGGCCAGCACGGTCGAGAGCAGCAGGATGACGAGGATATCGTCAAAGACAGCCGCGCCCAGCAGCCCCAGGCCCACCCGCGTGCGCAGGACGCGCAGTTCCATCAGGGTTTGGGCCGAGATGCTGACGCTGGTCGCGCCCAGGATCAGCCCCAGGAAGAGGGCCGAGAGACTGTCGAACCCGAACAGTATCCCGGTTGCCCAGCCCAGGCCGACCGGCAGGAGCACCCCCAGGACGCCGGCCAGGGCCGAGACTTTGGTGTTGCGGGCCAGCTCAGACAGGTGCAGCTCGAGCCCGGCGATGAACATCAGCAGCAGCACGCCCAGCTCGCCCACCTCGATGATCACCTCGTGCAGGTGCGTATCGGTGATGAACGGCAGGTGGGTCAGGTCGAGCAGGGTTGGCCCCAGCAGGATCCCGACCAGCAGCTCGCCCAGGACAGACGGCTGGCCCAGGCGCACGCTCAGGTAGCTGGCGATCTTCGCGCTGAGGACGATCACCAGCAGGACAAAAACTAGCTGTAAGAAAGGCGACATCTCCGGATCACTCTTTTCTAAAGATAATTACCATTGCGCGGCGGTTTCACGTCCTGGCCCGGCGGTCGTACCAGCCGCAGCGGGTGACCTCGCGCTGGTCGAAATCCGGCACGTACGGCTTGAGGTCGAGCAGCGGGGTCCCATCCAGCACATCCACCCCCTCGACGATCAGCTCGTTCTGGCAGCGGGCGACCAGCCGGACGACCGACAGGCCGAGGTGGTTCGGGCGATAGGGGTGGCGGGTGGAGAAGACCCCGTGCGGGTGGTCGTCCAGGAACGGCTCCACCATAAGGTCGACGCGCTCCGCGCGGTGAAAAAAGTATACCAGAAAGATGTGCGAAAATTCCTCAATATCCCGCAGCCCGGCGGCGAATTCGGGAAACACGACAACCCGTCCCTGCGCCTGCGAGCGGGCGGCCTGGATGGGCGTTTCGGCGGGGCCGGTGAAGGGCGAGTGGATCAGGCCGATGGGTTCAAGCTGGATCTGCACCATGCCGGCTATACCCCGAAGATGCCGGAAAGCAAGAAGACGAACATGGCCCCAAAGATGATGCCCAGCGCGGTGGTGTGCTGGTGTCCGTGCTCGCGGGCGGTCGGGATCAGCTCATCGAGAGTGATGAACATCATCACGCCGCCGGCAAAGGCCAGGGCGAAGGGGATGAAGCTGCTGTTGGCGCTGAGGAACAGCGCCGCCAGGACGGCGCCGACCGGCTCCGTCAGCCCGGAGAACAGGGCCGCGCGGAACGAATCCCACTTGCACACCCCGCTCTTGCACAGGGGCAGGGCGGTGGCCATGCCTTCCGGGATGTTGTGCAGCAGGATGGCGGCGCCGATGAACAGGCCAAACTCGGGCGCGTGCATGTAGCCGGCTCCAACCGCCACGCCTTCGGGGATGTTGTGGATGGTGATCCCAATGGCCAGCAGCAGGCCGGTGCGCAGCAGGCGCGGGTCAGTGATGTGGTTGCCGCGCCAGCGGGCATAACCGAAGCGGTGGCCGCGGCCATGGCGCAGGCCGCCTGTCCGCGGGCAGACGGCTGGCTCGTCGGCGGGGTACGGGCCGCCGGTCGGCGGTAAAATGAGCGGGACGTCCGCGGCGCGCACTTCGGTTTCACCGAAGCGCATGTGCGGCGCGAAGAAATCGAGGAAGAACATGAAGAACGCCCCGGCGCCGAACCCGATCGTGGCCGTCCAGAACCCGGCCAGTTCCCAGGCTTCATTGACCAGTTCGAGGAACGAGAGGGTGATCATCACGCCGGCGGTGATGCCCATCAGGAACCCGAACATGCGCCGCCCGGGGATGTGGATGATCGAGATCAGCCCGCCCAGGCCGGTGCCCAGCCCGGCGACCAGGCTGATCAGAAAGACATTGAGCAAAACATACGGGGTAATGGTAGGTGGGATAATCGCTTCCATGTAGTCCTCAAGGTGTCGGGATGTCATTCAATGAAGCACGACAGCGGTCGCAGATGCCGCTGAGCAGCAGGTGAACGTCGGTGACCTGCAGTCCGCGCTCTTCGCCCAGGCCGTGGACAATCTGGATCACCTCCGGCGCGGAGAATTCGATCACGCGGCCGCACTGCTTACAGGTAAAGTGATAGTGCGGGGCAGACTGGGCCGCCTCGAAGTGGCCGTGGCCCTGTCCAAGGCTGTGCTCCTGGATCAGGCCGGCTTCTTTTAAAAACGCCAGCGCCCGGTAGACCGTCGCCAGGCTGATGCGGGCATCGCGCGCCCTGGCCTGCAGCAGGATGGCCTCCGCGTCGGGGTGTTCCTGGCTGTTTTCGATAATTTCGAGCACCAGGCGGCGCTGGTGGGTCAGGCGCTGGCGAGGGGAAGGATTTGTGCTCATTGTGGATCTCCGAGATAAACAAATTTGAGAATGCTTCTCATTATCAATTATAAGCCCGATAATAAAGTTTACAATTACAAATGCGTATCAATTAAAAGTGACAATCGGCCAGGCGCGAACCTGGCCACCCGTCCGGGTATTGATAAAATGATAATAGTCTGCTATGATTAGTTATCAAAAAAACTGCACCTGAGAAAAGGGTAGGGGAGGGGCATATGCGCGGTCGCGGCCAGGGAATGGGAAATCAGCGCGGGCGACGCTGGCACGGGCAGGCCGGCGGGTCGCCGCTTTCGACGCGCTTGATGGAGCCGGCGCTGCTGGTGCTGCTGCTGGAGCGCGATCTGCACGGCTACTCGCTGCTGGACGGGCTGTCTGGGATGGGGATCGAAACAGCTCACCCGAGCGTGGTCTACCGGGTGCTGCGCGAGATGGAGGAAGCCGGCTGGGTATCTTCACGCGAGGAGCGCGAGGAAACCCAGGGCCCGCCCAGGCGGGTGTACACGCTGACCGAAGCCGGGCGCGCGGCGCTGCGGCAGTGGAAGCAGCACCTGGAGCACGCCCAGGGGCTGATGGGGCAGATGATCGATCAGATAAGATAAACCGGCATAAACCAGGCGGATTTATCCCCGGCTGCGTGTTGTTTGCGGATTCCCACAATGCTTAGGATAATAATTCTTATCAAAAGCATAATGGGTTTTCACATTCCCCCTGGACAAAAAACCAAATTCGGATCACAATTAGGCGGGTAGGCCGCTCCCCTACCTGTTACAGGGGGAACACGATGCTGATGCCGATGAACCACACCGACCATCCGTTTGTCCGTGAATTAAGCCGCGTCCCGGTTGACCTGCCGCGCGCCGCGCTCGCCTTCGCGCGCACGCTGGCCTACCCCACCCTGGACGTGGACGCCTACCTGGCCCACCTGGACGGGCTGGCCGAGGCCGCCCGCCCGCAGGTAGACCCCGCCGCCGCGCTGCCCGAGCGGGCCGAGGCGCTCTCCGACTTCCTCTTCTACCAGACCGGCTTCCACGGCGCGCGCGCCAACCACCGCAATGCAGCCGACGACTACCATGCCCCGGAGAACAGCTTCCTCAACCGCGTCCTCGACCGCCGCCAGGGCATCCCGATCAGCCTGTCGCTGGTGTATATCACGGTCGCCCGGCGGCTCGGGCTGCCCGCTTACGGCATCGCCCTGCCGGGGCACTTCATCGTTGGGCTATACGAAGCCGGCGTGCAGGTCCTGCTCGACCCGTTCAACGCCGGCCTGCGCCTTTCGCTGCCCGCCTGCGCCCGCCTGGTGCGCGAATCGACCGGCTCGCGGGCCGCTTTCCAACCCGAGTGGCTGGCGCCCTGTTCGCCGCCCGACCTGCTGGCGCGCATGCTCACCAACCTGACCAACGCCTACATCCAGCGCGAAGACTGGCGCAGCGCCATCCCGGTCCTCCACCACCTGCTCTACCTCCAGCCCGAGATGGACTGGCACCTGCGCGACCTGGGCTTCCTCTACTTCTACAACGGCTCGCTGCACCTGGCCGCCCAACACCTGGAGGAATACCTGCGCCGCTCGCCCGGCGCGCCCGATTACGAAACCGTTCGCACCAGCCTGCAGATCGTCGCCGGCCGGCTGGCGCTGTGGAATTAACCGGCCCATGCCAAACCAATCCGACTCGAGAGCCTACTTCCAGCGTGCGGTGCTCGATTTCCAGGAGGCCCGCCGCAAGGCCGCCCTCCAGAGCCTGCTCGAGCCGCTGCACGGCCGGCCGCTCGATCTGCTCTCGTACGATGAGGTCCGCAAGCGGCTGCACGCGGTCGAATCGTCCCGCCGCGAGCTGAAAGACATCCCGCTCGACCAGATCGTCGGCAGCGTGGGCCGCATCGGCGACTTCACCCGCGATTTTCTGCCCCTGCGCGAATCCGACAGGGACCGCTGGGCGCGTGTCCGCGCGGCGGTCGAGAACCTCTCCGGCCTGCCACCCATCGAGGTCTACCAGGTCGGCGAGGCCTACTTCGTCCTGGACGGGCACCACCGTGTCTCGGTGGCGCGCGAGCTGGGCGCCGAGCGCATCGAGGGCTACGTCATCCCGGTCGCCACCCGCGTGCCGCTCTCCCCGGGCGACTCGCCCGACGACCTGATCATCAAGTCGGAATACGCCGATTTCCTGGCCCGCACCCGCTTCGACGAGCTGCGCCCCGGCGCCAGCCTGCTGGTCTCGGCGCCCGGGCAGTACCCGAAGATCTACGAGCATATTTCCGTCCACCGCCATTTTATGGGCAACCAGCAGCAGCGCGAGATCCCCGAAGCCGAAGCCACCACCGACTGGTACGACCGGGTCTACCTGCCGGTCGCGGCCCTGATCCGCGAGCGCAACCTGCTGCGCGACTTCCCCGAGCGGACCGAGACCGACCTGTACCTGTGGCTGATGGATTACCGCGTGGCGCTGAGCGGCGGCGAGCCAGGCTGGGAAGT
This sequence comes from uncultured Anaerolineaceae bacterium, assembly GCA_964490575.1. Taxonomy (GTDB): domain Bacteria; phylum Chloroflexota; class Anaerolineae; order Anaerolineales; family Anaerolineaceae; genus DSYU01. Next base: position 15,201 of record CAZBDC010000093.1, on the reverse strand, counting down.
CGACCCCGGCAAGGCCGCCCAGGACCTCTCCAGCCGGTTCAGCCCGCGCCTGGAGCAGCGCCTGGCGCGCGTCTTACGGCGGCTGGCGCACCTGGTCGTCCCTGCGCCGCTGCAGTCGGCCCAGCCGTCCGGTTCGTGGATGGAGGAAAACCAGCCGCCCCACCGCGCTGACCGCCTGTTCGACGACATCCTGGTCACCGTCACCGGCGGGCAGGCCGGCTGGGCCGCGCTCGACCTGGCCTTCGAGATCGCCGCGCGCGAGGAGGCCCGCTTGAGCGGCCTGCACGTGGTCACAACGGAGGCGGAAAAAGACAGCCCGGCGGTGCAGGCGCTGCGCGAGGAATTCCTGCGCCGCTGCGCCGAACGTGGCATCTTCGGGCGGCTGCTGGTCGAGACCGGCAGCGCCGCCGACCAGATCTGCCGGCGCGCGCCATGGGTCGACCTGTCCATCTTCCGCCTTTCCTACCCGCCCTCGCCGCGCATCTTCAAGCGGCTGCGCTCCGGCACCCGCACGCTGATCCGCCGCTGCGGCTCGCCGCTGCTGGCCGCGCCGGACGCCCCCTTCCGCCTCAACAGCGCCCTGCTGGCCTACGGCCCGGGGCGCAAATCCGACGAGGCCCTGTATGCGGCGGCCTACCTGGCCGCGCGCTGGGCCATCCCGCTGACGGTCGTCTCGGCCCAGAAGGAAGGCCAGGCGCTGCCCTCCCCCGCCCCGCTCGAACGTGCCCAGGCTTACCTGGAGGCGCGCGGGGTGACGGCGCGCTACGTGCTGGAACAGGACTGCGACCCGGCCCAGGCGGTGCTGCTCAACGCCGAGGCCCACGAGGCCGGGCTGATCATCACCGGCGGCTACGAGGCCAGCCCGCTGCGCGAGATCGTCGCCGGCAGCAGCGTCGACCGCATCTTGCGCTCGACCCGCCGCCCGGTGTTGATTTGTAGATAATATAATTGTGCTTAGTACAATTATATTATCTACTGTTTGGTTATATAATGGTATCCGATAGGAGCACAACACCCATGTCTATCGTTGAAGCCGAACATATCAGTAAATCCTTCGGAGCGGTTCGGGCGGTTGACGACGTCTCGTTTGCGGTCGAGCGGGGCGAGTTCTTCGGCCTGCTGGGGCCAAACGGGGCCGGCAAGACCACCACCATCCGCATCCTGCTGGATATTTTCAAGCCCGACTCGGGCAGGGTCAGCGTGCTGGGCGGGGCGATGACCGAAGCGCTGAAAAACCGGGTTGGGTACATGCCCGAAGAGCGCGGCCTGTACCAGGACCTGCCGCTGGACCGCGTGCTGACTTACCTGGCGGCGCTGAAGGGCATGAGCGCCGGCGAGATCCACGCCCGCCTGGACGATGCCCTGGCGCGCTTTGACCTGGCCCAGCACCGCCACAAGAAGGTCAAGGAATTGAGCAAGGGCATGCAGCAGAAGGCCCAGATCATCGCCACCATCCTGCACCAGCCCGAGCTGCTGATCATCGACGAGCCGTTCAGCGGGCTGGACCCGGTCAACACCCAGATGGTCAAGGACCTGCTGCGCGACCTGCACCGCCAGGGCACGACCGTGATCATGTCGACCCACCAGATGCACCAGGTGGAGGAACTGTGCGAGCGCATCCTGCTGGTCCACCAGGGCCGGGTCATGCTCTACGGCCGGCTGGACGACATCCGCCGGCGCTTTTCGGGCCACGCGCTGCTGGTGCGCACCCAGGGGCCCCTGCCCGAGCTGTCCGGCGTGCTCAGCCGCGAGCCGGTCAACGGGGCTACCCGCCTCAACCTGGCCCCCGAGACCTCCCCGCAGAGCATCCTGCACGCGCTGGTCGAGCGCCAGGCGCAGGTCGAGCAGTTCGAGGTGGCCGTGCCGACCCTGGACGAGATCTTCATCCGGGTGGTGCGCGACCGGGAAATCGACCACGAGCTGGACCGCTAAGGCTGGCGCGCGATGAAAAAGATCTGGACCGTCTTCAAGCACGAATATACCCGCCACGTCCTGCGCAGGCGCTTCTTGTTTGCCCTGCTCAGCGTGCCGCTGTGGATCCTGATCACCGTGGCAGCCGGCTTCCTCAGCGTGGCCCTGCAGCTCAACCCGGCCCCGGTGGGCTACGTCGACCAGGCCGGGCTTCTGGAGGGGATCGACCCGCGCCAGGCGGCCGAGCCGGAGCTGGGCGACGTGGAGCTGCGCCCGTTTGCGGGCGAAGCGGCGGCCCGGGAGGCCCTGGAGGCCAAAGAAATCCAGGCTTACTTCGTCATCCCGGCGGGCTATCCAGACCGGCCGGAGGTGCGCCTGGTCTTCTATGAAGAGCCGACGGGCATCGTCACCGGCCAGGTCAGCGCCCTGCTGCGGGCCGGCCTGCTGCGCGACCAGGACCCGCGCGTGGCCCGGCGCCTGCTGGAAGGCACACAGGTCTCCATCGCCAACGTCGAGGAGGCTCGCCCGGGCGGCGGAATCGACTGGTTCAAGGTCGCCGCGCCGATCGCGGCCGGGATCTTCCTGATGATCTCGGTCTTCACCAGCGGCGGGTACCTGATGCAGGCGGTGGTGGAGGAAAAAGAGAACCGCACCATGGAACTGCTGGCCACCTCGCTCTCGCCCGGGCAGATCATGACCGGCAAGGTGCTGGGGCTGATGTCGGTCGGGCTGACCCAGGTGCTGGTGTGGAGCGCCTTCCCGCTGCTGGCGCTCGCCCTGGCCGGGCCGGCGCTGCCCTTCCTGTTGGGCGTGACCATCGACTGGAAGCTGATCGGCCTGATCGGGCTGACTGCGCTGCCGACCTTCGTGATGATCTCGGCCCTGATGGCCGCCATCGGGGCGACCGTCACCGAGGCGCGCGAGGGCCAGCAGGTCTCCACCCTGATCACCCTGCCGGTCGTGGCGCCCTACATGCTGCTGTCGGTCATCCTGCTCAACCCGAGCGGCCCCATCGCGCTCATCCTGACCTTCTTCCCGCTCAGCGCGGCGCTGACCCTGCTGATGCGGATGGCCTTTTCCAGCGTGCCGGGCTGGCAGATCGCGCTCAGCACCGGGCTGCTGGTCCTTTCGGCGGCCGGCTCGCTGTGGCTGGCCGGGCGAATCTTCCGGGCGGGGATGCTGCGCTACGGCAAGCGCATGGGCTGGAAGGATGTCATTGACTCTCTCCGCCCCCGCCAGGAACGGCCCGGGGAGGTGAACCGGTGAACAAGACCCTGCTGGTCCTCAAAACCGAAATCTACGCCCTGGTCAGCCGGCCCTCGTTCTGGTTCGGCGTGCTGGGCGTGCCGGCCATCGCCTTCACCATCTACGCCGTGATCTATTTCATCAACCGCAGCCAGACCGGGCAGGCCTCCCCGGCCGCGCCGGTGGCCAGCCTGTTCAGCGCGCCGGATGACACGCGCCCGCAGGGCTATGTCGACCTGTCCGGGCTGATCGCGGCCACCCCACCCGGCTTCCCGGCCGGCACGCTGATCGGCTACGGCGGCGAGAGCGCCGCCGGCCAGGCCCTCTCGGAGGGGATCATCCGCGCCTACTACGTGGTCCCGGCCGATTACCTCGACAGCGGCCAGCTCGTGTACTACTCGCAGGAGTACAACCTGATCGCCTCGCAGGAGCAGGCCCAGGACCTGATCTGGCTGCTCCATTACAACTTGCTCGGGGACGACCCGCAGTTCTACCAGCTGGTCAACCGCCCGCTGGCCCAACTGGAGATAGAGAACCTCTCCCCGCCCGAGGTGCAGGCGCAGGAGCGCGACAGCGATAACGAGCTGACCTTCTTCATCCCCTACGGGGTGATGATGCTGTTCTACGTCGGCATCCTGGGCTCGTCCGGGCTGCTGCTCAACAGCGTCTCGAAGGAAAAAGAGACCCGCGTGCTGGAAGTGCTGATGGTTTCGACCGGCCCGCGCCAGCTCCTGCTGGGCAAGATCGCCGGGCTGGGGCTGGTGGGGCTGTTCCAGGTGGTGGTGTGGTCGGTCAGCGCCCTGGCGCTGCTGCGCATGGGCGGGCAGGCCTTCGACCTGCCGGAGGGCTTCCAGCTGCCCATCTCGATCCTGCTGTGGGGGATCGTCTTCTTTGTGCTGGGCTACCTGCTGTACGCCGCGCTGATGGCCGGGGTGGGCGCGCTGGTGCCCAACCTGCGCGAGGCCTCACAGGCCACCACGGTCATCATCATCCCGATGATGATCCCGCTGTTCATCATCTCGGCCCTGATCGAAAAGCCCAACAGCCCGCTCTCGGTGGGGCTGAGCCTGTTCCCCTTCACCTCGCCCACCACCATGATGCTGCGCCTGGCAGCCACGGCTGTGCCGCTCTGGCAGATCCTGCTGTCGATCGCCCTGCTGGCGGTCACCGCCCTGCTGGTGGTCCGCACGGTGGCAGGATTCTTCAGGGCGCAGACGCTGCTGAGCGGGCAGCCGTTTAAGATGAGGCGGTTTTTTATGGCGATGATGGGCAAGGTGTCTTGAGGATGGCGCTGGAAGGCGAGCCGCATACCCCGCTCCACCGGCTGGACGAGATCATCGGGCGGGCGGCAAGGTTCCTGGCCTAAATCGAAACCAAGGAGTGACGATGACAGACAACCCCGCAGAACTGCACCAGGAGCTGTTCTTGGAAGCGCTTCTTTAAGAACGGCCAGTTGTGGGACGAGGGCGAGTACGCCGACGGCAAAAAGATCGGCGCGTGGAAGGTCTACAACCAGGCCGGCGAGCTGGTGCAAAGCAAGGTGTATAAGCCCAGGCGCTGACCGCCGCTATTCGTCCCCGGGATCAGCCTCCTCGGTTGGGGCCGGCGGCGGCTCCTCGGTGGGCTCTTCTTCGGGCGGTTTGCCGTGGGTCGGTTTTATCTCCGGCTCTTCTGTCGGCGCAGGCTCCTCCGTTGGGGCGGGTTCCTCGGTGGGCGCGGGCTCCTCGTTCGGCTCGACCACCGGCGGCTCGGTCGGGACCGGCGTGGCTGGCACGGGCGTGGGCGGGACGGGCGACGCGGTCGGCCTGGCGGCGGGTTTATCCTCGTCGTCTGAGCTGCTCTTGCCCGGGCGGGCGGGCTGGTCGGGCAAAGGGGTGCGGGTGGCCGTCGCGGTCGGCGTAGGCGATGGGACCAGGTCGCTCATGCAGAAATAGCAGCGCGTGTTCCAGTCCCAACGGGTGGCGTAATCCATCTCGACCCGCTCGCCCCTCAGGCCGGTGGCGGGTTCATACGACTGCATCCATCCGGTTGGGACGATGAAGCCGTCCAGGCCATGATCCAGCCGGCAGGTGCCTTCGAAGCAGTACACGATGACCTGCGCCTCGCGCAGTTCGACGATCATGCGGCTGCCTTCGACGGAAGCGACCAGGCCCTCGTAGCCCGCCAGGTTCACCTTGCCGGCCCCATTGCCCGGCTGGATAAACAGGCTCCCGGCGGTCAGGTCCGGCCTGAGCTGGGACCCGAAGTTCAGCACCATGTCGGTCCCCGGGAAAGCATACACCAGGCTGGGCTGCCCGGACTGCTCGCCCACCAGGATCCGCGCGCTGCTGCTGTTGGTCTGCAGCGCGGTGGCAGGCGCCAGCTCGATCCCCACCGCCAGCGGCCCGCCCGACCCAGCCGGGTCGAGGTAGGTGCCGTCCGCGCCGTCGTGGACTTCATCGACTCGGGCGACGCCGGCGTCGATGGGTTGGGTCGGCGTCAGGCTGGGCAGCGGCGTGTTGGTGATCAACCGGACGACCGGGGTGGCGTTCAGAGCCGCCGCCAGGTCGCCCTGGGTCTGCCACAGGCGGTAAACCACGAACACCAGCAGCAGCGAGAGCAGCCCCACCCCGGCGAAAACCCCCGCCCGGATGGCCTGCTGTTTGCGGCGGGCGGCCGCGCGGATGGCCTCCATCTGCTGGACCCGTTCGGCGGTCAGGTACTGGATTACCACCGCCGAGACGTTGTCATCGACCTTGCGGCCCTCGGTGATGCCGACCAGCTTGACGACGGCCTTGGGGGCCAGCTCGGTCGCCAGGGCTTCCACAATTTCCGCGTCTTCGGCGAAGCGCTGGCCCGCCGCGCTGGACTTTATCAGCCCATCCGAGCACAACAAAATCGTGTCGCCTGCCTTCAGCGGCAGCCCGATGGCCCCCAGGGCGTGCGCCTGCTGGGGGTCGCTGCCCTTCAGGTAAAAGCCCAGGTCGACCATCACCGTGCTGGCTTTGCCGATGGCGTTGATCACCACGCCGGCTTCGGGGTTGTTGGGGTCGCCGCCGTAATAGTTATAGAAGGTATGGTCCCGGGTCAGCTGCAAGATTTTTCCAGAGGCCTGCACCCAGTAAGCCCGGCTGTCGCCGACGTTGCCGATGTAGCAGCGGTCTTTGTAGATCACCGCCACCACCACGGTCGTCAGCCCGTCCCCGTTGGAGCGGCTGTTTTCGTCGTTGACCTTCAGGTTGGCGTAGCGGATGGCCGTCTCGATCATGGCCGGGATATCTTCCTGGCGGCTGCCGGCCAGGCTCTCCTTGATATGGTCGATGGTGAGCTGGGCGGCGTTGGCGCCGAACTCGGCCGAACCGACCCCATCGGCCACGATGCCGACCAGCAGGCTCAGGCCCCCGTTGGTTTTGATCTCGCCCGAAAAAGAACGGTCTTCAAATTTCCGCCCCGGGTCGCCAACCGCACTCTGGTGATGAATACAGTATTTGTTTTGCTTCAGGTCGGTTCCTGTCATGATCCTCTGTTTCCTCTCTGCCCTTCTGTCTGGCGGCTACATGCCCCGCACGCGCGGCGCCGGGAACAGGTATTCAATCGCGTAGATGATCTCTTTGATGCCCAGGCGTTCGGCCGGTTTCTCGTCCAGCATTTTTTTCAAAAACTGCTTGAGCAGGTCGGTCTGGATGTTCTGCTCGACCTTGTCTTTGAACTTCCCGTCGATCACCGAGGTGCGGATCTTGTGCTCGCTGCCGGTCATCAGCGCTTCGCCGGTGAGGATCTCGTAGAGGATCACCCCCAGGCTCCAGACGTCGGCGCATAATTCACTCGGGGAATCGTAGTCTTCTTTGTTGATCCCCATCCTGTGCAGGAACCGCTCTGGTGCGCCGTATGCCAGCGAGTAGCTCTCGTCCAGCACCGGGCTGAACGTGTCGTCGTTCTTGGCCAGGGCAAAATCGATCAGGACCGGCTGCGGGACCGCGTTTTCAGAGACCGGCGTGCGGAAGACGATGTTGTCGGGTTTCAGGTCGCGGTGAGCGTAGCCCTTCTGGTGCAGTGATGACACCGCCAGCAGGATCTGGTAAAAAAGCTCCAGTTTCCACTCGATCGGGTAGCGTTTGATCTTGCTGAGGTTGGCCGACAGCGATCCGCCCGCCAGGTATTCCAGCACCATGAACGTGTTGCGCTCCGGCAGCTCGATGGCCCGCTTTGAGAAAACCGGCTTGTGGTCTTGCTCCATCGGGATGGGATAGATGCGCACGATGCCCGGGTGGCGGAAATCCCATTTGCGGAGCAGCTCGGCTTCGCGCTCGAGCAGTTTCTCTTCGTGCACCGGCCCATTCCCATTCCCGTTTTCGTTGCGGGCAAATTTGATCGCCACTTTGTAGCGCGGCTCGCTGACCAGGCTGGCCTGGTAAACCATGGCCATCCCGCCCTCGTCGCTGATCAGCTTTTCAACCCGGTAGCGCCCGGCGATGATGACACCATTCTTAATCGCCATATGTTTTTCAGACTCCGTTCGTTTTGGGCAGGCGAGGCAGAGCCGCCCCCACAAAAAAGATATAAGGTTCAAAACAGGATCAGTCCATCTTGCGGAACTCTTCGAATACGTTTTCATCCACGGTTTCAGACGCCGCTTCCTTCACCGCCTGCGGCTTCCCATTCGAGCCAGGCAGCTCCGGCATGAGGGTATCGCGGTTGACCTTGGTGCGTTTTGCATCCGGGGAGGTGGACTCGGGCGCCGCGCCGCCGGCCGGCAGGCTGAACAGGAATTCGACCGGCTGCTGCCCGTGGTAGCCCAGGCGGATGCGCTGGCCCGACTGGATGGCGACCGGCTGGAAATTGGGGATCGGCTGCCCGTCGACAAACGTCTCGTTGCCCGACTGCGATACGCCGGTGACAAACCACTGCCCGTTCCGGCGCTCAACCCGCGCGTGAAGCCCGCTGACCGATGAGTTGGAGTCGGCGTAGAAGGTGAAGTCGGCCATCGCTGGGTCGCGCCCCAGGCTGACCGATTCGGTGGTGATGTTGAGGTCTTCGTTGATCAGCTTGCTCGGGCCGTCCAGGACTTTCAGGATGGCGATGGGCTTGCTGTTGCGCCCGCCGACGATCGTCTTGCGCACCTTTTCGACGAACGCGCCGACCGCCCCTGATTTTGCCATGCGGGCCAGTTTGCGCCACAGGACCAGCACGATCACGGTCAGTACGAGGATCGCCCCCGCCAGGATGTAGCGCAGCGCGTTATCCACCGGTTCTACCGTTACTGTGGAGGGGGTCACCGCCGGCGGGACGACGTTCAGGACGCCCAGGTCGACCGGCGCGCTGATGGTTTCGATCCCCAGTTCATCCACCAGGCGGATTTCCAGGCGCAGGGCATTCTCGCCTTCCTGGGTAAAGCGGCGCAGGTCCAGGTCAAACTTCAGCGCGGCGGCGTCGGCCGGGTTCTCGAGCAGCCCCACCGCTTCGCGCCCGGTGGGCGTGCTCAGCAGCAGCTCCGCCAGGCGGACCTGGCGCGGGTGCCCGTCGGGCCAGCTGACCGAAAACTCGACCGGCAGGTTGTCCAGGTCATACAGGTAGCCAGTCTCGGTCTTCTGCGTTGCAGTACGCCTGACCTGCGCGCCCGGGAGCGGGGTATTAATCGTCATCTCGGCCGGGTCGACCCGCACGGCGTAGTGGGCGCTGGCGTTCGGCCCGGGGTTGGTCTGCCCCTTCCACAGGAGCTGGACCTTGCGGTCACCGCTGGAGCCGTCCGGGCTGCGATACCCGGCCGTGTAGGTGACCCGGCTCGCAGCCATTTTGCTGAAAAGCGGCTGGTCGAGCTGGGTGAACTCCTGGGTTCGCTCCGGCGTGACCTGGGCATAAACGCCGCCGGTCTCCGTCGCCAGCCGTTTGTACAGGTCGCTGCTGTTGAAAGTGTAATCTTTCTGGGTATGCGCCACGTGGACGGGCACCTGCAGAGAAACCGCTTCGGCAATCAGGCTGTCGATGTCCGGCCTGGTGAGCACATCCGGGCCCATGACCAGCACCAGCATGGTCGGGCGCGCGCAGTTGAGGCTCTCCCCGCGGACCTGGCTGATGACCTCTTTGACCGTGTCGCGCAGGATGTAGTAGTCATTAATTTCATACTCGCCGAGCGAGTTGGCGACCGCGATAAACGCCGCGCCTGAGGTGGTCGGCTGCAGCGCCGCCCAGGGGCCGTGATGGCGCTCCTTGCTGTTGAAGTTGGTGTAAATGGCGACCCGGTCGAGCTGGTCCTGCAGGTATTCTTTCCCAAAACGGTTGAGCACGCTCAGCAGCGTCTCCTGGTCGGTGCGGTTGCCCAGGTCGACCAGGAAATAGACGTTCAGGCCCACCCCATGCTCGTTTCGCTTCACCGTCCTGGGCTGGATCAGGTTGGAATTCTCCTGCACCTGCACATCGCCCGGCCGGATCTCGCCAACCGGGTTGTACTGCGCGTCATAGGCGCGGAAATCCAGCGCGACGTCGGGGAAGCTGCCGGTCTCCGGCTCGCCAAGCGCGCACAGTTGGGGCGGCTGGGACTGGGCCAGCCCGCGCGCTGCCGGCTGCAGGCCGAGGGCCGGGCCGAACATAAACAGGGCCATCATGAGGAGGGGCAGAATTTGTTTTGCGACCATGGATATTTTCCTTGTACCGGTGAATTTATTTTTTTACAGCCAGCGTGACCTGGAGCTGAAAATCGGGCCTGGAAGGCGTTCCGCCGAAGGCCAGGATGGATGAATCCCGCAGCGGGACGACCTGGCCTGGCTCGAGGCGGGCCCTGTCGACGTACACAGCCGAGTGGGCGTCCTTGTGAAGCTGGATCGTCCAGGCGTCCCCTTTCTCGCGCAGGTAGGCCAGCTGGCGGGAGATGGTGGTCGGGTCGGCGGTGAAGGGTGAGAGGTCGACGTCGGGGATGATCCCGCTCTCCACGTCCCGGCGGCCGATCAGCGCTTCTGGCTCGTCGATCATCCAGCCCGGGTGGTCGAAACGCTTCTGCGGGGCCAGGCGGAGCTGCACCGCGGACGAAACCAGCGGGACCATCAGCAGGAAATCGCCCGCCGCCAGCTTGATATCGTCCAGGGTGGTCGTTTCTGAATATGTGACCTGCCTGGCCAGGTAGACCTTGTAAGCCGCCTGGCTTTCGGCGGCGTCTTCGGCGGCCATTTTCCGGGCCAGCTCGCTGATGACCCTGGAGACGGGCATCTCGGCGTTCAAACGGATTAATTTTTGCTCCTTACCGGTAATCTGCACAAATACGTCGACTGGTTTCATCGGCTGCTACTCCTGCCGGGGCGGCTGCCCGCCGCCGGCAATTTCCTGCTTGCGTTTTTCAATGTAGGTCTGGACGTAATCGTCCATGTCATCGAGCCATTCGCCGCTCCAGCTGGCGTCGGCGGCCGGCTGCTGGGCGACCTGCTCGATATTCTGCACGACCTCGGCGGAGGGCTCGCGCTGCCACCCGACCCGCGGGACGCCCGCGTAAAACTCCGCCAGCCAGTCGTAAGTCTCGTCGTCCGGGTAGGCGAACTGCACCAGGCGGGTCTGCTTGCTGTTGAGGAAATAGCCGCGCCCTTCGGGCAGCTCCTGGCGGCGCATGGCGGTGGTCGCCCGCCCGCCGAGGGCCTCGAGCGCCTCCACGTTGCCCAGTGAAATGCCGGAGCGCAGCAGCTTGAGCTGGCGGATCAACGGGTCGGAATCGCGGCCCAGGTTTTGGGCGATATTGGAGAGCAGGAAATGAAAGCCCAGGTTCGAATCCCGGCGGATGGTTTTCCCGATCATGCTGAGGAAGGTTTTCGGGATCGAGATGGCCTCGGTGGTCAGGTCATAATCGTCGATGATAAAGAAGATTTCCGGGAAGTGGTCGGCCTCGGGCTGCCCGGCGACCTCGCGCCGGTATTTCAATTCCTCTTCCAGGAAGGCGATGTTGGTAGCCAGGTCTTCCTCGTTCGAGATCCAGGCGAGCACGTGCGGGTAAGCCGCCAGCCGCCGCAGGCTGCCCTGCGTGCCGTCCACCAGCACGATCCAGGCCTCGGCGGGGGAATAGCGGGCGATGACGCTCAGCGCCAGGGTATGCAGCAGGCTGGTCCGCCCGGATTGGGAAGGCCCGCCCGCCAGCAGGTGCCAGCAGTCTTCCCCCCATTGGAGGGTAAAAGGCTCGAGGGTGTCGAAGTTCAGCCCGACCGGTAGCCGCCGGCCGGCTCCCGGCAGTTCACCCTTCGCGCGGCGCGGGACCAGGGCAGACAGGTTGACCCGCGTGGGCAGGATCTTGATCTGCGCCGGCCCGCCCGCCCGGTCACCCCAGTTCGCCTGCATGGAGCTCATCAGTCCGCTGCTCCAGCCGGCTTCTTTGGGCCGGTCCGGCGAGGCGTCGTCCGCGTCCTCGACCGGCTCGGCGATAAATGCGGCCTGGAAGTGGAGCGGCGGGGCGCCGGCCCACAGCCCGCGCCCGGGCGGCAGCGCGCCAAACTCGAGCGAGTACGGCCGCCCGACGAAGGTCAGGTAGTCGGTCTTCTCGGTCAGGTTGAGCGCGGCGCGCTGCTCGATCAGGTTCATAATCTTGTACGGCACGGCGTCGAGCTGCAGGATGGTCATCACGAAGTAGATGCCGAAGCTGCGCCCGTTTTCGATCAGGCGGGTGATTTCCTCCAGCTCGTTCAGATAGAAAGAGTCGCGCAGCTCGCCGAAGTTGTCGATCATGACGACGATAGCCGGCAGGGCCTGGTCTGGACAGCGCGCGCTGAGACAGCGGGCGCTGAGACAGCGGGCATTGTAATCCGCCAGGTTATCGACGCCCAGGTTGCCCAGCAGGACCTTGCGCTGTTCGAGGGTGTTGCTCAAGTAGCGGATCAGGCGCTGGATGCGCTCCATCTCGTTGCCGAAGATCACGTCGCCGACCTGCGGGAAGCCTTTCAGCGGCTCGAGCGAGCGGCCGGCGAAGCTGAGGATATACACATGAACCTGGTCGGGGGCGTACTGGTAGGCCAGGCCGTGGACCAGCGTGCGCAGAAACATGGTTTTTCCGCTCTGCGACGCGCCCAGCACGAGCAGGTGCCCGCCGTGTTTGCCCTGGAAATCGACGTACAGGGGCGGCTGCTGGCGCCTGGCCAGGTCGTCCAGCCGGCCAACTTCCACGCGCAGCCCGCGCCCGGCCGGGTGATCCTCCCACCCGGTCCCATTCCACCCGCCGGGGCCCAGCTTGCGCCAGCGCTCGCGCGGCTCGTCCTCCGCGCCGGCGGCTGCCGGGCGGCGCTCGAACAGCTCGCGCAGGGGCAGCTCAGCCGGGAGCGGGTCCAGCAGGATTGGGTCGGGGCGGCGCAGGTTGTGCGCCAGGGCGAGCGCTTCGTACAACCCGCGCATCTCCTCCACCAGCTTTTCATGGATCTTGAGCTTCTTCTGGCCTGCTTCGGGCTTTTTGCGGGCCGGCTTTTCCGGCTGGTAGAGCAGGTTCAGTTCCTCCAGGTCGACCTCATAGATGGGGTCGTCGATGATCTCAGCGTCGCGGTCGGAAGTCTCGGCATATTCGACCCCCACGCGGGCGGTCTGAAACTGTCGCGGCATGCCGCTGTCGCCGACCTGGAAGTAGGCCCGCCCGGGCAGGGTGTGCGGCAGCAGGGCCGCATCCGGGCGGCGCAGCATGTCGCGGCTGTCGTCGATGGTCTGCACGCGCAGGCAGATGCGGAAGTTGAGATTCGAGCGCATCTCGTCGTTGACCACCCCGGCCGGGCGCTGGGTCGCCAGCACCAGGTGCAGCCCCAGCGAGCGCCCAACCCGCAGCAGGCCCATCAATTCGGGCATGAAGTCGGGCATCTCTTTGGCAAGCTGGGCGAACTCGTCGATGATGATGAACAGGTGCGGCAGCGGCTCCCAGCCGGCTGAGAGGCCCTTCTCGGCCAGTTCCTCGTGGTATTCGAGGATATCTTCGACCCCGCGGTCCTGCAAAAACTGCTGGCGGCGCAGGTTCTCGGCTTTGATCGCCTCCAGCGCGCGCAGGGCCGAGGCCCGGTCGAGGTTCGAGATCATCCCAACCGTGTGGGGCAGGCCGCGGAACGCGCCGAACGCGCTGGCGCCCTTGAAGTCGATCAGCAGGAAGTTGAGGAAATAAGGGTGGTGCTCGATGGCCATGGCGGTGACCAGCGTCTGCAGCAGCTCGCTCTTGCCCGAGCCGGTCGTCCCGGCGACGATGCCGTGCGGGCCGTCGCGGTTCTCCGCCAGGTGCAGGACCAGCGGCGACATCTCGCGCACGTTGCCCAGCGGGACCGGGAACGGCAGCAGGCCGTCTTTCTCAGGCAGGCGCTGCCAGTGCCGCTCGATCAGCAGTTCGGCCAGGGTCTGCACCTGGTAGGTCTGCAGCAGGTTGACCTGGGCCGGGATCTGCCCGCTCTGGTTGGCGACCTGCACGCCCACGCCCACCAGCCGGTGAGCCAGGTTGTCCACCACGCCCAGGCCGAGCGTTTCCGGCTCGCCGGACAGCTTGACCGCCTCAGCCCCGGTGGTCCAGTAGCGGAACCGCCCGCGCGAAACCAGCTCGACCACGCCGCGGCAGTCGCTGGGCAGGCTCTCCAGGGTTTCGCCGAGGATGATGGCCGAAGCGTTCAGGCGCGCGCCCTCGTTCAGCAGCCGGGCAAAGACCGGCTCCTCGCGCACGCCGCTGTCGCCGTCCAGGACGACGACGATGTGCGGCATCATTTCGGGCACCGTCCCCTCTTTAGGCTCGGCCCGCTCATCCAGCCGCCTGGAGAGGTTCGAGACCAGTTCCTGCGAGGCTTTGACCGTGAAGGCCATGTACGCCGGTCGCCCGGCGGTCATCGCGCTGCTGACGTGCGGGAGCCAGCGCAGCCACTGCCAGCGCTGGTAGTACTGCTGGGCCGAAAACAGGTAGACCTGCACGTCCTGGGGCGCGTGAAGCGCGGTGAGCTGCGCCACCAGCCAGAAGGCCAGGCCCAGGCGGTCGTTGCGAGGGCCGACCAGCCCGAGCGTGCCGGTGTCGCGCAGCGAGACCGCCACCGGCGCCAGCGGCAGGTCGCGGTAGTGGGTGTACAGCCCGAAGGCCCGCCGCAGGACCGGGCGCAGGCTGGCGTCGCCCACTTCCGCGTCGGGGTCGGGTGGGCGAATGCTGACGATCGACCGGACGGCGCCCGTACCGAGGCGCAGCGACAGAAAATCGACGTCGTCCGGGCGGCGCTCCCACAGGCTGGTCTCCAGGCGCTGAACCTGCGCTTCCAGTGCGTCCGGGGCGGGAAAACGCTCGTTCAGGGTCCACTTTTGCAGTGTTTCGGCTGCCAGCAGGCGCGATTCTTTTTTGTCGAGCTGGCGGTGGTAGTCGCGCAGCTGGCGCACCTGGCGGAGCTTCTGCTGGTGTTTCTGCTCGCCGTAGACCACCAGCGAGATGCCCACCATGAACAGCCCCATCAGCACCATCGGCAGGGTAAACAGCAGGCTGCTGCCCCCGGCCCCGCGCCCGCTGATGGCGTAGATCAGCCCGTAGAACACGCCCATCATCAAGAAGCTCGACATCGGCAGCAGGGTCAGCAAAACGCTGCGGGCCTGCTCTTCCTGGCGCCCGGGCGGCGGGGGGATCTCGATGTCGACCGGCTGAAAAACGGGCTGCTCGCGCGGCGGGCGGTTATAGGGGTTGGCCTGGAGGATCGTTTCTGCCATGGTTCCTGTCGTTGGGTCCTCGAAGTGCGCGCCGGGCCGCTAATCGGCAACCGGCTGGACGAAAAAGGCCAGGACCTCGGCGCGCAGGTCGCGGATGGCGGCCGGCTGGAAGGTCCAGCGGCGCAGGTTGCCCGCGCCGGCCGCCTCGCTCACCCGCCAGCAGCCGGCCGGGCCGGCGACCCACGCCAGCGTCTGGGCTGCTCGGCTTGGGTTAATCGGGTCGACCACTGCCAGGCGCGCCGGCTGGCGCTCCCCAGACAGCAGGGCCAGGACGGGCTGGATGGCCCCTTCGGGTGCCCCGGCCTGGGCCAGCCACTGCTGTGACGGCTGCGCGCCGGGTTTCACTTCCAGCGCAAAAGCCTGTCAGATCGGAAGAGCGTCGTGTAGGGAAAGAGTGTAGGATAGGGTGTA